>QBMS01000077.1 GCA_003249095.1 Snowella sp.
GTATTATACGTTTCTGAATATAGTGACTCACATTTTTGACAGATAAATATTTTTCTCTCTCCATTATTTTTCGTTTTGTAATGAGAATGAATTTTCACTTCCTCGCTGTGACAATGAGGACAGTCTCGTTTAAATAATTCTTTTTCTTTCCCATTGCAAAATATAGAATCATTAAACTCTTGGATTGGCTTTATCTTTTGGATTGACATACTCTCTCTCCTTTTTTTACCGATTTATTTATAGTATTATTACCCTTAACACCCCTGTAAAGTTATAACCATTACTTCCAAGCTTATATTTGCTTCTTTGTTTCTCTAATCCTTTGCCCAGTAATCCTTTCTGCCTTTAATCAGGCTGAACCATTGCCGAATTAGTTTATAAAAGAAAAAAGCAACAAGTTGAGTTTGGGAAAAATATTCATGTTTTAGATAAAGATGTAACTACTGCCTTACGTCCCAAAAACTCTATCATTTCCTTTTTAGCTCAATTTCCTTCCCAAGATATTGCACAAGCTCTCCAAGAATACCCAAATTCTACCAATGTAAATCGTATGGGACTTGTCCAATTTGATTTTAAACCATCAATTATTAAAAACTTTACTAATGATTCAACATTAGAAGAACAATTAATTAATATTCTTAGAATCGCTGATGTGGGAATTGAATCAGTTAATTTAAAGCCAATTCCAGAGAATGAAAAACAAATAATAGAACATATTATTAATACGTCTGATTCTGAAAGTCGTTTATTTTTCCAACAACGGACAAGAGAAATGTTGTCAGAGGTCAAGTTTAAGCATAAGGTTGATGATATTCTAGTAGAATTTTCAGATATTTATGAAAGTGCGGGAACTCTTAAGCTAATAGTTCTTTTAGAAAAGATCCAACTTCTTGCATTTAATTTAGGTTATTTACTAATATTTGATGAAATAGAATTACAATTACATCAAAATTTGATTGCTTATTTAATTGGTCTGTTTGAAAATCCTAATCAAAATATTGAAGGAGGACAGCTTTTATTTTCTTTCCACAATACAGCTTTAATGGAGATTTTACAGCCTAATCAACTTTGGTTTACCGAAAAAAATGATCAAGGTCAAACTGAAATTTTTTCGGCGGCTGACTTTACTGATATTAAAGATATTCAGCAACGTAACCTAGAAGAACTCTATCGTATTGGCCGCTTTGGAGCAAAACCTAGAGCCTTGTAATTTAGCTTTTTAATTCTTCATTTATTCTGTTTATGGCCAGAGAAAAACGACCTCCCAGAAAAAGTATTCGTCCTTATTATTTTATTGTAGAAGGCTCTACAGAAGAAAATTATTTACTTCTACTAAAAATTTTATACAAAAATGGAGCTAAAATCAAAAACTGTGGAGGAGGAAGTGTAAAAAATATACTATTGGAAGCCGAAAAAATTATTAATAAAAATAATCCTGATGATTATTTAGGCTATGTTATTTGGTTCGATCAAGATAGGTATTATGCGAGTTCTGATTCTAACTTGAAAAATAGTTTAGAAAAGAAAAAAGATGTAACAATTTATATCAGTAAGCCCTGTATGGAAAATTGGCTATTAGCTCATTTTCAACCCATTAATCTAAATGAATATGAATGTAGTGCTTGTGAAAAGAAACTACTCAAATATATTCCGAATTATGATAAAAATGATCCTGATCTTTTAAAAAAGGTAATCACTGAAAAGGAAATTCAAGTTGCGATCGCGAACTATCCTGAACTCGAAAAAATTCGCACAGAATACTTTTAGCTCACAAGCTCATGAATATTGCCCATGTGGATAAGTATTTCATGCTTTTCTCTTGCATAGAAGTAGCAGGAATGTATCTGGCTTCAAACCCGAATTAAGCCATAGAGAGAAATATCAATTCATTTAAAAAAAGATAACGAGAAAAATCAGCCTGCGGAATGGGGGTTGATAATTGTCTCAACTGGTAGTAGGATATCTTAATGAGTTCTTAATGAGCTCTTAATGTTTTTTGTTTTGGTTTAAATTTTTGAATGAAGGAAAATCTTATTGGGATGATACTACAAATTGAGCCTTGGATTGATGACAGTGAGTTGCAGGCGGTAAAGCGAGTTATAGACTCTACATACTTAACTGAAAACCAAATGACATCTGAATTTGAACAAGGAGTGCAAAAAATAACAGGGGCTAAAAATGTCATTGCTACGTCTAATGGTACGACGGCTTTGTATTGTGGATTGAAGGCTTTAAATATTGGTTATGGGGATGAGGTGATTGTTCCAAATTTAACTTTCGTTGCCTCTTCTAATGCGGTGATTATGACAGGAGCGAAACCTGTATTTTGTGAAATCAAAGCTGATACATTATGTATTGATACGATTGCTGCGGAAAAACTGGTCACGGAGAAAACCAAGGCGATTATGCCTGTGCATCTGTACGGACAAAGTGCAGATTTGGTGGCGATTTTGGAATTTGCAACTAAGTATAATTTGAAAGTTATTGAGGATGCGGCCCAGGCGATAGGGGTAAAATTTAAGGGTGAACACGTTAGTTTACAGGGAGATGTCGGCGCGATTTCTTTTTATGGAAATAAGACGATTACCTGTGGAGAAGGGGGCATTATTTTGACCGAAAATGATGAGATTGCTTTGGCTTGTCGTCGTCTCAAAAATCATGGGCGCGATCGCCGAGGTACCTTTGTCCATGAACATATTGGATTTAATTTTTCCATTACGGAATTACAATCTGCGATCGGGGTGGCTCAATTAGAAAAACTACCTGCAATTATCCAAAAGAAACAGGAAATTTATGATGTTTATCGGCAAGAATTAGCGGGTATTCCTCAGTTTCAAATTTTAACCATTGATGAACGGTGTTCCCCTGTCCATTGGTTTACGTCTTTTTATGCTGAAAATCGGGCTGACTTAGAAGCTTATTTATTAAATTCAGGCATTCAAACCCGTCGCTTTTTCTGTCCTTTACATCAGCAACCTTGCTATCGGGATATGGTAGATAAAAGCCAATCCTATCCAATTAGTGAAAATGCCTACGAAACAGGAATTTCTCTACCTTCTTCCTATAGTTTAACGACAGAGCAACAGGAATTGGTGATCGCTAAAATTCGAGATTTTTATCAAAATTAATCAATGCAAAGTAACGAATTTAACCAAGTTTTAGAACAGGTTAGCCAGAAAATTTTATCTCTCCCTAAAAGCGATCGCTTGATAGAATCTTTAAGACAAAATCAAGACTATATTGCACTTGTAGAGCATCAGGAAGTCGGAGAAATTAAGGCGATTTACGCTAGTTATGGCAAAGCTCCTCAAAATTTACAAGGAGAACCTATTTCAAGTCTTTTTGATGATTATCTTCAGCAGGTTATTAACCCTCAAATTGAACGGGGAGAAATTACTGATGGTAGCAAAACTGGGGACTATGATGAGCGTAAATTGCGCTGGTCTGGTGCAGGAGTTACAGGAAATTGGTTGATTAAAAATCAGATTTTAACCCTAGAGATTGGGCCAACAACCTATCCTAGATATTCTCAAGATTTACAGAGAAGTAAAATAGATGCTTTGAAATTAATGCTTAAGGGACTGGAAAATTATCAAGATCCCTATGCCTATTTTGCTAAGGCGATCGCCGTCACTGTTGTTCCCATTTCTCTAGAAGGTTATGTTTATATTGGAGAGCGATCGGTTAATGTAGATAATCCTGGTTTACTTAATTTTGTGGCAGGTTTAACAACCTTTCAAGAAAATTTAGAAAAAATTAATTTTTATGCCGATGCTCAACAGGAATTAGCAGAAGAAATCGGCATTAATTTAAACTTAAATGCTGAGAATACCAAATTTATCGGTATTGCAGGGAATCCTTTTACCAGTGAAACTGACCTAGTTTTTATCACCCAAACTAAACAACCTAATAGCTATTTTAAAAATGCCATCCTGAGTGAACATTTGCGATTAGTTACTCTTCGTAATCAAAGGGAAGTTAACCAATTACTGAATGATGGGCTGTTACCGAAAGAATCTCAAAAAAAAGCGATCGCCTATGGTTCAAGAATGGCATTAGAATATCTGACTAAATATCATTTTAAAAATGGTATAATCTAAGTTACTTTCTTCTTTTTTCAAATTCACAAATATAAAATTCCTCAAGGCGTTGGATCTGATTCTTGATGTCATATTGTTGGGCGCAAAGAAAAGCATTGTTAATAATCTTTTCTCGAAGGAACGAATCCTTTAAAAGTGTTAATATTCCTTCGGCAATTTGATCACTATTCTGGTAATCAACAATCCAGGCGTTTTCTTGATGGACAGCATAATCCGCCGCACAACCCGCACAGGTGATAACGGATGGAATTCTGGAAAGCATCGCATCTACATAAACTTGGCCGAAGGTTTCTTGAATAGAATCGGTCGGCGCGTGAACAAAAACATCAAATAATTTGAACAGGGCAAAAAGATCAGCTTCAAAGGGGATTTCAATATAACTATGATTCGCTAATTGCGATAACTTTTCAGTAATAGCGATAATATCATCGTATTGAGGAGCAACAATGTCTTCTTTGCGGGCATTACGAATCTTTTCATCTATATTGGCACGATCAATCCCTGTCCCTGAAAGGACTAAGAGGGCATTAGGATAGGTTTCAAGAACCTTTTTATAGGCTTCAATAACGTATTCCACGCCCTTCCATCGGACATATCTTGCCGCTACACCAATCACAGGGCCTTGATGATTTCCTAGATATTTGGCCCGCAATTGCTCAATGCGTGAAATTTCTACATTTTCATATTCATTGACATCGAATCCTATCGGTATTAGGGTAATTTTATGCTCAGGAATACCATCTTCGATCATACCTTCTTTGCTTTTATTCGTGGCTGCAATAACATTGGTGGCACATTCCCAAATTAAATGGTGTTTACTCGCAGCATGTCGCGTATAGTATTTAATTGAAGGGTGGCCTCTCGTAAAAACTCGTACTGGAACCTCGGCATAATAAGCAGCTTGTATTCCTACGAGACTTCCTGCAAACCAGTGGGTATCAACAATATCCGTCTTATTTTTGAGCAAATGCTCATAAAGAAATTTCACCATTTCTGGGGTCTGGCTATAGTCAGAAAAGGACGTAACGGTGTGAGGAATATTAAGGCTTTTTAAAAAAGCGATCATTGGATCACCTTCATTAAGGATGACATAGTCAATATCGAATTTGTTCCTATTGATATATTTGGCTACTAATTCAAAGGGAACCCAACGAATGGGATGGGTAAAAATACAGGTAACTTTAATTTTTTGCTGTGCTATCATTATCACAATTTAGAATTGGTAGTTATTTGGGAATGGATCATTTATTGTTTCTGCTAAATCTTACCATAGAGATGCACAGTTCTTAAACAGGGTTGGTGCATTTACTTCTTCCTGATTTTGTCAAGTTAGACCAGAATATGCAATAATGGTTTTTCATGAAATACAACAAATATAAATTATTTCCTCATTAATTTCAGTTAACAACGCAAAAATGTCCTATTCTCCTTGGTGGAAGTCTTCGGTTATTTATCAAACTTATCTACGCAGTTTTCAGGACTCTAATGGGGATGGAATTGGTGATATTCCTGGCATTATTGGGCGACTTGATTATTTGGAATGGTTGGGGGTAGATGCCCTCTGGGTGACACCCTTTTATCCTTCTTTTATGGCTGATTTTGGTTACGATGTTAGCGATCATACCGATGTTGATCCTATTTTTGGAAGCCTTTCAGATATAGATAGCTTGATCCAAGATTTACATAATCGCAATCTCAAGATTTTAGTTGATTTTGTGGCGGCCCATACTTCTGATCAGCATTCATGGTTTAAGGAGTCGCGCAGTTCGCGGACAAATCCTAAGCGAGATTGGTATATATGGAAAGACGCAGGGGCCAATGGTGAATTGCCCAATAATTGGCTGGGACGTTTTGATGGGCTTTCTGCTTGGGAATGGGATGACAAAACAGAGCAGTATTATTTACACTCGTTTCTTAAAGAGCAGCCAGATGTTAATTGGCGTAATCCTGATGCTAAAGAGGCAATGTTGGATGTACTTCATTTTTGGTTGCAGCGAGGTGTGGATGGAATCCGCGTTGATGCCGCCTATCGTGCTTTTAAAGATTTGCAGTTTCGAGATAATCCTGAGAATCCTAGCTGGCATCCAGGCATGGAACCGTCTGATCGCTTGATTGAAGTGTTTAGCAAGAACATACCAGAAATCCACGATTTTAATCGCCTGCTACGAAGGCTTGTCGATCAGTATGGCGATCGCCTTTTGCAGGGTGAACTCTATAAATCCCTAGAAGAAATTGTTAAGCACTATGGAGCCAATGACGAACTGCATTTACCGCTTAATTCAGAATTGATGTCATCGGGGTGTGAATGGAGCGCGGAATCCGTCAGAGAAGTGGTTGACCGTTACGAGAGATTACTGCCAGTCGGTGCCTGGCCGAATTGGTCATTAAGCAATCATGACAAGCATCGTATTGTCAGCCGAATTGGTCTTGCTCAAGCCAAAATCGGTATGATGCTGTTGCTCACTCTCCGAGGTACACCCACGATTTACTACGGCGATGAATTGGGTATGGAGGATGGTTGGATTCCTGCTGAACACATCCAAGACCCTTGGGAAATAAAAGCTCCTGGTATTGGGGTGGGGCGTGATCCTGAACGAACTCCCATGCTCTGGAATAACTCAGCGAATGCGGGTTTCTGCTCTGAATCCGTCATCCCTTGGCTACCGATCGCCCAGGACTACAGCAGTATCAATGTCGAGGCACAGAAGTCTAACTCCCGCTCCTTTTTAGCCCTAACGAGATCGCTGTTACGAGTGCGTCGGCAACAATCTGCCCTACACCTGGGTGAATACCAGTCTTTATATTCGCCTCCACAACTTTTCTGCTACCGACGTTTTAATGAAACATCGGACATTCTTATCGCCTTGAATTTCAGTTCGCAATTTCAGGAATGGACATTACCGATAGAATTTCGTAACCAATCAACAGTTATGCTCTCTACCTTCATGGATCGCCAGGGGGGACAATTGAGAGACATCGTTGAACTACGAGGAAATGAAGGTCTTATTATTCAACGTGTCGATTTATCACAATCACCATCATAATCGTCGATCCATCACAATCACCCCAGACTAAGTAGAAAAAGTCGATCTATTGCCCATTAGATCGTGTATAATCACAAAAGCCTTGTAAATCCTCGCTTGTCGAACTATTTCTATCCCTAACCCTTTACTATTTCTATTCCTAACCTTTTACTATTGCCATGACTACTGAACGTACAATCGTTTTTTCTACAAAGCATCAAATGAAGATGATCGATCCAGTTACACCCGATATTGACAAAGATCCCGTGTTCATGGATTTATATCAACAGGTCATGCCCTACACAATGACCAGTAAAGAGGCGGTTTTTGCCCTTTATACATCAGTTAATTATGTTCTGGATCAGAATATACCAGGTGATATTGTAGAATGCGGCGTGTGGAGAGGCGGAAGCTCTTTATTAGCAGCCTTAATTATGAAAGCGCGAAACATCCGCGATCGCAAACTCTATCTCTATGACACCTTTCAGGGGATGACCCCCCCTACCGAATTTGATGTGTACAAGCGTGGCGATACTGGGCTTGAAATGATGGAACAATATGGGGATGATATTGGCTGGTGTTACGCTTTATTGGATGACGTTAAAGCGGCTTTCTCTGCCCATAACTTTGATTTTGAAATCCTTTTTGTTCAAGGAGATGTCGTTGAAACATTGGCAACCATTAAGCCAGAAACTATCTCTATTTTGCGCTTAGATACGGACTGGTATGAATCTACTGCGGCGGAATTAGAGCAACTTTATCCTCAACTTTCAAAAGGGGGCGTTCTCATTATTGATGATTATGGTTCTTGGGAAGGATCGCGCAAAGCCACAGATGATTACTTTAATAAAGTTTCTGCCCCTATGTTGACACGAATTGATCGAGAAGTTCGTCTTGGCATTAAAGTTTAGACGGGTGAACTATGGTGGGAATTAACAGAAGACAGCCCATAAAATTCCTTCATAGTTTCCCAGGCTTCTGCCTGAATAGAAAGAGCTAACCAAGTAATATGAATAAAATAGGATGAGATTTTTTCGCAATCTAGGGGATTATTATCGTATCTGCTAGAATAATAATTGCTAGGCTATCTGATTCTCTTTAAAACATTGCTTCAATACGACTTTCTCAATCGCTTTCTCAAAACTGCTACTGTTAACATAGTATCAAATATTACGATACCCCTGTCAGGAGCAATCAGTGTAGCTTTCCTCGGACACCTATCAAATATTAGTTATTTAGAAGGGGTAGCATTGGGAGCTATTGTGTTTAATTTTCTCTACGAAAGTTGTTCTTTTATTAAGTCAGGAACAACTGTAATTACATCTCAAGCGGTTGGACGAAATGACCGAGAAGCCATACTCCTAGCAGGCATACAAAATGCTTTAATGGCTTTGGCCCTGGGGCTATTTTTTTTGCTCCTACAATACCCTTTGAAAAAGTTAGTCTTTCTGTTGTTGAATGCGACGACTGAGGTAAAACTTGCCAGTATTACTTATTTTAATACCGGAATTTGGGCTGCGCCAGCAGTTTTAACCAACTTAGCCTTAATTGGGTGGTTACTTGGCCGCGAACAAAATCACAAAGTTCTTTTACTCACCATTATTGGAAATGTCACCAATATTGTCCTCAATTATCTTTACATTGTCCTTTGGGATTGGTCAAGTATGGGAGCAGGGTTGTCACAAGCCATTAGTCAATATATCATCTTATTGGTAGGACTTGTGATGATTAATCGTGAATTTTCATTGAAGGAAATAGGTGCTTTAATGGGCAAAGCGGTTGACTTTTCTGTTTTCCGAACTACTCTTGCTCTGAATCGCAATCTATCCGTTAGGGCTGTAGTTATCGTATCTATTTTTATCCTTTTCAATGCTTTTAGTGCAACCTTAGAGATTGATATGCTGGCTGAAAATGTTTTACTCCTTCAAATAGTCGCAATCAGTATGTATATGTGTGAGGGGGTAGAATATGCTACTGTATCTTTAATCGGTCAGTTTGAAGGGGAAGGTACAACTCATAAATTTATGCCACTTTTGCAAATTGCTCTAGCAACTAATCTGGCGATCGGTTTAATTGTTAGTTTGGTTGCTGTCTTTTTTTATGATCCTATCTTTCATCTGTTTACTAGCCATTCTGAATTGATAGAAACGACTAAAACTTATCTCCCCTGGACACTTCTTGTTATCATAGGTTCTAGTGTTGCTTATATTCTGGATGGATATTGTTCAGGTTTGGGGGAAGGTGTTGCTATACGCAATACTTATTTGGTTAGTGGCTTGCTGGGACTTATCTTTCTCTCTTTAGCAACCTTTTATTTTCATAGTAATCATTTTTTATGGTTAGCTTTATTTATTTTTATGTTATCTTGTATTCTAATTCTTGGAATGCAGATACCGATGACAGGGAGGTACTCCCCAATGTCAGAACAGAAAAAAGAGGCTGTTTCCAACTGATGAAATGTGAGTTCTGATTTCGGGAAAATCGCTCTATCAAACTTGTAGTGTAAGAATAACAGAAAATGAAAATGATCATCGTCCGTCATGGCGAAGCTCAATGGAATCTACAGGATAGGGCAATGGGGCAATTAGATAGTCCTTTGACTCCCAACGGAATCCGACAAGCTTATGCCCTGGGTGATAGGTTGCGTCGTCTTTCTTTTACAACTCTTTATACCAGTGACTTGGGGCGTGCTGCTCAAACGGTAAATATCATTGCTTCAATCTGTGACAAGAAAGTGATTTTTAACTCAGGATTGCGAGAAAGAAACTTTGGTATTTTTCAAGGATTAACTCTTTCTGAAATGCAGGAAAAGTTTCCTCAAGAACGACAAGATTTTGAACAGAATGATTTTGAATATATTATCCCTGAAGGCGAAAGTTTAAAGCAACTTAGACAAAGGAGTTTTCAGATTCTAACGGCGATCGCTCAACAATATTTAGGGGAAACGATTGTCGTGATAACTCATGGTGGTATTTTGATGTGTTTTTTTGAAGAAGTGCTAGGAATTATCCATAAAAAGCCTTTGCCTTTTAAACAGGATAACGCTAATTTCTGTGTTTTTGAATATATTGATGGGCGTTGGATGCTGATGGTTTGGAATGATATTAGTCATCTCGAAAATGTTAATAGTCTCAACAATAAAAAAATAAATTTCTTCTAATACCTTAATTAATCGGCTGATTAATTTGACTCAAAATGTTAGTCATCGGCCAATATCCCCAGGATTCTGTGATTTTCTGATTTTCCAATTTAAAGATTTCTAGGGCTTCAAATTCTACTCGTAATCCACTAGGCGCAAATCCAACAAATTCCCCTAAATGAGTAGCAGTAAAATGACCGCGAAAAACAACTTTATTCTCTTCTTCAATGAGATCATCAATCGTTACCTGAAGATCGGGAAAACTGGCATGAGTTTGTTTTAAAATGGCGATCGCATCCTCAATACTTCTAACTTGGGGCAAACTGTGATCATAATAATTAGGCACAAAATACCTGTACATAGCTTGGTAATCTTTATTATTGTAGATTTCAAAAAAGCCCGCCACAATTTCCTTATTAGTTAAATTATTCATTAAGTTTATTTTAAGTGAGATAACTTTATTAATAGAAAAATAATGCCATAAACTAGAGATTCTGTCAAGCAAATATAGATTTAAGATTGTAAATATGATATAATCTAGGAATAGTTAGAGGTTATTGATTAAATATTGAGAGCAAACTATGAATGTTGCAACAGCATCTCCTCCAATTGATTCCACTACCGAGCAATCATCTTTATCTGAAAAAGAATGGGAATTAATGCCTGAGCCAAATATTGATGAGCTAATTATTGAGGATGATCAACCAGTGGATAATCTTATTTCAGAAAAACAACAACGATTATTAACCTCTTCCGCCTATAGTTCGTTTAATTTGGAAATTCCTTTTTTAGTGACAGCCAATGTCGGACTATTTTATACCAATAAAAAACCGCCCTTAGTGCCTGATGTGATGCTCAGTTTAAGAGTTAAATGTCCTGAAGATTGGAGTCAAAAGAAAAACCGCTCCTACTTCACTTGGAATTTTGGTAAAGCCCCCGAAGTCGCTATTGAAATTGTCTCTAATCAAGTGGGGAATGAATTGGGCAGTAAACGTAACAACTATCTTGATGCAGGCGTGGGATATTATGTAATATTTGATCCTTTAAAATGCTTGGGTGACAATATTTTACAAGTTTATCAAAGAAAAATTATCAGCTACCAGTTACAAGACAATTACTGGTTAGAAGAAGTTAACTTGGGATTAACGCTATGGTCAGGGGAATTTGAAGGCCAATTCTACGATCAATGGTTAAGATGGTGTGACCAGTCGGGAAACATTTTATTGACTGGAGATGAAAAGTTTGAGTTAGAAAAGCAAAGAGCTGAGACTGAAAAACAAAGAGCTGAGGCTGAAAAGCAAAGAGCGGATCGTTTAGCTCAACTATTAAGAGAACAAGGCATTGATCCTGATCTCATTTAGTCGGCAAAACTATTTGTAGGATGATTAAAATGAAATATAACAAACTAGGTGATAGCGATCTACGAGTATCTGAAATCTGTCTCGGAACGATGACCTATGGCTATCAGAATACTAAGGAAGAAGCTCATATATTATTAGATTATGCCGTTTCTCAAGGCGTTAATTTTATTGACACCTCGGAAACCTATCCTTTTCCCAATCCAACCAAAACCCTGGGGATGACAGAAGAATATATTGGCCAGTGGTTAATTAAACAACAACGAGAACAGTTAATAATTGCTACTAAAATTGCAGGAGTTAGCCCTCAATTAACTTGGATTAGAAACGGTCAAAATCGCCTTGATAAAAAAAATATTACTGAAGCCATAGAGGGCAGTCTTAAACGTTTACAAACCGATTATATTGATCTCTACCAAATTCATTGGCCTGATCGCTATGTACCTCTTTTTGGTGATCCTGATTATGATCCTCAACGGGAACGAGAAACCATTGCGATCTCCGAACAATTAGAAGTTTTTGCTAATCTCATTAAAGCGGGTAAAATTCGTTATTTAGGAGTGAGCAATGAAACAGCTTGGGGGATTTGTGAATTTTGCCATCTTGCTAAACAATTAAACCTACCTAAAATTGTTTCTATTCAAAATGGGTTTAGTCTCTTTAACCGTCTCTTTCATGTCAATTTAGCCGAAACTTGCCGATTCAATAATGTGGGTTTGTTGGCCTATAATCCTCTCGCCTTTGGCTTTTTAACAGGTAAATATCTCTCGGAAATTCCCACAAAATCACGGTTAGATTTATTTTCAGAGATGTATTCTCGTTATGATCAAACTAATATAACGGAAGCAACTAAAGGTTATGTCAATTTAGCCCATCAACAGGGAATTGCCCCCGCCCAATTAGCCCTAGCCTACGTCAGAACTCGTTGGTTTGTGGCGAGTACCATTATTGGAGCAACTACAATTCCACAACTGCAAGAAAATTTAAATAGTATTAACGTTGAACTAGATGAAACTATTCTGACCGATATTGATCAAATTCATCGTTCTTATCCTAACCCAACTGCTTAAAACCCGTTTAACTTGCAACCCATAGTTTTCCCTCGTGGTAGTGTCCTGAATCTGTGGATTAATCACTTTTCAAGTACCACATAAAATACTTTCTCCGTGAGAATCCGTACCGCAGGTATTCCATAAACCGTAGAGTTGTCCTAACTTTAAAACTTCTTCCATTTGGGGTACACTACTTTCCCAGGGCTTAGGATTCCCGTAGGCATAATAGGCTTCCAATCCATCGACTCCCAATTGAGCCGCCGCAGGAATGACTCGGCAAGCGGGCTGACGATAACGGGCGGGATGGGCTAAAACAACCAATCCTCCTGCTTGATGGAGAGCATTAATCACTTTTTCGGCGGATTCATCTCCATTACTAGGGCGATCTCCTTGAAGGTAGGGGATTAAGGCGGAATGTTCAGGATTAAAACCGTAGCCGAGAATATGAACTCTTGTTCCCCATAGATCGGAAGTGATTTCTATCCCCGTCCAGAGAGTCGGTAAGACAACTTCGGGTTGCTTATAACGAAGATATTCTAACCTAGACTGGGCGCGGTAATAGCCCTTCACAGAATGGTGATCGGTGATTGCAAGTCCTTTTAATCCGATGTTGACCGCTTGTTCAATCAAGGCATCGGGGGTTAGCCGACCATCAGAAAAAAGGGTATGTAGATGAAAATTATAGTGATAGGGACAACTCCTGGGTTCTAGGGTTTCCCAAACCTCTATCAGAGCTTGAGTTGTATTCACAGTGGTCTGGGTTGAAAACGTAACAACCATATTTAGTCCCGTCCGTACAGAAAAGATGACAGATTGTTCATTACCACAATAACAAATCTTTACATAAACGGTGGAGAGATAAGTTAGGATAACTACATTTTTGAATTTTTGCGAGAAATTTCCCGTATTGCTCCCAAAATTTGCCCGACAGAAATACCTCCATCATTAGATGGAATCTGGTGATGCCAATAGGGAACAAAATTTTCAGCTTTTAGTCTAGCAATCGCTTTTTCAACTAAATAAAGATTCTGAAAACAGCCTCCTGTTAATATTACTTTTTTTTCTCCCACTAATTTGGCGATCGCGACAATTATTTCAACCAGGGTATTATGAAATTTAGCAGAGATAAAACTAATGGATAAGTTATTATTAAGATCTTCTAAAATTGCTGTCAACATCGGTTGCCATTGAATAATTTTATTTTGAGTCAAACTAAAATCATAAAACTCATCAGTTTTAGTGTCTAATGTTGCAAATTCTAACGCCATTGCGGCCTGTCCTTCAAAGCTCACCTGATGACCTATTCCAAGGATTGAACTCACGCCATCAAATAATCTACCGACACTAGAAGTTAGTGAGTAATTCAGGTTTTTTGCTAAAATATTTTTAAATAAAATTAATTCACTTTTAGTAAACTGATTTTTTAGGGTGATGGGTAAATTTTCTAATAAATTAATCTCTAATTGAGCGAGTAAACTTAGGGCAATTCTTTTAGGTTCTTTGACAGATTTTTCTCCCCCTAAGAGTTTAAAAGGTTGAAAATAAGCAATTCTTTGCCAATTTGTTTGAGTAACATGAATAAATTCTCCTCCCCAGAGCGTATCATTTGCTCCATAACCCGTTCCATCCCAAGCAATTCCTAAAACAGGCGGCTCTAGTTGATTATCTATTAAACAGGATAAAATATGGGCATAATGATGTTGAATGGGGATTAATTCCAAATTTTGAGTATGGGCATATTGACTGGAAAGGTAATCGGGATGGGCATCATGGGCAATTATTTGGGGTTTAAATTCGTATAGACCGCCTAGATTTTCAATAGTTTGATTAAAAGCTTCATAGGTCAATTTATTCGACAAATCCCCAATATGTTGACTCAAATAAATATTTTGATAATGTGCGATCGCGATCGTATTTTTGAGATGACTACCCACTGCCAAAATAGGAGATAAATCTGAAGTATTAGGAGCTAAGGGGATAGAAAAAGGTGCATAGCCCCTCGCCCTGCGTAATAGGGTTTCTTGATGGTTAATAATACGGGCGATCGAATCATCTAAGGGTCGAACAATCGGACGATTATGGATTAAAAAAAGATCCGCAATATTCCCAAGTCTGAATAAAGCATCTTTTTCATCAATGCAAATTGGTTCATCGGATAAATTAGCACTGGTTGCGACAAGGGGAATATTTAATTTGGCTAATAATAAATGATGTAAAGGGGTATAGGGTAACATCACGCCTAAATAGGGATTGTCAGGAGCTATTTCAGGAGCTAAATTCTGAGAATAATCATGTTTCTTTTTTAAAATGACAATAGGAGCTTCGGGGGAAGTTAATAATTTTTCTTCTAGATCATCAACTTCACAATCTTGTTGAATTAAATTCAAATTGGGATACATCAGGGCAAAGGGTTTGTCGGGGCGGTGTTTACGCTCTCTCAATTTTTGAACAGCAATAGAATCTATGCCACTGACGATTAACTGAAATCCCCCTAAACCTTTTATCGCTACAATTTTTCCCTGTTGAATGGCATTAATGGCATCTAATAACGCTTGATTTTTAATCGATAATATTTCTCCCTGGCGATTTTGAAAAGTTAATTGAGGGCCACAAATAGGACAAGCATTGGGTTGGGCATGAAATCGGCGATCGCAGGGATTTTCGTATTCCGTTTGGCACTCCGCACACATGACAAACCCTTTCATACTTGTATTAGGGCGATCGTAGGGAAGAGAATGAATAATGCTATAGCGGGGGCCACAATTTGTGCAGTTTGCAAAAGGATAATGATAACGTCGATTGTGGGGATCGAAAATCTCTTTTAAGCAATCAGAACAGGTTGATAAATCAGGCAGAATAGGAGTCGTTTTATCTCCATTAATACTTTCTCGAATTTCAAAATTATCATAACCAATCGATTCTATCGGATTAAACTCTAGGAAATCAATTCGCGATCGCGGTGGATTTTCAGATTGTAATTTAGTTAAAAATTGTGTTAACTTTTCAGGATTTCCTTCTACTTGAATTAAGACACCTTCGGCTGAATTATTGACCCAGCCGTTTAATCCTAAGTTCCGAGCAAGACGATACACAAAAGGACGAAATCCGACTCCTTGTACTAGACCTGTGATGTTAATTTCTAAAGATTGATCTATCAATTGATAATTCATTAATTTTTCCGTAAACGTTAACAACTATACCAGTCTCTAATAAATAGTTGAAAACTGCTAAAATATTAATTAAAAAATAATGAAAGCTTATTTTATGATACTGGTATAATCTGATCAAAACTGTAAAAAACTATAGTGCAGATTTATAGCTTTTTATGATGAGTAATTCGGAAACTGTACAACCAACATTTGGTATGATTAAGAATGAGAATAAATTTTATTTTTGATGTCGCATTTTTCTTTTTATCTTAAACCAATGTGATCGTGCAGTAATTTTAAAAAATAGACTAATTTAGTCCTTATTAAGGGGCTTGGCTAATTTACGTTTTGTCCAAACTCCTCCTGCAAAAAGAAATGTGCTACCAATAACGGAGACTGCATCTGTCTCCCAAGGAACAGCTGTTGCTATTGCATAAGAAGCATTAGAATCTGAGTAAGGTGCATAATAAACAACCTGTCCAACTGGATAACCTGAATTGACTGAGTTTATAGAAATAGAAGAGGTTAATACTAATAGGAAGGAGGATCTGTCGGATGAAAACGTTTCAGAAGCTCTTGCAAATAATGGGCCAACGCCCAAGGTATTATTATCAGCCAAACCGCCATTAGTTGGTGTTAAGTTATAAACAGCTAGGGCAAATTGCTCGGTCAAAGTTTGATTTCCATACCAAGGCATCAGTCCCCCATTAGCGGGTGTGGCAAATTTACTAGCATTATCATTGTAATTCCCGTTAAAGGCTGTCACGTCATACTGAGTAGAATTAACTGTAACTAGTATTGCTTGGGCAGGTTGGGAGAGCAGGGTTAGACACATAAGTGTTGCCCCCCCGATTGTTGAATACTTTATAAAATTGGCTAATAAGTTTGTCATTGCAGTTTTTGGAGATAATGCCTATGGATTCAATGTTTAGAAATCAAGATAATGCTTTTGATTTTCATCATAATCTATGTACCGCCCAGGATCTTCATTTTTAAACCTGATACAACTGCATAACTTCTGTAATCGGTAAACGCGATCGCACTCCCAAATTGAGATCAGAAAAATGACCGCGATCGCAATGATCGGCCGCCGCACAGGCAATCATGGCCGCATTATCGGTACAAAATTTAAGAGGTGGAAAATAAACTTGAAGATTTTTCTCTATAGCCGCTTGTTGTAACTGGTGACGCAAACCACTATTGGCCGCCACTCCTCCCCCGATCGCGATCGCTTTAATGCCGTAATCTAAGGCACACTGAATGGTTTTTTGCGTTAGAGATCGAGCCACCGTTTCCTGAAAACTAGCCGCTAAATCCGCGATCGGTAAGGTATCGGTTTCCTTTTCTAATTGGTTCACTAAGCGAAGCACCGCCGTTTTCAAACCACTAAAACTAGAATCGTAGGGATGATAACCGCCTTCGGGTAAGGAAATTCGCCCGACGGGTAAGGGAAACGCTTTGCCATTACCTGTTTTAGCCAACTTATCAATTACAGGCCCGCCTGGATACCCCAACTTCAACAAACGAGCCACCTTATCAAAGGCTTCTCCTGCGGCATCATCACGGGTCATACCCAATTGTTCGTATTTTCCGCAATCTTTCACCAAAATCAGGCTAGTATGCCCCCCCGAAACCAATAAACAAAGAAAGGGGGGTACTAATGCAGGATAGCTCAAATAACTAGCGTAAATATGACCTTCTAGGTGATGCACCCCAATAAATCTTTTTTGATGAACCAACGCCAACGTTTTGGCCGCCGTCATCCCCACCATCAAAGCTCCCACCAGACCAGGCGCAACCGTCGCCGCGATCGCATCAATCCCAGACCAATCTAACTGACTTTCAGCTAAAGCCTCTTCAATACAAGGATTAATCAGGGTTAAATGTTGACGAGAAGCTACCTCTGGAACAACTCCGCCATAACTAGCGTGAACTGCAATTTGGGAGGCCACAATATTACTGCAAACGTTACGATTCTTTACAATGGCGACGGCAGTTTCATCACAGCTTGTTTCGATTGCTAAAACGGTTGCCATGCTCTGTTAATTTAAGGTTAAAGACTACTTTTTATTGCTAAATCTTTACTCTATCCACTGGTCAGAGTAAGATCACTTCAAGGTACTCACTGATCCTGTCACGTTTTGTACAAAAAACTTAGCCTTTTGTAATAAAAGGAAACAATTCTTATGAAACAACTGTTGGCTTTCTTGCTGGCCCTGACCCTCTGGTTTAATTTTGCTCCCTCTGCTTCGGCGGATTTCGCGAATCTTACCCCTTGTAGCGAAAATGCGGCCTATTTAGCAAAATCTAAAAACTTCCTCAATACCACCAGTGATCCCAACTCTGGAAAAATTCGGGCGGAACGTTACGCCGAGTCTCTCTGTGGCCCCGAAGGCTATCCCCACCTCATTGTAGATGGTCGTTTTAGCCACGCAGGGGATTTCCTCATTCCTAGCATTCTTTTCCTTTATATTGCAGGTTGGATTGGCTGGGTTGGTCGGGCATACTTAATTGACATTCGCAAGGAAAAAGATGCTGAACTCAAAGAGATCATCATTGATGTGCCTTTAGCGATCAAAAAAATGTTAGGCGGTTTCCTGTGGCCTTTAGCAGCAGTCGGAGAATATACTTCGGGCAAATTGATTGTTAAAGATTCCGATGTTCCCACTTCTCCCCGCTAGAGTTGATTTTTGTCCTGTTTAATTACGTTTATATCTTTGGAGACTCATTTATGGAAGGTTTGACTAAGTTTTTGTCTACTGCTCCTGTCATGATCATGGCCCTCTTAACTTTTACGGCTGGTATCTTGATCGAATTCAATCGTTTCTTTCCTGATCTTCTTTTCCACCCGATGGGATAGGTTTTAAGAAACTTGGAAACAACAAAGGGGATTGGTTATAGGATTTATTTCCTTGGGCCAATCCCTTTAGGTAGTTAGCCTCAGCTTGCTGTTCAAAAATTTAAAATAGTGAGTTTCATTGCCTAGAGTCAATTTCAGATAACTATAATCATTAATATCAGTAACTTTAGTCATTTTACCAACCCAATGACGCAAGCAATCATAACTCCGCCGCAACCTGAAGTGCTAAAGGCGATCGCTAAAGCCAACAGCAAGCCAGAAATAGTTTGGGAAAAATTGCCCGCCAATTTTGTGTTACCCGATGATCCTGTGGAAAACATCGCCCAACCCTTCCTCGCCGCCGCCCTCAACGACAGCCTTGAAATTGCCCAAATATTACCACCAGAAGCGATCGTTGCTTCCAATATGGCTCTGGTGGCGAAGATTAACCAAAAAACCATCGTCAAAGCTCCCGATTGGTTCTACATCCCCAAAACCC
>QBMS01000078.1:0-281 GCA_003249095.1 Snowella sp.
CCGCCCCCACCGCCCGAACAACCCCAGGATGAATCGGAGCAAGATCAGGAGGAAGAGGAAGACGAAAACCCCGATGAACCCGATCAAGAACCCCCAGGCATTCCCGAAGAATTTATCTTTGATGTAGAGGGAGTCAGTCTCGATCCAAGTGTTTTATATTTTGCCCAAATGGCCCAGCGTCAGGGAAAATCAGGCAGTCGTGCGATTATTTTTTCCGAGGATCGCGGTCGTTATCTCAAACCCATGATTCCCAAGGGCAAGGTCAAACGGATTGCGATCGA
>QBMS01000078.1:291-19104 GCA_003249095.1 Snowella sp.
GTCTTCGTGTTCCCAACCGCAATGTCATTGTTGAACAGGGAGATATTCGTTCCAAGCGTCTTGCCCGTAAAGCAGGAGCCTTAATCGTTTTTGTCGTTGATGCGTCGGGATCAATGGCCCTCAATCGGATGCAAGCCGCCAAGGGAGCCGTGATGCAACTCTTGACCGAAGCCTACGAAAACCGAGATCAGGTCGCCCTCATTCCCTTTCGAGGAGAAAAAGCCGATATCTTGTTACCGCCTACCCGTTCCATTGCGATGGCCAAAAAACGTCTGGAAACCTTGCCCTGTGGCGGTGGATCGCCCTTATCTCATGGATTAACCCAGGCGGTTCATGTGGGAATGAATGCCAAGATGTCAGGGGATATTGGTCAGGTCGTAATCATTGCTATTACCGACGGTCGAGGAAATATTCCCTTGGCTCGGTCTTTAGGGGAACCATTGCCCGATGGCGAAAAACCCGATATTAAAGCAGAATTGCTCGATATTGCCGCCAAAATTCGTGGTGTGGGAATGCAATTATTAGTCATAGATACAGAGAAAAAATTTGTTTCCACAGGATTTGGTAAGGAATTGGCCCAAAAAGCAGGGGGCAAATATTACCAATTACCCAAGGCAACCGATCAAGGAATTGCTTCTATGGCGAGGCAGGCGATCGCGGATTGGAAATAAATTTTATAAAGGAGATTTCTTCCCGTTGAATTTCTCCCGAACAATCCCGAAGTTCGATAAAGTCTTTTCCTTCGCAATGATGACAAGTTTTAGTGTTTTTTATTATTTGATTAAAATTCAATTTCTTTATCCAGATGTTGTTATTTTAACTTAAAATAAAAGTGCGATCGCAAAAGACATAATCATAGAATATTCTATTTTAATCAATAGTCGAGCTAGAAATTTTGATATTTTTGCCAAGCTTGCCAGAAACTATAAACCGATAAAACTGCGAGTAATAAATTAAAAGATAAACTCACTATTTTCTCTGGTAATTTGGGCAAATAACGAGTACTAATTTGCGCCCCGATTAATCCCCCCATTCCCAATATTAAACCGACTCCAAAAAGAACATTTCCCTTGAGGGCATGACCCATTGTTGCCGCGATCGCTGTGATGACGATGACTCCTAAGCTCGTTTGAATAGCTACCTTGATTTTTTCACCGAGTAATAGCATTTGTAAGGGAACCATAATCACCCCGCCCCCAATTCCAAATAAACCTGCTAATAAACCTGCTGAAATTCCTGTTCCGAATCGGGATAGAATGGGGCTAATTTTAACTGTATTTTTAGTCGCTTCCTGTTGCTCTAAACTTTTGCGTAATCTGACTAGAAAAATATTTACAATTAATAATAATCCAAAGGCCATTAGCAAGAGATCGGGTTGAAATTGGTTCGCTAAAAAAACCCCTAATTGGGCTGTAATCAGCGCAGGAATCCCTATGGGTAAAACCCGTCTGAAATCTAAATAGCCCATACGCCAATTTTGAATACTCCCCGAAATCGAAGTGAGAACGATTGCTAAACTGCTAGTGGCGACCGCTTGCACTGGGGTATAGTTTAAAGTCACTAAAATAGGGACTAAAACTGTTCCCCCACCAATGCCTAATAATCCTGCCAGTAGCCCCGAAATTAAGCCACCGAGAATCAAAAAAATGTATTGATTTTCCATTTAAAAAGTTGATTTCAAGCTGAGACAAATAAAAATTATTCAGTTCTAAAAAAATAAACCCTTGTCGAATGACTCAATTAATGTTACCACTAATAATATTGTTAAATAATGATGCGTTAAAAAACTATGGGAGATTTTTTAGATAACGTGGGTCGCTATCCCCGTTACATGATTAGCTTAATTTTAGGGATCTTTTTCGCCTTTTTTGCTTGGCTAAAACCTTTTTTCAAAAATCCTGTCACCGCGATCGCCCTGGTCGGCATTTTATCGGGGGGATTTCTTTTTCTCTTTTTTACCCTGCGAGCCATGCTAGGATTAACGACAGTATAGGGGCGTTATGGACTTCCCTAGCCTGGTAGTGGATCTCAGTAGGGAGCAAAATAAAATGGCGACTAGTCGGCGAGTTTCTCGCATTTCTTCACTGATTAAACGTGAAGTCAGCCAAATGTTACTGTACGACATCAAGGATGACCGTGTTGGCGCGGGAATGGTGAGCGTGACCGATGTTCAAGTCTCTGGGGATTTGCAACACGCTAAAATTTTTGTCAGTATTTATGGCACGGAAGCGGCAAAAATCGAAACGATGGAGGGATTACAGTCTTCAGCAGGTTTTGTTCGTCGGGAATTGGGGCAACGGGTACGTTTACGGCGGACTCCTGAAATTGCTTTTCTAGAAGATTCTTCCATTGAACGCGGCGATCGCATTCTCAATTTGATTAATCGTTTAGAAATTTCTGAAGAGGGTCAGGAAGAAGAATAAGCCTAGTTCCGAACAAGTTTGTGTCTTCTTGTATTTCTAAAAGCTTCTTGCTCAAAGGCTTTACGAAAAAACATACATCAAGCATCGTCTTTTGTACCTTCCGATGAGTGTTATTGAGCGAAAAACACACCATCAAAGGACTTTAGAACGGGGTTCAGGAAGCTGAAAAGCTTATTCTCTCGTAGCCAGAAACTTGTCTGGAACTAGAAATATTCATTATCTTCACGGCAGTCTCCATTGTCAACGCGTTGAGGATGATAGAAACCTAAATAAAATAAATCTGGAGAATCATTAAACATTTTTTTTATTTAAAATTCCAACACTCCTCCGCGATCGCCCAATCTTCTTCTGTATGAATCACTAAAACCCGAATCAAAGAATCAGTTGTAGAAATATCTTGATTAATGGGAGATTGAGCATTTTTTTGAGGATCTAACTTTAATCCTAAAAAAGCAAATCCCTCACAAACTTTTTCCCGTACAATGGCCGAATTTTCCCCCACTCCTGCCGTAAAAACTAATCCATCTAATCCACCCAGAGAAGCTAACATTTGTCCTAAACAAGCCCGAAAACGATGAATATACATTTCAAACGCTAATTTTGCCTGTTCATTTCCCTCCTGCATTGCTTGTAAAATACTCCGCAGATCGGCAGACATTTGCGAAACCCCTTTCAGTCCCGATTCTTTATTTAATAAATGATTTAATTGATCAGCGTTGAATCCCTGTTCTCGTATCAAATAAATTAAAATCGCAGGATCAATGGAACCACTACGTTCTCCCATCATTAAACCTTCTAAGGGAGTAAATCCCATTGTGGTATCAATACTGATTCCATTTTTAATCGCTGTTAAAGATGCACCATTACCAATGTGACAGGTAATTAATTTGAGAGAATCTAAGGGCTGATTTAGCAATTTAGACGCTTTTTGAGCGCAATATTTATGGCTCGTTCCATGAAATCCATAGCGACGAATACCTTTTTTAGTCCACTTGTAGGGAATAGGATAAAATGCCGCTTCGGGAGGAATAGTTGTATGAAAAGCTGTATCAAAAACTGCGATTTGGGGTGTATTTGTTAATAAACTTTCAATCGTCTCGATACCTTCTAAATGGGCGGGATTATGGGACGGAGCGAGGGGAATGAGTTTTTTGATAGTGGCTTTGACTTCATCTGTAATGAGAGTCGCCTGGGAATAATTGGTTCCGCCATGTACGACGCGATGGCCAACCATATCAATTTCTATCAGACTATTTAAAACCTGGGTTTCTCCTGTTTGCAAAGTATTGAGCATTTGAGCAATCCCCGATCGCCGATCGCTGTTGGCTAATTCAATTTTCTGTTTAATCGCGTTCGCTTTGACGGTTAACACTCCTTTTTCTGCTAAAACCGTCCAATCAATCATCGCTTCCCAAATCGGTTCAGGGGGATTCGTGGGCAAATTGTCTGCTGGTAAATCGTAGAGACAACTTTTTTGACTACTAGAACCAGCATTTAAAACAAGAATTTTCATGATGCGATCGCTAATCTTTGTAATTGACCCAGATACTCAATAAACTAACCTTAATTCTGATACAAACTTATCCAATATTCAATTTAAGAACAGATTATCCCTGGGAGAACGCCCGAAAAAACTCGCTTTACCCGCAAGAATAGCGCAGAGAGATAGGACAGCTTAGGGTTTTAAGTTACAATAGGTACTTGGACAAAATACACCAGACCACTCCCTCGCGGAAAAATCTATGATTTTGTTGCAAACAGCCAATCCTTGAAATAACGGACATTAACGCGGTGCAAAGTTCCTACTACGGAGATTCAGCCTTTCGTACCCCACCCCCTGACCTAGAATCTCTCTTACTCAAAGAGCGGATTGTTTATTTGGGAATGCCTTTGTTTTCTTCCGATGAAGTAAAACAACAAGTGGGAATGGATGTGACGCAATTGATTATCGCTCAACTCCTTTTCCTCCAATTCGACGACCCCGATAAACCCATTTTCTTCTATATCAACTCGACGGGAACCTCTTGGTACACAGGAGACGCGATCGGCTTTGAAACCGAAGCCTTTGCCATTTGTGACACCATTAATTACATTAAACCCCCAGTCCATACCATTTGTATTGGTCAGGCAATGGGAACCGCCGCCATGATTTTATCGGCAGGAACCAAGGGTTTTCGGGCAAGTCTTCCCCATACGACCATTATCCTCAACCAAAATCGGACGGGTGCTAGAGGCCAAGCAACGGATATTCAAATTCGGGCCAAAGAGGTATTGGATAATAAACGTACTATGTTGGAAATTTTTGCGAAAAATACGGGTCAAACCGTCGAAAAAATTGCCAAGGATCTAGACCGAACTTTTTATCTCACCCCAGAACAGGCTAAAGAATACGGCTTGATCGATAAGGTGCTAGAAAGTCGTAAAGATCTCCCCAGACCCCTAGCCGCCGTCGGTTAATGGGAATTAATCTCCCGCTTTGTTTGACTGTTAACCCTTAATTTTTAACCTAATCGCTATGCCTATCGGTGTTCCTAGTGTGCCTTACCGTCTTCCTGGAAGCCAGTACGAGCGTTGGATTGATATCTATACTCGTCTGAGCCAGGAACGTATCATTTTCCTCGGTCAAGAAGTCACCGATGGACTTGCTAATCGTATTGTGGCTTTTTTGCTCTATTTGGATGCAGAAGATCCCAGTAAACCGATTTATTTGTATATTAATTCCCCTGGCGGATCTGTCACCGCAGGCATGGCCATCTACGACACCATGCAGTACATTAAATCAGAGGTCGTCACGATTTGTGTGGGGTTAGCGGCCTCGATGGGAGCCTTTTTGTTGGCATCAGGAACGTCTGGTAAACGTTTGGCTCTTCCCCACGCTCGGATCATGATTCACCAACCCCTGGGCGGAACGGGCAGACGACAAGCGACGGATATTGATATTGAAGCCAAGGAAATTCTCCGCATTCGTCATCAGTTGAATGGCATTATGGCTGAACGTTCGGGCCAGACCATCGAAAAAATCGCTAAGGATACGGATCGCGATTATTATATGTCGGCGGCTGAAGCGGTGGAGTACGGATTGATTGATAAAGTGATTGAGGATCGTTCTGCTACGGTTTAGGAAAAATAGTTATGTAATTCCCCCAGATTTCGGTTTGGGGGTTTTGTTTTTTGGTTAAACATATTAGGAGTGTGCGATCATGATTTAGAGGTTAGGGAAAAAAGAAATTTTACTAAGAATAGTGAGTAAACCAACAATTGAATTTGATTAAAGAGAGAAGTTAGTCGCTTCTCCTTTCTATTTTAGGATAATCTATTGAGGCTAGATCGTCATTGTCAGAGGTTTCAGCTAAAAATTTGTTTTTGTTGAATTAACTAAATCAAATTCAAATCGTTGCTCATAATCAGTTTCTCCATATAAATTAAAGCTGATGGTTGCTTCATCTCCCAATACTTTTACATGATGAATTGTATTAGGTAAAAAGCCGATAATATCTCCTGGATTAAGAGTTAATTCACCCACTTGTTTGATATTTGAGGTGAAGTTAGATGGATCAGTTTCTTGCCAAAAAGTATTTTTTTCTTGACCACTAATGAGAGCAACTAATCCCCAAGTTCCGTGATTATGAATGGGAGAAACTTGCCCTGGCAACCAGGCAACAGTTTGTACGGTGAGGGGAAAATCAGGTTCATCATAAAGTATTGTCACTGACCAGCCTAATTCAGGGTCGGGTGCTTCATATTCTGTTAATAGCCAAGGATTGTTATTAAGGAGTTTTCGCACAAATGGCCTAATAGCTTTTAAGCGATCGCGATCGTCTTCTACGTTAGTCAAAATATCTTCTAAATCCGTTAGAAATCGATAGAGTCGGTAGGATTGCTCGACAAAATCTTCTTGAATAGCATTGGTACAATTTATCGCTTCTCCAGCGTCTGTGATTAACCAATCTTGATTTGTCAACATTTTATTGAGATTAGGGGTAAAGACTTTGACTATTGTAGAGGGCGATCGCCACTCCCTTACCGAGTTAATCTAATTTAAATCCATTTTGGACTGATCTTCGTAACACTCTACAACACCCATATTGGAGGAAAGATTTCATGAAAATCAACTATCTAGCAACGTTAGCTGCGATCGCTATTTTGAGTACAGGAGCCGCTACCGTCGCGACCCATCCCCAAACCGCCCTCAAAGTTCTCTCGGCTGCGTTAGAGAGTAAAGCAATGGCGAATCCCTGTGCTTCTAAAACTAATCCCTGTGCAGGAAAAACTGTTGGTGGCCCTTTATCTAAATCCTTACAGGGTAAACCCGTTGTCATTGATGTTTACGCTAGTTGGTGTCCTGCTTGTAAAAATATTGCACCAACCCTATCCCAACTGAAGCAACAATATGCAGGGAAAGTTCATTTTGTGGTGTTAGATGTGTCTGATAAAGCTTCTACCGCTAAATCAGAGGCAAAAGCAAAAGAATTAGGTTTGAGTAAATTTTTTGAAGCCAACAAAACTCAAACAGGATCTTTAACCATTGTTGATCCTAAAACGGGCAAAATTCTAGCTCAAGAACGTAATAATCCTGACAAAAAAGTCTATAGCAAAGTACTAGATCAGGCGATCGCCAAAAAATAAAAATTTTCAGATCTGGGTCTTAAGACTCTCTTCAGCTTTTGACCCTACCAATAATTACTCAATTCCTATCTTCCTCGACAAGAAACACTACCTGTAAGGGTAATTCATGAATTGCCCCTACAAAAATACGTCATCTATGGCGGAGGTGCGTAAGTCCTATAAGATCAGAACTTTATCCCGTGAAGATTGGAAGAATAGTTTTTTTTTAGAAAAATAAACACCCCATGATGATAAAACTCATCGGAGATTTCCATGAAAAATATTCGGGAAACAGAGAACTCTATTGAGATTTCCCTCTACAAAAATTCTGAGGTCAAAAAACAAAAGATTCCTAAAAAATGGTGGCGATGGGGAAGTTTTTTCCTGCTAGGATTAATCCTCGCTTTAGGTCTTTATCAGCTAGTTGCTCCGTCCATTGAACATTTTATTTCCACAGTAGAAAATATCTATCAAAACTGGTTTAGTCAACAGGATACGACGAATCCTATTCTATTACTTCCCCTTGCCTTTTTTGGAGGACTCATTGCTAGCATTTCTCCCTGTATTTTAGCCCTATTACCTGTGAATTTGAGCTATATTGGTACACTGAAAATTGAATCACGTTGGGATGCTTTTATCAAAGCCAGTTTATTTGTACTGGGTTCCGTAACGATTCTAAGTTTATTTGGTTTAGTCTCCTCTTTTGCAGGAGCCGTCATGGTGGAATACCGAGGCTATATCAACGTTGTTGTGGGTTTCATTATGGGAGTGATGGGTCTGTGGTTGATGGGAGTGATTAAAATTCCCCTTCCCCAGATGAATATTCCTGTCCCTAAAGCGGCAGGGGCCTACGGAGTCGGTTTAACCTTTGCCCTCGTCAGTTCTCCCTGTGCCAGTCCTGTTCTATTCGGTGTATTGGCGGCGGCAGCAGCGACGGGTTCCCAATTATTAGCCACGCTGACTATGGTAAGCTATGCCCTGGGTTATACCATGATAATTTTTCTTGCCAGTTTATTTACGGGATTGGCTAAACAAAGTAATAACTTATTGAAGCATTCTGAGACCATTATTCTGATTGGTAGTATTGCTCTAATTGGAACAGGCGCTCATTATTTATTCGTCGGCACACAATGGTTTATGGGAGGTTAGTCATCATGGTCGAGAACTTAGTCATTATCGGCTCTGGCCTCGCAGGCTATACCAACCCTATCTATGCAGGACGCACTCAACGCCTGTTGTTCGCCACGAATGATTTAGGATGGCTATATCATTTTTGGAGTTTTTAAAATTTCCTTAGTTTTGAGTAAATCCATTTTGAGTTGAGCTTCGTAAAACTGAGTGATAGACATTAATCGTTTCTGATGATTTATTAGCACGTTAAGCTGTCACGAATTTAGATTGCATAATGACTTTGCTGAAAGTTTTATAACAAGGGGCTTAAGCCCCTTGCCTGTATGCGTTTTAGATAATTAACAGCTTCTCTATATTTATTCTTTGTTTAATCTGTACTGAATTTTTTAATAATGCTATCTAATCAGACAGACACGGAAATATATTTGGCCCTAGTATCGGGTGAAGTTTCTGCTTTAGGGATTCTCTATGAACGTTACGGTGAAGTGGTTTACCGTTTTGCCTTAAGGATATTGGGAAATGCCCAGGAAGCAGAAGATCTGACCCAGGAAGTATTTCTGACTCTCTGGCGAAATCAGTCCTATGACCCTAAACGCGGATCAATGTTGGCTTTTCTCAATACCCTTACCCGTTCAAAATCGATAGATCGTTATCGTCAACGACAAGCTCAATGGCGATCGCTAGAAAAATTAGGGAAAAGCGATTTCTTAGAACCTCGGAATGACTTAATGGATAAATTAGCTTTAAAAGAAACCTCTTTTCAAGTACGAGAAGCGATGGCCACATTACCGACTCATCAGAGAATTGTCTTAGAAATGGCTTATTTTGACGGATTAAGTCAATCGGAAATCGCAGAGGATTTAAAGATTCCCCTCGGTACGGTCAAAAGCCATAAACGTAATGCCCTATTAAAACTCAGACAAGTATTAGATAGTTTAGTATAACGATTATGATCAACTCTCAAGATTCCCAAGGATGGCAAGAACTACTCGCCGATTATGTATTAGGAGAGGTGACTCCAGAGGAAGCTGAAACCGTTCGTCAATTATTGATTACTCATCCCGAATTAAACGAAGAAATTAGCCATTTACAGGAAACCTTAGCCCTAATTCCTTTAGCTTTACCTGAATCTTCTCCGCCCAAAATGCTCGGAGCCAATATTTTACACTTAGCCCAAATCCAAGGCCATGCTGCTCATTCAATGGTGGATTCTTTGCGGAAAAAATCAAAGGCGAAGTTAGTGGCTCTGGGTTC
This sequence comes from Snowella sp., assembly GCA_003249095.1. Taxonomy (GTDB): domain Bacteria; phylum Cyanobacteriota; class Cyanobacteriia; order Cyanobacteriales; family Microcystaceae; genus Snowella. The sequence continues at coordinate 9,705 of QBMS01000078.1, forward strand.
GGTTGCCCTTTCGGTGATTTTGGGGCTAGGTTTTTATAATTATCGTTTACATCATGAATTAGCGATCGCACAAAATGAATTATCTCAGTATCAAAAGGCGATCGCGACCTTACCCGAATCCAATCATCGATTACTTTCCCTGAAAGGAACGAATAAAGCTCCGTCAGCAACGGGAGTTGTTTTAGTCATGCCCAAGATGGGAAAAGCCATGATGACTGTTCAGAATTTAAAACCCTTACCTCAAGGCAAAGCCTATCATTTATGGGCAGTTTCCAACGGCAAAAAATACGATTGTGGTCAATTTAACGCCGATCAAAAAGGTCAAGTGATGAAGCAAATACCCTTAGATGAAATTATTACGAATACCTCAACACTCGTTATCACCATTGAACCGACTGAATCGATTACCCAGCCGACGGGAGCAGAGGTCATGATTGGGAATATCTAAAATTGAAATGAAATCCTCAAACTCAGGAGAAAACTTTCCGAATCTTGCTGTAACTTGACGTTAGGGAATAGGGAGCAATTAACCTGATCTCCCCATTCCCTAAACCCTAAGCCAACAATTGCAAAGCGCGATCGCGTTACTTAAACATTCACCCATTGCTTTATCGGGTTATCAAACGATCATAAATAGTTTGCCATAGGGATAAATGCTCTTTGAAATTGAGAATAACTGCCAAATAATGACCTTGATGATCCATTAAAAACTGTAATTGATCCAATGCTGAATTATCTTTAATAACCTCATTCCATAACGATTGATGTTCTTGTAAATCCAATAAAACTCCCGTTCGACGTTGATGGTGATCCCGTAGGAATTGAACACCAGGAAGAGACGACAAATTATTGTTTTGATAAGCTTGATAATATTTGCCTCGCTCGCCGATACTAAAGTCATATTCCCCTAGCATTTGGGTTTCTTCAAGGGCATTTGAATTAGTTTGAATCATAATCTTTTTTCTCTTGATTTGTTGCAGGATGAGAACTAATAATACGAGTATGATAATTTCGTTCCGTATGAACCACGATGAGTAAACGATACCGATCCGAATATCCGATTGTAACAAATCTTTCTTCTTCTTGAGAATGTAATGAATCATAAAGAGTTATCGCAAAAGGATCGTCAAATACTGTCGCTGCTTCTACAAAAGAAACACCGTGTTTTTCGTGATTTATGATAGCTTTTTCTGTATCCCAGTCAAACTCAAGCATAATCAAAAAATCGAGGACAGGGAGAAAAACAATTCATCTCCCCATTCCCTAAACCCTAAGCCAACAATTGCAAAGCGCGATCGCGTAAAGCGTCAGAAGTTAAACCATTGAAAGCCATTAATTGACCTGCTGTGGCGGTTGTTTCGCCTCGTTTCCAAGCAAAAATATCCCGTTTAGCATTAGACCGCAACATTAGCGGTTCCAATAACGCACTACCACCACCGATGACCCCAATTAACGCGTCACCCCCGAAAAGACGTTCAAAGCCTGCATCATCGAGAAAATGACCATCCGCTTCCTTGCAAGTTTCCCATAGAACATCCTGGGGACGATAAAGTCGACGGGGATTAATTACCGAAACAATCTTAACGCCAACTCCTTCCGCTTCAAGTTGGGTTGCCGCGTCAAAAACGGGGGTTAAAGTCATGTCGCCAATCACGGCGAAAACAACTTTTTTGTTACCTTCTTTTTCGTATAAAACCATACCGCCGTCTTCTAAACCCTGACGATTTTGTTCCAAAGTAGTCCGAATTGGTAAGGGGGATTTACTCGCCGTAATCGTAATGCCTTTATTCTTAGTTTGCAAAGCCCATTCATAGCAAACCTGAATCCCATTCGCATCACAGGGAAACACAGGGAAAATATTACCGTTTCGCATCATGGCCGCAAAATAATTCTCAATTTCAGGGCGTTGATGAGTCCAACCATTACGACCTTGCTCCAAAGCTCCCGCCGTAAACAGGGTAATAGTCGAAGGAGTCGGACGGCGTAATTCCGTCATGGCCTGGGTGACCGTCTGCCAAATGGGTAGGCCATTAACCGCAAAGGATTCGTAGGAACACCATAAACTTCTGGCTCCAAATAGGGTCAAACCAACGGCTAAACCTGCACAGGCATCTTCGCTCAGGGGTTCATAGACCTGACCACTCGGCCCTTGGAAGTAAGTATCGTCAACGGTGGGATGGACAATTTTTAAGCCGATATTGATATTATTAATCCCAGAAGCGGCGTTTCCATCGGCATTGGTGACGACAAAATTGGGATCTTTTTTACCCACATGAACCACTAATTCCCCCATAACGGTGGTGGCAACTTTTTTCTCGCCTATGGGGAATTCGGTAAGCGGTAATTGGCCTAAATCTGCTAGGGGTAATTCGCTTTCTGTGACGACTTGATGGGAAGCAGGGCCGCCACCTGCTCGTTCAAAATTGGTACGAACTAATTGCCAAGCTTCGGGAGATAGGGCCCGTTCTTTTAAGGCACTGACAATATAATCTTTTTCTAAACTGTCACCTGGATATAAATTATGGGATTGCGCGCCCCGTTTATGGACTCCTGCACCCTTGAGTTGTTTAACGATTAAAACAGTAAGAGTTCCGCCTAAAGCTGATTTTGCCGCTTGATCGGTGGCTTCTAAGATAGCTTGGGTAAATTCGAGACGTTTGGCAAAGGAAAATTGGGTACTATCGACATATTCCCCCGGTTGATTCGCGTCATCAAAATCCTTGGCGTTGACGAGGATCACCTTTTTGAAACCGTTACCCTGCCAATAGTTGATCATCTCGGCATTGGATTTGGTGGAGACCATGCTGTGATGTTCTTGACTGTAGCCATTCCAGACTAAAATTGGCAAAAAGTTGGTGATTTGGGGATAAGCGGTGTGAAAATGTCCAAAACTACTCATGATATAGGGTTCACCCAATCCGCCATCGCCGATGGTGACAGGAAACAGTGTGCCAGGATGTAATTTCGCGCCCGCCATTGCAAAGTGTTGTCCCTGACCCAATGGCCCCGCAGGCCCCAATAAGCCTGGAATTTGACCTGATAAATGCCCTAGTAAGCCGTGCATTTCCCGAAAGCGATCGCCTAATTGCTGAACCGTATGAATGCCCATATCTTCTAGGGAGCGGTCTAGAAACATATTGCTATAGAAGCCAGGGGCATGGTGTCCTACTTCTGTCACCGTATTTTTGTAACCCAGCATCACCAAAGACGCGATCGCATCAGCAATACTCGCAAAACCTCCAGGATGGCCTGATTCCTTGCTGGCAGTGGTTTGTAGGGTCAGGTAACGCAGGGCATCGGCGGCCAAGAGGGTCTGATATACCGCACTAGGGTCACTAGCAGAGGCGATCGCAGTATTTTTTTCTGTAATGACAGCTTCTTTTCCATAGCGGTCAAAATCGGGTAAGGATTGACCAAAGGACTGAATTCCTTGGCAAAAGGCGGGGATGCACGCTTCAACGGTCATAGGGTTTTAGATTCCTGTCAACAAATAGGGATATTAATTAAATCTTACTCCTTTGTGTACAGGGACTTAGATCTATCAATAACTTATTTGTCATAGATAAAAGAGAATGAATAGACGGTAATGATGCGATCGCGCTCAAAATTAACCGCCGCCCACGATGGTAACAATTTCTAGGCGATCGCCGTTTTGGAGTTGGGTTTTTTCCCAATATTGTCGATGCAAAATTTCTCCGTTGTATTCTACTGCAATGAGACGGGGATTGAGTCCTAATTGAGTTAAAAATTCAGGTAACGTCGTTTCAGGGGAACAGGTTTGGCGATCGCCGTTGACAGTAATGAGATAGGAGGAATCAATCATAATGAATGGGCAAATAATAGATTGTTTGAAAATTTAACTACATCCAATCGCCGACCAAAATATAGGGAGCCCAATAAAAAGGATGTTGATACCATTTATCCCCTAAAAGCGCGAGTTGAGCTTGTCGGAGAGCTTCGGCCTTAGTCACTTTTTGGTTAGCTAATTGTTGATATAATTCTCCCATTAATTTTGAGGTTGCTTGATCATTGACTGACCAAAGCGTGGCGATCGTACTTCTTGCCCCAGACCGCACCGCCATCCCCGCCAACCCTAAGGCGGCTCGTTCATCCCCTGCGGCAGTTTCACAGGCACTCAGCACTAAGAGATCAACTCCCCTATCTCCAGTGGGGTTACTCGATTTTAAAAGATTAGCCAACTGATTAATATCTAATAATTCATTCCAAGTGGCAATAAACGTATCCTGTAATTGGGAACTAAAGCGTCCATGAGTAGCTAAATGGACAATGGGAAAGGATTGATAGGTGAGGGATTTTTCGAGAGCATCGGGGGTAAACGCTTCATTGAGTAGGATTGAACTAGGCACTTGGGACTGAATTGCTTTTAATTCTTGCTTAACGTAGGTTAGGGGAGTAAAGCCTAGTTTTTCAGAATTTTCACTAATGCCAGCAAACAGCGTTTGGGTGAGGTTTGGGGAATCTTTCTGGGGGCTTAATAGTTTTAAACCTGGCGTGAGGCTGACGCGATATTTTTCGATCAAATATTGTTTGCCGTCGTGGAGAGTGGCCATGGGAATATTTTTCAAGGGGCCATCCAACACAAAAACCAAGGTTTTTAGATTTTTTTGAGCTAAAAAGTCTTTTTCTAGAGGACGCAGTAACCAGTTATAAATTTTTTGGGACGGCGCGAAAAAGTCCCGACGACTACGAATGACCAGGCTATACCGCAAATCCGCGATCGCTTTTTGTAATTGTTCTGGCTCTAGGGGGTTATTAAAAACCTGGAGGGGTTGATGGGGGAGGCTCAGAATAACGGCTAGGCGATCGGGCAGAATAATTGGATAAATAACCGCCGCATCGGGGTCTAATCCATCAATATCCGAGGATTCGGTGGTTAAACAGGCCGCCCGAAAAAAGTTATTCAGTTCTTCTACCTGTAGGGATTCGATTTGTTCCCGTGCTTGTTTCAGGTCAGCTTGACTGATTTCTCCCTGGGCATTGGGCGACAGTAACAGGCTAATAAACTGACGATAAAGCAAATCCACATCTTGTTGAAAGGTAAAACGAAATTCCGAGTTGGCAGTGAGATCCTGGCTCAGGGGTTGGAGAGTGGTGACGGCTCCGATATAGGCCGAAATGGCTTGCTCCCGTTGGGATTGCTGGGCCAAAATTCGCCCTAGTTGCCATTGCCAGAGATAGATCATTTCAGGCACATTTAAGCCCTGGGACGCTTGCAGAGCTTTTTCGGTTAAATTCTGTGCGATCGCCCATTGTTGGGTTTGTTCATAGATTTTGCCTAAATTGCCCTGGGCATAGATTTCTCCCCGTTGATCCCCCAATAATTGAGCATTTTTTTGAACCTGGGCTAATCTGGCAGCGATCGCTTCCCAGGAGAGCAGGGGAGATGTTTGATCGCTTTTTTGCTTTAAATTTAAATCGGTTAATCGTTGGGCAAAATTAATTTGGGAATAAATTTGTTGATGGCTGAGGGAAAGTTGACTTAAGGTTTGATCGATGGTCGGTAACAGGGCGATCGCGGCAGGCCAATTTTTTTCATCGATCAATAATTTTAATTGAGCAAGTTGGGCCTTACTTTGCAACAGTCGAGAAACGGGAGGAGTGGCGGACTGGATATACCAAGAAAAAGCTAATTCATTTTCTCCACTCGCTTCTAGAGTACGACCCAGGCTAAAGGCGATCGCATTTTTTTGAGATGGATCAGGTAAATGGGTCAAAATCGCTTCTAAAACCGTTTGGGAACCCCCTAACTGTCCCAGATTACGGAGAGTATCCCCCAAGGTTAACCAGGCTTCAACTTGTAACGGGCTGAGGGTTTTCGGTAATTGGCTCAGGGATTGGGTTAGTTGTTCAAAGCTTAATTGCTGACAGGTCAAGCCAGGTAAATTCAACGCATTGAGCATTTGTTGACAGGCACGGGGATAGAATCCTAAAGCCCGTAATGCCCGACCCTGATTAATTTTTCCGCGAAATTCTCCTTCTGTGTCTTTTAACTGCTGAAATAGTAAAGTCGCTTTTTGCCAGCTTTTCAGAGCTTCTTCCGTCTGTCCTTTGGCGAGTTGTAAAGTTCCCAGGGTATTGAGGGACTCAGCTAAAACGTTTTTTCCCTTGGCATCATTTTCGACTAATTCCAAACTGGACGCAATCGCCTTTTCTGCTTTTTGCCAGTCTCCCTGCTGTTGGTAAGCTAGAGCCAAATAACTTAAAATTTCCGCCTGATTAATGGTTTTTCCCTGTTGTTGATAATTTTGGGCAATCTTTTCCCAGAGCGCGATCGCCTTTTCTAAATGACCCTGTTGGTACTGGTTTTTGGCCGTTTGTTCTTCCGTAACAATCTTTTCAACAGGAGCAGTTTGGGCAACGGTGGGTAAACTTTGCTCAAAAGACAATCCTAGACTCAGCAAAAAAGTCAGAACGGCAATGAGGCACAGGGAAACAACACGAAATTTCATTTTTTATAAAAAAGTAACCAATGACTCAAATAATACCCTCTAAATTCTTTAGATCCTTGCTAGTTCCAGACAAGTTTGTGGCTACGAGAGAATAAGCCTTTCAGCTTCCTGAACCCCGTTCTAAAGTCCTTTGATGGTGTGTTTTTCGCTCAATAACACTCATCGGAAGGTACAAAAGACGATGCTTGATGTATGTTTTTTCGTAAAGCCTTTGAGCAAGAAGCTTTTAGAAATACAAGAAGACACAAACTTGTTCGGAACTAGCTAAGCCTATTAAGCATCAATGGAATTTGCCCAATTTTTAGCCCATAAAAGAACTTCTTGAACTCTTTCATTATTAGGAGCTTCACAGTAGAGCCTTAAAACAGGTTCCGTGCCACTAAAGCGAATCAGTAACCAGCCGCCGCCCGCCATACGAAATTTGTAACCATCTTTGGTGATGCAATCTGTGATGGTTTGACCCGCAATTTCAGTCAAAGGATTTTTCTCTAAACTATCGAGTAATTTGGCCCGTGTTTCCATACTGGCAAGGGGTAAATCAATGCGGTCGTATTCACTATGGAAATGGGTTTTATCTTGTAATGAACGATAGAGGTCGCTGATATCTTGACCCGATTCCACGATCGCCTCTAATACATACAAAGCGGATAACAAAGCGTCCCGTTCAGGAATATGGTTACCGTAACCGATGCCGCCCGATTCTTCTCCGCCGACTAGGACAGATTCGGTCATCATGCGATCGCCGATGTATTTATAACCGATCGCGGTTTCAAAGACAGGTAAATGATAAAGTTCCGCTAAACGGGAAAATAAATCGGAGCCACTCACGGTTTTGACGACTTCACCCTGTTGTCCTTTTCGTTGAGCTAGGTGATCGATCAAAATAGGAATCAATCCCTGGGAACTCAAGAAATTTCCTCGACCATCCGCCGCCGCAATGCGATCGCAATCTCCATCAAAAATAAGACCAATGCGAACGTTTGAGGACTCTTTTTCAGATTCGGTTTTTAACGTATTGAGCAATTCAGGGACATATTTTGCCAGGGGTTCAGGGGATGCACCACCAAACAAGGGATCGCGATCGCTATTTAATTCATTAATTTCACAACCCAAGAGGCGAGCTAATCCTCCCGACGCGGCTCCGTGCATTACATCCGCAAAAACTTGTAATTTTCCCTCTTCAATGGCGGCTTTAATGGGTGCAACATTCACCATTGCTTGTAAACCCTTGACATAACTCGGCCAGGGATCAAAATCCGTAATCGTTCCAGGTTTATCTGCTAGGGTTACGGGCGTATCTAATAAGGCTTCAATTTGTTCAGTAATTTCTGGCCCGACCGATCCCCCAAAAGCTCCTTTAACCTTTAAGCCTAAATATTTAGCGGGATTATGACTAGCGGTTAAAACCAACGCTCCCAAGGCATTTTCGTATTTTGCGGCCCAACTAAAGGCAGGAGTCGGTGCATAGGTTGTGGATAACAAGACTTCAAAACCTTGTTCCTGAACGGTTTGGGCGACCAATTTGGCAAAATCTTCTGCCATGAAGCGTCGGTCATAACCCACAATAATGCGCGGCTCCCTTCCGTTTCCGTAATTTTTAGCTAATACTTGGGCCGCGATCGCTGCAACGAGGGCAACCCGTTCAAAGGTGAATTCGGCGGCAATCACACCGCGCCAACCGTCGGTACCAAATTTAATGGGAGCAGGGGAAAAAAGCATGGCTGGGAGTCAAAAAAGAAATTTCTACAGTAGTTTACGTTATTCTAATGTTTTGTTCTACCCCAGATAGGGTTGAATGAAGATTTTTATTATAGTTAACTCGTCTAGTCCTGATTTTTCTTGCATTTCAGATAATGATCGTAGTTTGCTCTGTGAGAATGCGATCGCTATCTAAGAAATTGTTTAACTTTATCCTGTCATTTCTGTATAGAGACACGATTGGGCGATCGCAATTTGTCCCTACAATGCTTGTTGTAGGCTCTGCGTTGGGGATTGGCTGCAATTACTTGATAAAACAAAGCTAAATTGTTAGGACTGGTAGCAAGGGATCATTAATAACTTGCTCTATCTCTTGAAAAACTTCTTCTAAAAAAGGAGCTTTTGAGGTTACGATCCTATCTTCATGGCGTTCATGTTTATGATGAGGAAATGATGGTAAATTTAGTTTTTGATGGTGAGGGGCATTATCATAACGAAAAATTAAATCACCATTTTGATTGATGTATTGGTACGAATATTTGCCTCGATCTATACTGATCTCTATTTCTACAAATTCTCGAATATAGAGCCGTGATCCATCAATGAAAGTAACATTGCTTCTAATCAAACCAAGGTTTTCTGTCCGTTTTTCTGTTTCAAATTCAAAGTTTTTAATGATTGGTGAGTTTTTTAGAAGGGTTCTAATTCTCTCAAAGTAGTTCTCAATCAACAAATTCAATCTCCTTGATGATTGCTATTTTTTGCTGTATTTTTTCTAATATCCAAGCTTCTCCCAACCATTCATCAAAATCCAGACAATGTTGTAATTGATCGTTTGTGAAAAGCTCAACAAATTTTTCGGTTGACCATTGATATTGAGTTTCAAATTGTTGTAGTCGCGTTTGAGTTTGTTGTAAGCCTGTTTCAAGATTTTGTAGTCTTTGGCTCAGATCATTTTGAATCATTTCTTTGAGTGATGCTGGCTGACTAGATCGCAGTTTAAGGATGTTTGTCGAGTTTGTTTCAATCGTTTGTATTTGCATAGTTATTGTTTTTTCCAATAGGGGTTAATTTTGATGGAGATTTTGTAATATTTTGACCATTTCTCTTAAGGGTAGGGGTTTGGTTGCCAAATCCTTTAACTTTAATGGTTGATAAATTCTTGAATTATTGGTTTGGCACTGGTTCAGTCTAATTATTAGAATGAAATCCTTACAAGACAAGGACTTAAC
>QBMS01000079.1 GCA_003249095.1 Snowella sp.
GTTAAGTCCTTGTCTTGTAAGGATTTCATTCTAATAATTAGACTGAACCAGTGCCACATATTTATCAAAACTTAACTTAATTTATAGCTGTGATAGCGATAGTTTAATTAAATCTTATGATGTTTTATTAAATGAAATTTTAAAATTTAGAGAAGCTCAAAACCGTCCCTCAATGTGAGTTTTTTCTGCAATGGCAAAAATATAACTTCTTTATGAAATTTTGACATAAATGAATACGATTAGATTGTAAATGAATTGATGCTTATCTCAGTAGTCATCCCGAAGCAACAGAATTACAGCAAATTTGTCAACCCTATCTCACAGGAAAAACTAACCCAAAACCTTAAATTTACCGCTTTTTCATTTCAGATTAAATATTATTTCCGTGTGCTTATCTATTAGTGAATAGTGAATAATTATCCATTTTCAATTATCAAACCTAAACTCGAAAAAGAGCCTGGGAAAAGTTTTAAAATTGAGACTCAACACCAAGCGATAAGCTAAATATGGCAAAATTTGGTAAATATTATCAGATTTAAAACTAAATTAAAATGCTAACTTCCTGCAATACTTGAACAAGTTCAGGTTTTTCACAAGCGATTACATCTTCTGGTAAATGTTTATGATGGGGAAAATTAGATAAGTTGGAAAAATGAGGTGTACTATCATAACGAAAAATCAGGGAATTTTGCTAATCTTGACAATGATAACGATAATCTAAGAATGTCAACACATTATTTTCAACAATAACCGCTTCATTAATTTCCAATAAATACCCAGAATACCAACGAATGCGAAGTCGTAAATTGACTCTAGTAGGTGTTAATATTTCTTCGGTGTAACGCTCAACATAAACCTGATTTAAAGCCAGTAAAGCCAGTTCAATTCTTTTTAAATAATCCTCCAAAAATTTATGCAGCATAAGCCAATAAATTTGCTAATTCTAAACGTAAAGCTAGATAATGGCGGTAATCATTAGACCATTCAATAAAATCAACCTCATCCATTAACTTTCCTTGGCTATAACGGTCAAAAAAATCCTCTGAATCCCATTGATATTTATTTTCATAAATACTGAGACGCTTCGTAACCGCAATTAAAGCATCTAAAGGCGAAGAATATTCAATTCTTTGTTTACGCATACTTTCCTCCTAGAAACTATCATAGAGTTTTCCTGTAACGGTTCACCGAAAGCCGCGATCACGGTTGTGTTATTCTATGTTATTTTACAATTAAAAAGTGCGATCACTAATACCCCTAATGGAAGTTTGAACATTTTTTGAGGATTAGAGTGGGATCTGTTAGAATTCAGGAAGAAAAATAAATCTAAATAAACTAATGAAAATCAAAGCGATTATCCATCCCGCCGAAGAAGGAGGTTACTGGGCAGAAGTTCCTGCTCTCCCTGGTTGTATCACAGAAGGAGATAGTATGGATGAAGCTATCAATAATATTCAAGATGCCATACAAGGCTGGTTAGAAGTTGCTAACGAAAGCCAAAAAGTAGATTCTATCTCGAAAGTTATTGAAATAGCAGTATGAAATCAATCTCAGGGAAAAAGCTCTGTAAAATTGTTGAAAAAAAAGGCTGGATACTCAAAAAAATAACAGGAAGTCATCACATTTATGAAAAAACCAATGAGAATAAAATTATCTCTATTCCTGTACATCGAAATCAAGATTTAAAGCTTGGAACCCTAAAATCAATCATGAAGATAGCTCAATTGTCAGAAGACGATTTGTAACGCGATCGCCGTTAGTGAATAAGTGATAGTGAATAGTATACGAAATCCTGTTGCCATTGCCCTCCTTTATGGACTGTAGGGGCTTAGTCTCTAAGTCCGATGGTCTCTAAATTTCGAAACCAAACCCCAATCTAATCTTAAATGGGTTTTGATAAACGGATTTGGTATCAAACAAAAACGCAGTTAATCTCCCTATTCAGATAAAAAACTTTAATTTGATAATTCTTGCGTTAACTCCTGCTCCGATAACCCCGTCAGACTAACGACCTCCTCTAAAGCCATACCTCTATTCAGTAACTGCTGGGCAATTTCTACCTTCCCTTTCTTAAGCCCTAATTGCTCACCTTTCTTAAGTCCTAATTGCTCACCTTTCTTAAGCCCTAATTGCTCACCCTTCTTAAGCCCTAATTGCTCACCTTTAGCCATCCCTTCCTGTAAAATTTCTTGATAAACTGCTGATTCCTTCATGATTTCACCCCTTAAAATTGTTTTAATCAGTTCAGGCTTTAGAACCAGTCCCCCCAATACTGATGTTGCGGCAGTTAAATTTGCCTTGATTCGCTGATCAGTAATCGTATCCAATATTGAGGCAACTTCCCTTAATCTTAACGTAGGATCTTCGGCCTGAGTTAAGACCGCTAGAGGTAGTAAACCAGGAATTTTTAAAAAGATTTCTGGAGATTCTTCCCATAAGCGAATGACTCGATAATGATGAGTCGTTTCTCCGACTTGAAACCTATCCTGATATACCAAAGAAGAATTAGTGGGTTTCAGGTAAATAACAAACTGGTGCATGGTTTTTTTAGGAAAACGGCGATACACCCTAACTCGGTAGTCTAACATCCTAAAACCCATGTTTTCATCAGGCTTAGATTGAAATTCTAAATGTAATACCAAATCTTCGGATTGTTCCAAAATAAGGGAGTCGGCACGGATTGGTTCTAGAGAAAGTTCTGTTGGACTCAGTTGGGTCAGTTTAATAGGACTCCCCAATAGCCAAGTGGCATAGTCTTCGGGAAAGCTTTCAGCAAGGAATTTACATAGGTTGTCAAACATAGACAGATTCTATCATTTTAGCGATCAAGATGCGATCGCCGATTAGTGAATAATTATCCATTAAAAAAAGGAGCCGAAGCTCCCTTTCTGGGTTTAACTATTCTTCTTTCTTGTTCCTTATACGATTAAAGGCGGCCACAAAACCTGTTGCTGTGATAGAACCCAAGATAGTAAGCGGTTCGGGGACAGCAGTTGCTGTTGCGTACGTTATGGTCGCATCAGGAGGAACACTCGGCGTTAAGGCTGCCGCACCACCACCACCACAATTGTTACAGAATGTGGCTCCATAAATATAGTTAGAAGTACCTCCAGGTATATTTATCAATGATGATTCGTATGCAAAGTAAGGGCCAAATTCCAGATATGTAGTACCATTGTCATAGCTGTTAGGATAACCCAAATCTCCCTTGACCACCTCAGCCAAGCCAACAGCAAAAGTAGAGTCCTTTCCCCACAGTGCGTTGTTTGGTGAGGTTAGCGTTGACTGTAAATCGTTAAACGATCCAGTGTACGTGTTTACATCGTAGGTGACATTATCGTAAACAAAATTAAAAGCACCAGCAGGTGAAGCAATACCGATCGCGGAAGCCAAGGTAGCACCAGCGACGGACAAAGCAAAAACGGACTTTGACTTTTTCATGGTTAGTTTTCCTCAAAAGATAATTAAAATTATAACTGCCATCAGCGAAGCGAAACAATAAAACTTCCGCGATCGCATCGGACATAAATCACACAATTTGGAAGGTTAACAATTACAACACTGATAGACAGGTTGCAACCGATTATTTTTTAGTGAAAAGGCGAAATGCTCACCCTCTGAGAACCTTCTTTTGTAGTAAGACTTTCAAAATAACCTTCCAAGAACTGTTACCTGTAGTATCTTTCTTTTTGTTTAAGCCGTAAAGATAGAAAGTTCATCTCTTTTAAGAGAAGCAAGTAAGTTCAATTTTCTCTGTTTTGTTTAATCAACAATTTACTGTAACTAGATTAAACAACGAATGGCTTCCAATAATCCCCTCGCTTTATTGATCGTTTCTTCATATTCTTTTTCAGGATCGGAGTCAGCCACTAAACCGGCCCCTGCTTGCACGGTAACTAAATGTTGATTATTGCCCTGGGGTCGCACTACCATTGTCCGAATGGCGATCGCGGTATTTAATTGACCTTCAAAATCATAGTAACCATAAACCCCTGAATAGGGGCCACGCCGTTCGGGTTCGAGTTCATTAATAATTTCCATTGCCCGAATTTTAGGTGCGCCACTGACGGTTCCCGCAGGAAAACAGGCTTTGAGCAAATCCCACGCGGTTTTATCAGGCTCTAATTCGCCGATCACGTTACTGACAATGTGCATTACGTGGGAATAGCGTTCAATTACCATCAATTCATCGACTTTTACCGAGCCTTTGACACACACACGACCTAAATCGTTGCGTCCCAAATCCACCAACATAATGTGTTCGGCAATTTCCTTGGGATCTTGCAATAAATCCTCTGCGAGGGCATTATCTTCGGTTAAAGTTGCACCGCGTTTTCGGGTTCCTGCGATCGGTCGGACGGTGGCTTGAATGCGACCATTTTCTAACCGTTCAGCTTTGACCATCACTTCAGGACTAGAGCCAATGATCTGCCAATTGCCCAAATTAAAATAGGCCATGTAGGGAGAGGGATTAATCAACCGCAAAGAACGATAAAGATTAAACGGCGCATCGCAATAATTGGTGCTGAGGCGTTGGGATAAAACAACTTGAAAAATATCCCCTGCTTTGATGTATTCTTTGGCTTTTTTGACATTTTCACAAAACTTTTCCCGACCAATATTACTGCTGTAATTAAGATCTTGATTTTCGAGGGGACGGGGATGCAATTCCAAGGATGTGGCTTCTCTGGGGAGAGGTAATTGCAGTTTTAAAACTAATTTCGTGACGCGATCGCAAGCTTCCTGATAGGCGGTTTCTAGATCAATCTGATCGCCCCGTAAATCCGCATAGGCGATCGCCCAAATCTTGCGTTTAACCTGATCAAAAATAATCAGATTATCTACCTGCATCCAAACCCCATCGGGCAAATCCTGTTCTGTGGTGGGATAAACAGGAACACGGGGTTCCATCCATTGAATTAATTCATAGCCCCAAAAACCAAACAATCCCCCAATGCCAGGCGGTAACTGCGGTAATTTAACGGGATGTATGGGAGCCAGACAATCCGATAAAACTTCGAGGGGATTGCCCTCAAATACTTGCCTTTCCCCAGTGCGGTAGGTCTGGGTTGTTTGATTTCCCCTAGCTTCTAAGACCCAAACGGGATCACTACCCAAAAAACTGTAGCGACCTAGTTTCTCTCCCCCTTCTACCGACTCCAATAGAAAACTGTAGGGTTGACCCGTACAAACTTTATACCAAGCTGAAACGGGCGTTTCTAAATCGGCGACCCATTCTTGATAAACAGGGATAAAATTGCCCTGATTGGCCAAAGCCTTGAACTCGGAAAATTCTGGAAAAATCATAATGGGTGATAATTCGGGATCAATGCCCCAGAATTCAGTGAAGTGGCTATTTTGTCCATAGTTAATAATAGTTCACTACGCACTAAACCTCATCTCACTTGAAACTCATCCTTCTTGCCCCCTAAATCCCCCAATACTGGGGGACTTGGCAAAATACAATTAGTCTTAACTTTTCCCCCCAAAGTTGGGGGGCTAGGGGGGCAAAAACTTAATTTCTTAAAACAGATGAGGTTTATTAACAATTAACGCTTCACCGAATCTGGGTTCACTGAAAATTAGGCACTATAGGGAGTTTTACCCGAAAATTTCAGAGTAACGGGTTCAGGATTTTTACCGATACTTCTGGCATTTGAACCAACGGCGACCCGACCAGCATTTACTTTTTCTGGGAAGACACCGTCTGCGGGGTGGAGGTATTGAACTTCACCACTGGGGAAAACGCGATAGATTTTGTAATCTTCGATTTTGGGTTTGAATTTTGTCCGTAACTGAGTTCCCAAGGCGAGACACTGTTCTTTACGGGCAAGATAGAGGAGGTTTTCACCTTTATTCATGATGGCTGCGCCACCTGTGGGCATTTCAAACACTTGTTCGGTGCTGCTTGTCCAGGTGATAGCATATTTTTCTTCGCGGTCAGCTTTGGAGAGTAAACCGCCGGTACTGCCGCCAAATTTGGGGGGTTGTCCAGAAAGCTCAGTCATATAATGATAAGTTGATTACAAAGGTATTTTAGGGAATCCTATCACTGAGAAAGCCTCTCTCTTATCATTTTGTCAAGAACTGTAACAAAACGAGATGTGAGCGTTTTCCTTGGTGAATTCTCATGCCCTTTTTTTTGATGCTTTTAACAAATTTTAACCTTTGCTGGTATGATGACAGGGTTTAGCGATCGCCTAAATTAAGATTAAGCCCAAATTAAGATTAATTAGTCTCAAATTGCTTTAATTATCTAGATCAGCTTAACTTTAAGGGATGGAAGATTCTTGTGAGCTATTGCATATCGCGATCGCCTCCAAAAGTCTAGAGACTGAAATAATGATTTTTGCAAGAAATTTTTTAAAGAAAGTTATGAAACATAGAAATTTAGAAGTCAGTCAACGGAGGGAATTAGGGTATAACTAAGGGGTTCGTCCCTATGGTTAATTGTTAATTTTAAATTTGTAGATACATAGACAAAGAATAAACTAGACAATCCTGAAAAATAAGCTTAGAAGGCGATGACTGTCAGTATGGTTTCCGTTCCGACCATCGACACTTAAATTTCAATACAATATTCAAGAATCACTGATTGATTTTTTTACTATCTTTACTATCAAAGTTATTGAAAGTCCACCTATGGAAATTCGTCAGATTGCCCTAGTCGTTAACATTAATGCGTATCCCGTTTTATCGTCGTTACAAACGTCAACTTTTAATCGAGAAAGATTGGGGCAGTATTTGACAGAATACGGTAATTTTCAGGTTAGATTTCTCCCTAATCCCAAAAAAGCAGAAGATCAGGCTCCCCCTGTCCAAATCCCTGTTTCTCAAAAGGAACTGGAAAATGCCATTCTCAGTTTGTTTCACCCCCAACGCGAGCGCATTCCTCAAACGGCGTTACTGTATTTCACGGGTCACGGACTACGAAAAAAGAAAGGCATCGTTGAAGAATTTTTAGCCGCTAGTGATTCCAATCCCGCCCAGGGCAATTGGGGAATTAATCTGCAATGGTTACAAAAAGTTTTTGCTAGCAGTCCAATTCCTCAAAAAATGATTTGGTTGGATTGCTTTTATGGGGAAGAACTTGCCTTTGATTTCGATGAATGTTTACCCCCATCAGGAGGCGCATCTTCTTTTCTGGCAACACGTCGGGGAGTAAAACTGACCGAAGCGGGTGTCGATGTTCATAATGATTATTTTGCCCAGGCACTACTCGAAGGATTAAATCCCTTCAATCATCTCGAAAACACTATTACCACGACGGATTTAACGAACTTTGTTAGGGATTATTTGCGAGAACATCAACAAAAACTGCATTATTTTAATTTAGGACAGGCGATCGCCCTGACCCATAAGCCCAACGTGGTAAAAACGCCTCCTGTTCAATCCTGGAGTGCCAAGAATTTTTGTCCCTATCCTGGACTCGCCACGTTTCAAGTAGAAGATGCTCCCTACTTCTATGGCCGAACCGATCTGATTGCCCAATTACTCAAGGAAGTCCATCAGACTAATTTTGTGGCCCTAGTCGGCAATTCAGGAACGGGGAAATCTTCGCTATTACGAGCGGGATTAATCGCCCATCTACAATCAGGTCATTCCCTAACAGGTAGTGAAAATTGGTCGGTGCGTATCTTTCACCCAGGCGATCGCCCCTTAATGAATTTGGTCTGGACGCTCTGTGATACCAACCTGCCCTATGGGGAACGGGCTAGACAACTAAACCAATTGCAATCCCTAGTCCAGCAAGGTGCCAATGGTTTCCAGAAATTAGTGGAATTGTATTATCCCAATCGTCTGTTTTTAATCATTGATCAGTTTGAAGAATTGTTTACCCTTTGCCAAAATTCTCTCGAAAAACAAACCTTTTTAGATTGTTTATTCGGAGTTTTGGATTTAATAGAAAAAAATAACTATCTAGGCAATTCAAAAAATAGCAATTTTGTACTTGTTATCGCCATGCGGTCTGACTTTTTAGAAAACTGTCTAGAGTTAGCCGATAATCGCCTTGTTGATCGATTGCAAAATCATTTAGTGACCATTACACCGATGGCCGAACAAGCCTTAACCGAGGTGATTACTAAACCTGCAAAACAAGTTGATTTAGCCTTAAATTTTGACCTAGTTACTGAAATTCTTCAGGACTTAGATTACAGTTCTAGCAGCTTACCCCTGTTGCAATATACTTTACGAAAACTCTGGCGACAGGAAGATAATCAGGGCTTACAAATTCCCGCCTATCGTCTCTTAGGGGGAATCAAAAATGCGCTAGATAAACAGGCAACGGCGGCTTACCATGCCTTCTCCGAACTCGAACAGGAAACAGTACAGTATATTTTTCTGGCTTTAGTGGAACAAACAACAGGACGAAAGCCCATTGCTCGCGGGGTAATTAATCGGGAATTGGTGACACCCCGTTATAGTATCGCTCTCATTGATCTCGTCGTGCAGAAGTTAGTCTATGAACAATTGGTGTTTACTGAACCTGTTCCCCTGTCGAGTGGTGAACTAGAACAACCTTTTTTCATTCATCTGTCCCATGTCGCCCTAATTCAACACTGGAAACTTTTGCAACAGTGGTTAAAAGAAAGACAAGATTATTTGCAAAAAAAACAGAAAATCGAAGATACTGCTAAACAATGGCAAAATTCCACTCTGGAAAACCAGAAGAGCTATCTACTCTCAGGGAAGGCTTTGACGGAGGTGAAAAAATTTCAAGAGGAACAAGGCGATCGCTTCCCATTGTCCCAGGTTGCCGAAGTTTTTATTCAGGCGAGTAGCCAAACTCAACGAATTGACCGCGTAAAAATGACGGTTTTAATTGGGATTGTTCCTCTGATCGGATTAATCTTTTTAGGCTGGCAAATTTATCGATATAGTCAGACCCAGGGGAATTGGAAGGTGATTAGTGACAATCAGGGTAAGCGAGAAAGTTTACCCCGAATCCAGGCCCTAGAATCATTAAATAAAGCAGGAGTTGCGTTAAATCAGAAACAATTCAATGGATTAAATTTACAAAAAATCAATCTTGCCAACGCAAATCTTAGCAATAGCAATTTTACCGAATCCTTTTTGACCGATGCCAATCTGGTTAATGCCAATTTAACGGAAGCTGATTTATCTCAAATCGAACTAACGGGGGCAGATCTGAGTGGTGCCAATTTAAGTAACAGTAAATTGATCGGTGGTTATCTCACGGGAGCAAATCTGGCGAAAAGCAATCTAACAAACGCAGATTTGACTAATACTAATCTCATTCGAGCTTCTCTAACGGGAGCGACATTACAGGGAGCCAATTTTTTAAATGCTGAACTCACAGGGGCAAAACTTACGGGAGTCGATCTGAGTAGAGCCAAATTAAATAATGCTAACCTCTGGGGAGTGGATCTAACAGGAGCTAATCTGACGGAAACAAATTTGAATCAGGCTAATCTAACACGGGTGAATTTTGCGGGGGCAAGTCTCACGAAAGCCACTCTCAGGGAAGCTAATTTAACAACGGCAGATTTCTCTTCGGCTAAAAATATTCCCCTTGAGGAGATCAAGTCTGCTTGTTTTTGGAATAAAGCCATTTTTACAGAAGATATCAAACAAAAATTGGCCAACACTGCGGCGGCCAAGTATCCTAGTTGTCAGAAATGGCGTTAATAATAGTTTTTTTAGCTTGGAAAAAGAACTATTTGAGATCACGATTATTGGAATTAGAGGATTTATGTTTCTTCCAAATCCCAATCCCAAAAAGCAGGGTAGTCCCCACAACAGGAAGGGCATCTGTTTCCCAAGGAACAGGCTGAATTTGAGCATTACTTAAGGTCAAGGTTGATGAGCCTGTTGAATCAAAGAAATCAACAACTCCCATTGCAACCTGATAATTGCCAGCAGTTGCAAAAGTATAGCTATAGGAGCTACCAGTTGACAGGACTTGGATTGCGTTATTAATAGCAACAAACGCTTGATCCTGACTGTCAATGTTAAACGTCCAGTCAAAGCTAAACCGATCCCCTGCATTGAAGTTCAAGGTTTGTTTAATCGCTGAACCGAAGGTAGTGTCCACATCCAGGGAACCCGGAGTAAAAGCCAGAAAGGTCTCCAAGGCATCCGCGTCAACGGTATTATCTGTTCCTGATTGAATAACGGTGTTGTTATTCGTAACATCCCCAATAGCATCAAAGGTAGATAGATCAACATTGATGGAGTAGGCAGGAGTAGAAAAGGCGATCGCACCGAGACTAGAAATAAGGGCAAGACCGAGAGTTGTTGGATTTTTTTTGAATTGACTCTGTATAGAATTCATAGGAAGAAATAAGGATGAGTATAGCGATGGAAAAATTTGGTTAAAACTGGAAGTTGTTGATGTTATTTAACTGAGTGGGAGTAATATTATTAACTTGAAGAAAATTACGGGCGATCGCACTTCCTGTTAGCCCATCCCGATCAATTTGGAGAAAAGTATGGGCTGAATTTGCCCCCGTTCCCTGCACAAATTTAATATAACTATCGGCGATCGGATTAGAACCTGTGTAACCGAGACTAGAGAAAAGTTGAGTAAAAATCAGCTTATCTTCTCCGACGGTAAAATCGGCAATCCTTTGACCCACATCACGCATATTGGTAAAGACAAAGGAATCATTACCACCGCCACCTGTCAAGGTTTTTGCGCCAGCTAGACCAGTAATATAGTCAGAGCCAACCGTCCCCACAATCGAATTCCGACCATTGTTAATTAAAGGATTGCCTTTAAGTTCATTCAGATCAGTTACAGTAATAGCAACAGCCTGAGAGTTACTCAAAGATCCATCACTAGCGATAACAGTTAGATTATAAATATTATTTGTTCCATTGTCCAAAGGAGTCTCAAAATCAGGAGCATTCTTAAAGGTAATTGCTCCCGTTGTAGCATTAATATTGAATAAAGATGCGTCAAGGGTGTTATCGAGGGTATAGGTCAGATTGGTTCCTGCATCGGGATCGGTTGCGGTAACAGTATAGGCAACACCTATCCCATTTTCAGCAAAGTTAGCGGCAGTTCCACTGGTAATGATTGGGGCTTCATTGACATTCGTAACCTCAATATTTAGGGAAGAGATAGTTGTTCCCCTAAGAGTTGTCGTAGCAGGCTCTCCAAAATTATCGTAGGCTGTTATTTCAACTTCATAAATATTATTTCCATCAGCATCAATTGGCGTTTCAAAGTCGGGAGCCGCCTTAAAGGTCAGTTCTCCCGTCACCGAATTTAGGGTAAATAAAGATTGATCTGCTCCACCAGTGATGGAAAAAGTTAGGGTGTCTCCTGGGTTCGGGTCGGACACAACGAGAATAACACCAGTGCTATTTTCTGCAAATGGAGGTGGAGTCGGAATAAGAGGGGCATTATTAACATAGTCATCGGTAAAGGCTAAACCAGATATATCAGGGATTAGTAAAAAATTTGAGGTGGTGATAACACCATTTCCTTGAGAAGAAAAGCGAAGAGTCGCAAAAAATTCGAGTTGATTAACCCCGATCGCCTGACCAAACTCAAACTCAGGCAAAGCTCCTGCTGTCAGACCACTAATCAGCCCCAAGCTATTATCTAAAGCTCCATCAGCAAGGGCGGGAAAGCTTGGGGTGATCACTTGCTCCGCCGAAAAAGGATCATCCAGGGATTGTAGAATACTTGAGTCCCATTGTATGGAAGACAAAAAACCGATTAATCCCGTCGCGTCACTACGGAAGTCACCCACTAAAATTTGTAGATAAAAGGAGTTACCAGCAACGACGCTATCAATACTTTCTCCGAGAGTACCGTTATTATCAGCAAATAGTAGGAGTTGAATCTGTAAAGTCATAATGTTTTTAGTTCAGTTTAATTATGGCAAGACTTTTGGGTGTATTGTATTTGGATATCTGTAAATAGGAAAGGGGAAAAGCCAAAAAATGACAGCTTTCCCCTTTTTATTTTACTAAAATAAAAAAGAAAATTCTTGGCTAGATTTAAGAAAAATATTTGTTAGTAAATAAGCCAAGAATCTCAATTATTAAACGAATAAAGACTGTTTATTCTCAGACTGTAACATCAGTACATCAGCATTATTGAACAATCCGTCACCATTGATATCGGCAGTAGGATCAAAAATCCCTTGGTTATAGTTCTTTCTTGCTAAATTTAAGGGCCCTAAGTCACCAGTATTGACTTTGCCATCGTAGTTAATATCCGAGTTAAAGGTCGATTTACCCGATAAGGCGATCGCGTATTGAGAGTTATACGGATCATTGGTAAACAAGACTAACCCATTACTCGCGGAGAAGTCTTGACGCGCCGCCGAAGGAGCATAGCTTAACTGAATCCGTTGGCTTTCTCCTGGGTTAATTAAGAGATCATCCCCAAAGTTCGTTGTCACTCCTGCCACATTAGAAACAATGTCAGAGACTTGCAAAATCCCCGTTCCGGTGTTGGTAATGTCGAAGTACTTGGTGCTGTCCGCAAAATTGGGACGCACGAAGTCGCTTTCGGCGTAGTTTTTGCGTAACGGGAATTGAGTGGTGAATTTAATGCTGGAGTCATTCCCATCACCGGAGTTATCGGTAATAAACAAACTTGGAATATCGTCATTCAGAATCAGACCATCAGCAATATAGTTGAGAGTTTGAACACCACCGTTGTATTGTACTGTATAGTCCCAAGCAGTTCCGAAATCTACCCCAGTCATGACAACCCTTACCATATCACCCGACTGAAGAGCAAAAGTATCTAAGTTTAGGGTTCCACTGCCAGAAACAAATCCGCTAGTGCTAGCCGCTAGTGAACCGTTGATAAAGATTTCAGCTTGATCCGGAATCCCATACATCTCATAATCCATGACAAACCGGCCGCCACCACCAGCTAAGGAGTAGTAATTTGTTGTGACTCCATAACCCCCCGAAACACTACTGGTAATATTAGAAACCACTGATGAGGTGTCCAGAATTGCATCTACAGGATTAGATAGCGTTACTGAAAAGGACTCATCCATTTCAGAAGTGATGTCACCGTTTACTTCTACGATGATTGTGGCGGTATCCTGACCGGGAGCAAAGTCAAGGGTACCTTGAGGGTATGAACCACTGGCAAAATCATCAGGACTAGCAGAGTGAGAACCACTTCCCATAACAGACCAATCTACTGATGAACTATAGAACAGACTACCTACTCGGCTTACAGTAAATGTAAAGTAAGTCAGTCCGCTATTGCCCTCCGCTTTGATTGCATCTGTGGGTTGGATGGACAGAGTAGGAATAGAGTAAATATCAGCCTCATAGTACTTACTGAACAAGGGATCAGAGCTATTGCCGTTAATATCGTAAGCGTAGCCAGATTCTGAACCTAAGCCAGAATAGCCATGAATACCATCAGCAGTCCACACGTCTTCTCCAATATTCGTTGTCACGCCAAAGCCGGTGTCAGCATCGGTATAACTGGTGACATAAACCCGATTATTAAAGTTACTGTCTAAGGTGGTGGCGGCGATGGAGCCAATCTCGTAGTAGCCTTCGTTACCCGTTTCGTTCGAGTAACCCCGTAATTGCTGACCCTCAGTGTAGGTTCCTTCTTGTGCATAAACATAACCTTTATAAAAATCTCCATTCTCGTAGTAGTAGGTGAAATTATACTGGTTATAGGACGAAAGAATTTCAATGGGTTGATTCTCTTCTACATCCAAAGAATAAGAAGCATCGTCTGCTAAGGCAACACTACTCACGGTGGTAGTAAAGTAAGACGTACCGTTAGAAGAATTTTGAGTATAGAAACGCAAGAGAGCAAATCGTTCTAACTGATTAACCCCGATCGCCTGACCTAACTCAAACTCTGGTAAAGAACCACCACTGAGGTTACTGATTAAACCGTCATAATCAAGACTGCCATCGGAAAGTAATACAAAATTGGAATTAATCGCTAGGGCAGGGTCAAAATCAATCGACTCTAGAATAAAACCATCCCAAGCTAAATCTAGTCCTAAGCCATTAACGCCCACCGCATTACCACGCAAGTCAGCGACCAAGATTTCAACAAAGAAGTATTTATTGACTCCAATTTGATTATTGGCAATCAGTTCGCCAGGCGTTCCACCGTCGTCAGCTAAGAGGTTAAGACGAACTTGCACCACCCCCGGTAAATCTGCTTCGTAATAAGAGCTAAAGTAGTAATCTCCCGTCCAAGGGTTGGCGTTGAAGGCATAACCTTGTTCTGAACCTAAACCATAGTAACCGAGACCCGAATAAATATTGGTTGTAGTGCCAAAGCCTGTGTCAGCATCCGTGTAACTGGTGACATAGACATAACCATTCGTACCGTTTTCACCATCTTTAATGGAGTCAATGAGGTAGTAGCCTTGTTGACTGCCCGTTTCGTTGTCATAGTAATCAGGTAACTGACCTACACTGTAGGTTCCCGATGGCGCATAAACATAACCTGAATAGCTATCCCCATTTCCGTAGAAATAGGTAAAACCATACTTAAGTTGAGATTGAGGGTCGTTCTCAACAATCGTCAGGAGAGAAGTAATCTGGGAACCTAAGATTGCTCCATCAGTAGGATCGCTGAGTACCAGATTGATCGTTTTGTCACCTTGGTAAACCGTGTTGTCAATAATGGGAATTGTAACGGTCGCCCTTGTCTGTCCATCGGCAAAGTTGACTACAATAGGCGTACCGTCATAATCATCGCCTGCGATCGCCGTTCCATCCGTCGGAGTCAATGTCACACTGGCTTCACCGATGACGCTTCCCGAACGAGTCAGGGTTACACTGTTGATGGCAGATCCGTCTTCCAGAACTTCATAGGTACTACCGCTGAAACTAATGATGCTCGGAATACTTGTGGTCTGAATTCCTTCTAAAGTCAAATGGGCGAAAAAGATATGGTCATCATTAGATGGATTAACCGTATTTAGGGTCAGACTGCTATCGCCATTGTTGATGAAGGGTAGTAGATTGTAAAGCTCATCATCGGTTTCCGGATCGGTGCTGACTGGAGAAGGGTTATCGGGATTATCTTCAAACCCACCAACCGTAAACAAAGCTCCATTAACCCCAACACCATCATCGTAATTGCCAGCCACCAAGGTTAGCGGTTGACCGTTCACGCTGACCTGAGATGTTTGACCAGCAGCGGCATAGCTGAATCCAATTCCCAAGCCTAGGGTTGCTTCACCCACTTGACTAAGATCTACTGGACTCGAAAAATTAATGATAGAGGTTGCCCCAGTTGGAGGTAAGCCTCCAAAGTAGAGAATGACATTATTGTCCGTTGTCTGATTGGGATCATCGAATAGCACTGCCAGCGCCAACCCTTCATAAGAGTAGGTTTCACTACCTTCGTCGAGGGCAATGCTGACGGTGCCAGAAGCGGCGCTATCAATGGTCGGTTTTAATAAATCTGTAACATCGGCAAGATAGCTATAAAAAAAGGAAGTGGATTCAATACGATCCCAATTCACAGTTGTGCCGTTAAGCGTCGCTGTGGTGCCAATAGCAGAACTGGAAATAGTTGTGCCATCTCCCACAAGATAAGCTTTTCGCACAGTCGCGTCTGGCTTTTTTAAAATCTGAACAGAGCCAGTCTGATCCAAAGTTCCGTAACCATCAACAGAAAGATAAATTTTGCCAGTTTCACTCAGAATGGCATTTAAACTGGTTGTTTCTGTGATATTCATGTCATTAACCTCAACAATATAAGTTTAATACGGTTTATGGTCTCAAGGTCGGTTCATTAGTGAGATTGTCTAAAGTTAGACGATTGAACTCAACTTAATTGTTAATTGCCTGTGTTATTCACAGAAAGCAACTTCGACAACTCCGATTTCGCCGCCTTAAGCACTCGGAGCGAAAACTCAACATCTGCGATTTCCTTATCAATTCGAGACAAATCGATTAGTACCGCTTTTTGTTGATCACTGAATTGAGAAACCTCAAACTCCTGAGCATCGATCCGTACCCTAGTCGGCAAAGAGACACGGGACAGATCAATATAAGGCTGGGGAGCTGGGGAATCGTTATTTTTGGAAAAAATTTCCGTATGAACTGACATTTTTTTTAATCTCCCTGATGGAGATACTTAGTGAAATAGACAAGTATCTTGCGGTATAGCTCTGAAAACGAACATAACAAATAAAAAACTAAGGTTGAAAATATCCACCTGTAGATAGATTAAAGCTAACTACTGATAGATTAAACGCATTTCCACTTTATTGTCAAGAAAAAAAGGTAACATTTTGTGATGCAAAAACCTTACCTGAAAATGTTGAAATAAACCAGAATTTGTGCTAAGGATTTCTGGCGACAATAAAAACGCGATCGCACTTCCTGAATGAAGAAAAATGCGATCGCCTCAATGTTATAAATCTATAAATCTATAGATTAATCAAATATATCCGCTAAAGTCTTTGCCTCTAAAAAGCGATCGCTCCATAATTCTAAGTCGGCGATGGAAGCTTGAGTTAAACGAATCTCTATCGCAGAAGGCAACTCGCCAAAACGCTTTGTCAACATCCGACGTAAAAGCATCATTTCACCCCGTTCGATACCTTGTTTGGTGTATAACGCGCCTCTACGTTTTTGCGAGTTCTTTGGATCAATAAATGGGCGGCTGTCACTAAAGATAAAAACGCGATCGCATCCCCAGCCTATTAAGCCATACAAAAAAGGGCGGATTAACCACCCTTAGTACCTATAGTTCAGTTTCTCAATCTCAGCCGTAGACCTAACGATCGACTGATCCCATAATAATATCAATGCTGCCCAAAATTGCCATAATGTCTGCAACTTTCATTCCCTTCAACAGGTGGGGCAAGATTTGTAGATTATTAAAGTCTGGGGCGCGAATTTTCCAACGCCAGGGGAACACATCGTCATTCCCCATGATAAATACTCCAAATTCGCCCTTACCACTTTCGACACGAACGTAATGCTCACCCTTGGGAATTTTAAAAGTTGGTGGAACTTTTTTAGCAATATATTGATACTGAAAATCATTCCATTCAGATTTTTTGCCTTCCTGCATCCGTTTGGCTTCTAGGTTTTCGTAGGGGCCGCCTGGAATTCCTTTCATCGCCTGACGAATGATTTTAATGGATTCTCGCATTTCTCGGATGCGGACTAAATAGCGGGCATAACAGTCTCCTGCGGTTTCCCACTGCACATCCCAATCAAAATCGTCATAGCATTCGTAGTGATCGACCTTACGGAGATCCCATTTCACCCCAGAACCGCGTAACATTGGCCCCGACAAGCCCCAATTAATTGCTTCATCACGGGTAATCGTGCCGATCCCTTCCACCCGACGACGGAAAATGGGGTTATTCGTAATTAATTTTTCGTATTCATCCACCTTGGGGAGGAAATAATTACAGAAGTCTTCGCACTTATCAAGCCAACCGTAGGGGAGATCAACCGCAACACCACCAATACGAAAATAATTGTTATTAATCAAACGCATTCCAGAAGCGGCTTCCCAGAGGTCATAAATCATTTCCCGTTCTCGGAAAATATAGAAAAAGGGAGTTTGCGCCCCCACATCTGCCATAAAGGGGCCAAGCCAGAGTAAATGATTGGCAATGCGATTTAATTCCAACATCATCACTCGGATGTATTGAGCCCGTTTGGGAACTTCAATATCAGCCAATTTTTCGGGGGCGTTAACAGAAATCGCTTCGTTAAACATTCCTTCTGCATAGTCCCAACGGCTGACGTAGGGAACGTACATAATATTGGTGCGATTTTCGGCGATTTTTTCCATCCCTCGGTGTAGATAGCCAATCACGGGTTCGCAGTCAACGACATCTTCTCCGTCCAGGGTAACAATTAGACGTAAAACCCCGTGCATGGAGGGATGATGGGGCCCCATATTGAGCACCATAGGTTCGGTTCTGGTTTCAATTTTCGACATACTAAAGCGTCATTGCCACCTAAAGATCTTATATTTGAAAATGATAGGACATGGTTAGAGGATAAGCAAGATCAAGCCCTTACTAGATTCCCACCGATAGCAGGAATACTTATGACTGATGATGTATAGTTCATGATGCGATCGCGACCTTCCATTTCGATGTTCTGGTCTGCCGTGTTGCCTTAGGGATCGACATTGGATTATTTATTGTGAAGCGTCTCAATAGTTCAATGCTTGCAATAACGCCTGAAGTTTGAGTTCAATTTCTGCTAATTCTTTAACGGGATCGGAACCTGCAACAATACCTGCCCCCGCATAGAGTCGAGCTTTATTTTTATGAATTAAGGCCGAACGAATACCGACAATAAATTCACTATTTCCCTGATAATCAACCCATCCTAAAGGAGACGCATAGAGCGATCGCTCAAAGGTTTCGTATTTTTGGATTGCAGCACAGGCGACTTGGGTTGGAACTCCTGCTACGGCGGGGGTGGGATGAAGTTTGGCGATAATCTCTAGGGGATGGATCGGGGGTTTTAATTGGGCGTAAATTGGTGTCCAGAGATGTTGAATATTGGATAATTTGAGTAATTTTAACGGCGATCGCTGGGGACTTAAACCCAATTCTTCTAAACGTCGCATAATAAATTCAATAACCGCTTGATGTTCTCGCTTTTCTTTTTCACTTTGCAGGAGATGATTCGCGTTACTCAGATCTTCCCTCTTCGTTTTTCCTCTGGGAGCTGATCCCGCTAGGGCATCCGTTACTAATTGCTGATTTTGAATACTAATTAAGCGTTCAGGACTGGCTCCCAGAAAACAATTATTCCTACCGTTACTAAGAGAAAAAACATAACAATCAGCATAATTCTGGCGTAAATTTTGTAAGCAATTTGTAATCTTAAAGTCAGTTGGTGCAACAATATCTAGGGCTTGGGCAATCACTAATTTACTAAAATGATTGGCTTGGATAGAGGTGAGGATTTTATTGACAGATTTTTCTAAATGGGAAAGATGATTAATTTGAAAAGATTGGGGAAATTTGCTCTGATGTGGGGAATCTAAAAATGAACTTTCTGGAGATTTTTTAATTTTAATAAATTCTATTTGTTGATAGATTTGTTGAATGAGATTTTTTAAATTAGTGTTTTCA
>QBMS01000007.1 GCA_003249095.1 Snowella sp.
GTATTATACGTTTCTGAATATAGTGACTCACATTTTTGACAGATAAATATTTTTCTCTCTCCATTATTTTTCGTTTTGTAATGAGAATGAATTTTCACTTCCTCGCTGTGACAATGAGGACAGTCTCGTTTAAATAATTCTTTTTCTTTCCCATTGCAAAATATAGAATCATTAAACTCTTGGATTGGCTTTATCTTTTGGATTGACATACTCTCTCTCCTTTTTTTACCGATTTATTTATAGTATTATTACCCTTAACACCCCTGTAAAGTTATAACCATTACTTCCAAGCTTATATTTGCTTCTTTGTTTCTCTAATCCTTTGCCCAGTAATCCTTTCTGCCTTTAATCAGGCTGAACCATTGCCTGTCAACAAGGATTTCAGGAATTAAGTTCCCTTGTGTTTAGAGTTCCAAAACTATTGTTAGATAAAAGATCCATAAAGTAGATGTGGTTGCCTTCTGCTCAGTATTTACTCAAGTTAATTGCTCTAATTTTCTCATTATGATGAGTGGAGAATAACGCTATCGCCTCGGATTTTGACTAATCTAGTATTGCGTTAAAGTGTATATGGGTCAATACCCAAACTCAGTAAATGTTCTTCTAGTTGTCTATTCCGTTCCTGAGCCGATCGCAATTCTTCTTCGGGAGTTAGATAGCGTTTACCCTGCTCATCATACCAATATAGCCATTCACGCTTTATTCCTTGATAAATCCCAATTTCTCGGCCAATCCCTAATCCCAAGTCGCTTAACCAAACTGGCTCTCCTGCCAATAACTGATATTGACCGTTTTTTAATTGGTACACCTCTAATTTTGGTTTACGTTTACGCAAAGGATTATAGACAACATAGTACAAAACACCCATTTCCGCGTAAAAATTTTTCTTTGTGGTATATTCCCCTCGTCGAGTGTGAGAAACCACTTCTAACACTAAAACAGGAACGGCTTGTTCTTCCCACAACAGATAAGACAACCGCAAATCCTCATCAATAATGCGAGGAACCCCCACACTCAGAAAACCATCGGGCGCGATCGCGGGTTGGTAGGGATCGTAATAAATCCCCATATCGACCCCGAAGAACCAGTCCATGCGTTCTGACCAAATATGGGCCAAGGTAGATAGGAGGAAATTGGGAATAAAATTTTGTAGTTCGTTGTCCACAGGGGTATCATCAGAATCAGGTAAATCCTCGGCAGAGGGTAGGCAAGCTCTGGGGTCGTGTTGGAGTAACATTGACTTAGAATACATTAAGTAAACTCCTGTATATTAGCAGAATACTAGATTAATGTGATCGCGCATTGCCGTTAGGCGATTGTATTAAAACAATGACTTGATAATCAAATATATAATCAAATTATACAACTTAAAAAACATAAATAATCGAAGAAATTTTACACTTAAACGAGGACAAAACTGATAAAATTTGAACATAATTAGATAGATAAAATTCAATACCAAAAAAGATTTAAGATGATGACGGGGACAGTTTAAGCTATAATCTTCAATTACGCTTTTAAGTCAGCGACGTTATCTGTAAAATCCTGTAAATGGAAGTCTGAGTTTGAAACTATCTATTATTGTTCCCTGCTATAACGAAAAATCAACCATCCGCGAAGTCATTGATGCGGTTCTAGCAGCTCCCTATGACGATAAAGAAATTATCATTGTCGATGATTGCTCCAAAGATGGTACAAAAGAAGTCCTTTTAGAAGAAATAGAACCCTTAGTTCATCAGATTCTTTTCCATAAAGTTAACCAGGGAAAGGGAGCCGCCCTCCGAACGGGAATCCAAGCGGCAACGGGCGATATCGTTTTGATCCAAGATGCGGACTTGGAATATGATCCCCAGGAATATCCCAACTTAGTGGAGCCTATTTTACGGAATAAGGCAGATGTGGTCTATGGTTCGCGTTTTATGGGTTCCCAGCCTCACCGAGTTCTTTATTTTTGGCACAGTGTCGGTAACATGGTTTTAACGATCCTATCCAATATGTTTACTAACCTGAACCTAACCGATATGGAAACTTGTTATAAAGTCTTTCGTCGAGAAATTATCCAAGGAATTTCTATTCAAGAAAATCGTTTTGGCTTTGAACCAGAAATTACTGCTAAAATTGCCAAGTTAGAATGTCGAATCTTTGAAGTGGGAATTTCCTATTATGGACGCACCTACAAAGAAGGTAAGAAAATTGGCTGGAAAGATGGAATAAGAGCCATTTACTGCATTATTAAATATAATTTATTTTAGGAGTCGAGTAATTAGATTTGAAAGTCTGATATGCTGACTTACTAGTAACTATAATTTCTGACTTGATGAAAAAATTTATTATCATCGATCATTCACTGTGTAACCTTCAGGGGCATCACTATGAATGTAGTATTTCCGTTGCAGAGGCCGCAGTAAGAGCGGGTTATCAGCCCATTATCTTGGCGAATAGGGCGTTGTCGAGATCGCTGTTGTCACCAGAAATTAAAATCATCCCAGCATTTGACGTAGATTGGTTTAATCAACCGATGGTCATAGAAAAAGAAAAATCTAACAAAGAGAAGTCAGAAAACACGAAAAAGAAAAATTTTAAGGAATATATTCATTATCAACTCTATCTTTGGAATTATAAATATCCTCGTTGGTCAATTTTCGGGGAAAAAGTTGAAGGTAGTACCAAGAGATCCAAGGAATGGTTAAAAAAAGATTGGCAATTACTGCGGTCTATTCCCTTGAGTAATACACTGTGGGGATTATCGAAAATTATTTTGGGACTAATCCGTTTTATTTTTGGATTAGCTTTAAAAGTAATGAGTAAAATTTTTAAAAAAGTAGGTAAACCTTCCCTAGTTTTGACTTCAAAAAATCAAAGCTTTACTGAAACTCTCGCAGAAATCTTACCAACTTTAAATTTAACTCCAGAAGATCAGATTTTTATTCATACTTTTGGAATAGAACAATTAGAAGAATTATATTATTTTTTAGCAAAAAGCGATCGCGACTTATTACCGACCCATCATTTATTATTCAGAAGGGATACGGATGAGCCGTTAGTCATTAATGCCAAAGGGATGGGACTTAAAGTTTGTTTACAAGCATTTTATGATAGTCAACTATGGCCTAGTAAAATTCGTTTTTATACGGATACGGAAGATTTGGTTAGAAAACATAATGCCCTCAGTCCTGTTCAACTAAGTCAGGTTCCTATTCCTTTTCGTCAAGAAAAATTAATTAACCAATTATTTCAAGAAGTAAAAAATTATATTCATCTTGTTTATTTGGGAGATGCTCGTTCCGAGAAAGGCTATCAGTATTTACCGAATTTAATCGACGCATTATGGCAAAATTATTTACAACCAAATAAGGTTAAATTTACTATTCAATCTAACTACAATATCGAGGGGGGAGAAGTTGAGATTCTAGCGGCAAAATTAGCCCTTTCCCAATATCCTGAGAGCAAGATTAAATTAATTGATCATCCTATGCAACCTGATGATTACTATCAGTTATTGGCTTCTGCGCATATTGTCGTTCTGCCCTATAATCCCCAAAATTATCAACGCACTTCAGGGGTTTTAACCGAAGCCTTAGCCGCAGGAAAGCCTGTCGTAGTCCCTAATGGAAGTTGGTTAGCCCAACAAGTCGATGAATCGAGGGCCAGTATTTATCGTGATCCCCAGGATTTACCCCAGGCAGTGATTCGCTTACTAGAAAATTTACCGACTTTTACCCAATCTGCCAAAGCGTTTAGTATTCATTGGCGATCGCGGCAATCCCCTGATTATTTTTTAGATTGTTTATTAAAACCTGTTGATTGGCCATCGGTTAAGTTACCTATCGAACAACCTAAATTAGTGCAATTGCCTCCTAGCGTTTTGCTGATATTATCGGCAGATTTAATCCTAGAAGGAGAAAATTTAGAGAAACTCAACTATTTTTGCCGATGTGGTTATCGGGTTTATGGTATTTTTTATACCTCGGAAAAAGTCGTTAATCTAAATTCCCTAAAACAAATATTAGAAAGTTATAGGCTATACCAATTTTGGATCTTAACGGATAAAGATGAACGAATTGCTCCTAACTCCTTTACTTCCTTTGAATATCAGCAATATCTAGAGAATAGCTATTATCAACGTTTAACTTTATTGCAATATTGGATCGATTCTAGTCGTTTACAAATACCCACAGAATTAAAACAAACTCTTAATAATATTCAGATTAATTTAGTTTATATTGATTCTCTGATTTACGGACAATACACTAAAAAGTTAGATCTAAAGACTACAATCGTAATTCTTGAAGTCTCCCAACTATATTCTTACAACTATGCTCTACGCGATCGCCGAGAAGTTGATCCCCAGGAATTAAACTGGGAAATTGAACAGTTAAAACAATATCCCGTTTTAGTCACTAATTTTCAACACCTAGCCGAAAAATTAAAAGAGTTAACGGGAAATAGTCAGATTTATGGGATAAGTCAGACTTCTAAATCAAAAACACTTTTAAATTATCAAGCTTTAAATCAGGCTTGCCAAAACATTTTAGGGCAAAAAACTTTATCATTAGAGCAATTGACCACTAGCCCTAAAATTGCGATTCTTTATCCCTGGGGTGATATCCAAGAACGCCAAAGCGGAGCTAGTCAACGTACAGGTTTATTATTGGATTATTTACAACAGCAGACTTTTGAAACTCGTGTATATACCATTGGTCAACCTCGAAAAATATGGTCAGAAGGGATTTATTATGAGTATTATAATTCCGATTTTGGACAGGCAGAATTAGTTAAAAATGTGTATCAAGATGCCTATGCCTCCTGGCGAAAAACTCTTAATCTTCTGGAAGAAAATGCAGATAATGCAGATAATGGCTTATCTACTCTCAATGAAAATTGGTTACCTTGGATTTATTATCAATTTCGTTTTGATCCTAGCTTTAAAAACTGGATTGAACGGATTACAGACTGGGCCGATGTAGTGATTTTGGAATATCCTTTTTGGGGAGAAATATTAGGTAAAATTTGCCCCCAGAAAAATGTTAAATTAATCCTTACCGCCCATGATGTTTTATCTCACAACTTAGATAAAGATTCCTTACTCAGAAAAATCGCTTTGACTGAAGAAATTAATGCTTTAAAACAAGCGGATGCTGTTGTTACCTTGTCTGAAAATGATCAATCTTTTTTTGAGAAATATAATATTAAAAGTTACTGTGTTCCCATTGCGATCGACACTGAAAAAATTAATTCTATTTGTCAACAACAATCTCTCCTACAAAATCCTCAAGAAGTAGAAATTGCGAACCGACTCAATGTAGATTTTTGTCTTTTCGTGGGTAGTCAACACAATCCTAATATTGAAGCCGTTAAGCAAATTCGCCAGTGGTTGAATCCCGCGAATGATTTTGCTGCCAATTTTACAGGTAAGTTTGTCATTGTCGGAGGTTGTTGGCAAATTGAGGAAGAGAGAAACTTTATCTCTTTGGGGAAGGTCAGTGATAAATTGTTAAGCTATCTCTACCAACGGGCGGCTTTGGTCGTCTCTCCTTTGAATTCGGGTACAGGAATGTCTGTCAAGATAATTGAGGCGATGGCCTATGGTAAAGTTATTCTCGGAACGAGCGTCGGCTTTCGGGGTTATCCTATAGAATCAGGAGTTAACTGCATCGTCTGTGATAACTTAGATGATTATCCTAAAAAAATTGGGCAACTCCTCCAGCAACCCGAAGTTTTAAATCGCATTGGCCAACAAGCAAAGCAATTTGCCCAGGAATATGACTACCACCTATTATATAAAACCTATTTAGATTTAATTTTATGAAAGTATTAATTGCGGATTTTGATCTATTTGCGAAAGTTGGCGGAGGACAAACTTTTTATCGCAGTATTATTTTAAAAAATCCTCAGATTGACTTTTATTATCTAGCAGAAAAAGAAAAACCTGATACGAAGCGTCCTGCTAATGCCCATCCCGTCAGTTTTCAAGAAAGATATTTTTTAGCAGATTTGAATAATTTTTTCGATGTCAATCCTCCTAAATGGGTTTATCGTTCTTTTATTCGTGCCAATAATATTGCTCATGCGATCGCGGAAATGGAGTTTGATGTCATTGATTCTCCTGATTACGAACAATGGGGTATTTTTCTGCATTCGGCCCTTAATTATCACCAAGTTAAGTTTGGAAAAATCGCGCTTTCTTTGCATGGAAAAATTTCAACGACGTTGCAATTAGATTGGTTTAATCAGGGTAACGAAAACATTCCTTTAGTATTAGAAGAAGCGAAACAATATGCAACGGTGGATCTGCGGTATGGCATCAGTAAAAGTTATGTTGATGAGTGGAAAGAAATTAGCTATTTTGAGTGCCATTATTACCATCCCTTACACTTTTTTGATCTGCCAAAACTTGTTACCGAAATTCCTACTAACCATGCTCCCGACTTAAACTTTATTGGGCGTACTGAACGACGAAAAGGGCCAGATATTTTCATTGATTTAGTTTGGTGGTTAACCGAATCTCATTATAATCAAGCAAATATTATTGGCCCCCATAGTTTTAACGATAAGGCGACGGTTTCTTCCCAGAGTTTTTTAGAAGAAATGCTAAAAAATCGCAACAAGGGTATTCAATTATTGCCTCCGAAAACCCAAAAGGAATTGATGGCATTGTTCGCCACTCAATCAGTAACTTTTGTTCCCTCGCGCTATGACACTTTAAATCTGATTGCCCTAGAATCCTTGTTTTCAGGATGTCCTACGGTTATTGGGAGTGGGGCGGGGGTTTGTCGATTATTGGAAGAAAGTTTTCCTGAGATTCCCTTTGTCAAAATCGATCTAGACAATATCTATGCTTGCTTGTCAGACATTGACGCAATTTTAACGAATTATTCTGATTATCGTAGTCAATTAGTTGATCGCGTCTTAGAAGTAAATCAAACCATCAGCGATCCGCCCTTAATTGAAATCTATCAAAGTTCATCGGAACATGAACCCGAAGTTCGTCAGGAATTACAAAATTGGTATGACCAGTTAATGGGTTATTGGCGATCAACTCAAGAGGGACAGTCTTGGATACAACCGATCAAAGCCCAATTAAAACCCAAAGCTAAGGAAATTCTTAAAAACCTCAAAGCAAATCTTGGCCCCGTGAAGGATAAATTACTGGAACCCCTTCGGGATGAATATAATTCCCAGACATTAAAATCACCATTGTTACTTAAAAAATACGCTAGGACTTTTAACGAACCTGAGCAGACATCAGAGGAAATTGAAGATAAGTTGGAAGACCTCTGGCGGATTGCTTCTAACTATAAATCTGAATTATTGGGAGTAAGGGGTAAGTTAGGCATCAATTATCGCATTGATCGCGTCCGACTCTGGCGAGAATTAGCACGAATCGAAGATTTGCGGGGTAATGCCTTTGTCACAGCGACCTATAAGGTACGGGCGATGCGGGCATTAGGAGAAGATCGTTTTGACGATTTGCCCTTTGTTTTAAGGACGCTACAGGAAACAGGGTTTACCAAAGAAGCCAAGGCGGTAGATGCCCTCTACGGAAAACCGAGTGAACGGGAAGAAAAAAGTTTCGCTCTCATTGAAGCGGCAAGGGTGGATAATCTGGTCAATCCCGCCGAGGATGAATACGAAATTTGGGACGATCGCCGAGATAAAGGGGAGTATCGAGCAACGATTATTGTTTCTCTCTATAATGCGGCGACCAAATTGCCCCTATTCCTCAAAACCCTGAAACATCAGACCCTTATTCAAAAAGGACAAGCCGAAGTTATTTTGATGGATAGTGGCTCTCCAACGGATGAATATCAAGTTTTTCAATCATTAGCGAGCGAGTTGGATTATCCCATTTTGTATGCGCGATCGCCCCAACGGGAAACCATTCAAAGTGCCTGGAATCGGGGGATCAAATTAGCGCGATCGCCCTATTTGGCTTTTTTAGGGGTTGATGAAACGATTTTGCCCGATTGTTTGGAAGTGTTAGCCAAGGAACTGGATCAGGATCAACACCTCGATTGGGTGATTGGCCACAGTTTAGTTACCAATGTTGATCCCCAAGGTAGTTGGGCTAATGACATCATGACCTACGATCGCACGGGTTATGAACAGGATTTAGTCTATCTGGAAACCTGTTATCTATCTTGGGTCGGAGCATTGTACCGAAAATCTATCCATGATCGCTTTGGTTATTATGATCAGAGTTTTCGGGGGGCCGGGGATACGGAATTTAAAAATCGCGTTATGCCCTACATCAAGAGTAAAGCCGTTGACCGTACCCTGGGCTTATTTTGGAATTATCCCGACGAACGAACCACCCAAAGCCCTCTGGCGGAAATCGAAGATATGCGAGCCTGGTATCTGCACCGTACCCTCGCGGGGGTAAAATATGCCTTTGGTCAGCGATCGCCTGAAGAAGTCGAGAATTTGCTCTATCATTGTCTGGGTTATCGTAAATCCTACTGTCGCCATACCAGTACGGATCTAGACCATGCCTACAATTTAGCCCTATATTTGCGATCGGTTTCCCCTGAATCCCCTGCCCTGAAGTATTTTGATGGCATTACCAGCCTCTTAAATTCCTACCGTGCCTTGGATTGGATGCCAAAACTTTCTCAATTTACGCCGTTTTCCCTCATGCTAGAAACTCGTAAACTCACCCAAGCGGTTCAACAGGAACATCAGCAACTTTGGGCAGGCGATCGCCTTCATGTTCCCCAATACAAAATTTTTAACGACAATCGCCACGAACAACACGCCTTTCTCTGGTTTACGGATATTTCAGCAACTAAAAAATAAATCATGTTACAAAATCTCAAAGATAAAATTAAATTTAAACTCGCTAAAATTCTTACGCCTGAAGTTGATAAAAGATTAAAAATTGAAGAAAGATTGGCCGTTGCTGATGAAAAAATTGCCAGTGTTGATCTCTACGGAATCGCTCCCTGGTATCAGGAAAACTTTTGGGAACCGCCCGTTCAAATTGCCCTCCAAAATCTCTGTAAACCTGGTGATATTGTCTTTGATGTGGGTGCTAATTTTGGTGGACTCAGTACCTTAATGTCTCGTGCTGTCGGGCCAAAAGGAGTTGTTTGTTCCTTTGAAGCCAGTCCCCGTATTATTAGTAAAACCCAGCGCAACTTAGTATTAAGTGGTTGTAGTAATGTGCAACTTTTCCACACGGCGGTCTATCATACCTCCAATCAAACCGTTAATATTTATCCTGGAGATCATCTCAATGACAGCATTTATGGTTCCTCAACCTACGGTGATCCCTACGAAATCCCGACTCTTGCCCTCGATGATTTTATTGAATATACTAAACTTGTGCCTAATTTATTGAAATTAGACATTGAAGAAGCGGAATTTGATGCGTTACAGGGCATGAAAAAAACGCTTATAATTGCTAAACCCCATTTAATTTTAGAAACCCAACGAGAAGATACGAATTGTCTCAATTTTTTGCGGGATAATGGTTATATCGCGATCGATTTAAACGCCTACCGAGAAATAACCTCCATTGAAGATTATCCCCCAGGAGAAGGAGTCCGTAATAATCTTTATATTCACCGCGATCGCTTATCGGAAACTCCCTATCAACCCCCCTTTGAGTTTAAAGATTACGCCTTTTTATCCGAACAAGACTTTAGAAAAAATTCCGATAACTCAATTGTTTTAGATAAACCTCTGACATTAGAAAAGGGACGTTATTTAATTAATATTGATTTTACTGCCACAGGCAAAAACAATGATCTCAGATGTGGCGTAAAAGTTAAGAACAAAGTTATTTTTCGCTACAGTGCTTATAGTTCTTATCTAGCGTCCTGCTATCGAGATTGGGTAATTGATTTACCGAAGAAATCCGAGATCACGATCTACTTTGAATTTAAAAATAATACTAGAGACGAAAGTTTACAGGTCAACGGAGCCAAGATTATTCAAGTCACTAACTTTAACCACTTCTCTCCCATTCTTTATATTTAATTTAATTCCATGTTATTTCCTATTTTGAGTTTTATGTTAGGAGTTATTCTCCTTGTAATTACTATTCTGATTTATCAGGAATCCCCACTCTTTAAACAGCTACCTCTCGTTAGAAAATTAGCAAATAGTCTCCTATTTTTAGTGGCAAATAGCTTAATCTCCTTAACAGCAATGCTAGGAATTGCTGGTTATTGGAATGTTTTTAATGCTAGTGATCTAAAGTTTGTCAGAATTATTTTGTTATTAATTGGCTTGTCGATGAATATCTGGACACTCTTAGACATTTTTGATGAGAATAATTTCCAGGGAAAGTTCAAAAATGTGGCAAATCTTGAAAAACTTAGCCTTGTTCTAACGGGATTATCAGCGATAACACTTTTCTCGATTTTTCTAGTTGCATTTTTTGACGGAAATTATGGAGGAGATGCTTTTATGTACCATGTTCCCTTTGCGGCTAGAATGTGGGGGATTATTTCACCAGACAAATATATCTTTGAATATGCGACGGAACATCGTTATTTAGGTTTTCCCCTGTTAGTCCATTGGTTTCAAGGTTTTTTTTGGACTATTTTTAGAAAGCCAGAAGCAACTAACCTAGCCGCTTATTTTAGTTTAATTGTTCTGATTACCTATCTCAAAAATTATTTAAAGCTTCCTTTTTACTTAGCAACCTTACCCTTGCTTGCCATCCCGATGGTTCATATGCACGCCAGCAAAAGCTATGTTGACCTATTTGGGAATGTTTTTATTGCAATTTTAATCATTACTCTGTACTTACTTTATAGCAATAAAAAACAACTTGATCGAGTGAATTTAGTAATTATTTTTGTAAGTGCGGCGGCGGCGGCGAATTCTAAACATCTACTTGCACCTGTTGTTGCTTTTTTATTAATTTTTGTTATTTATCAAATCGTTAAAACTTATTATTTTCGGGTAAAAAATCTACAACAAAAACGTTTAAATTTAGTCAAAATAATTTTGATAGGCGGTTTTGCTTGTATACTGATTTTTGCTACCCACGTTAAAAACACTATTTTGCATCAAAATCCCTTTTATCCTGTGGAAGTAAGTGTTCTGGGTCATGTGCTGAATCACACGGAACCTCAATCTAATTACATGAATCCAGAACTAAGAAAACTTTTACCGCCCGTACGCTGGTTGAAGTCTGCTTTAGAAATCGATGCTTTTGATAAACGTCGGCCTTGGCCTTGGACTGTTGCAATGGATTTTGTGCCTTTGGAAGATGCGAAGTACGGGATTGGTGGTTATTTTGGGGGTTATTTCGTTTTTAATGTTGTTCTTTTTATCTATCTTTGCTGGAGACATAAAACCTATGAAACAAAAGTCGCGATCACTGTAATGATCATTATGACTTTGATGACCTGGGCCTTACCCCAATCCTATGAATTAAGGTTTTATATGTATTGGATGATTGTTTTTGTTTCTCTGAACTCTTATTTGTTATGTGAATATAATAAGTTAAACAAAAAAAGTATTATTAAACCCCAATATTTCGCATTAATCGCAATAGTTTTTATGCTCATTTTCATTGATAAAACAGGAAAATTTTTTACCGTTCCACAATTTCAATCCCTCGCTAACCAGATAGAAAAGGCAGGATGGATAGAACCCAAAATTATTAATCAATTTAAAGAGGGAGATAAAATTTGCCTTGTGGGAAAATCTCCCCACTCTTTTTTATACAATGCCTATTTTCATCCTCCTCATAATTATTCTTTAAAGTCTGAATTTGTAGTGAGTAAAGAATTTACAATAGAGCAGTGCGAAAATCGCAAAATTATTCAATAAATTTCCCTTGCTAATTATTGAATAATTTTCAGTAAAGTTGATAGATAAAAAGGATTTGATTACTGCTAAAAATAGGGATATTTTTCTGAAGAAAATTTAAGTTATTTAAAGCAATCTTATTTTCCTTAGATTCCCTAACTAGCTGTTGCATAACTTCACTGTCGATTAACAAGTATTTATACTTTGATTCATTAATCAGTGACTTGAACGGATCGAATAAAGGCGTATTATAATAGGTTTCCATCTCCAGGGGATAATTGAATTTTTTACTAAAAGTTTCTAAATATTCATTCACTCCACCAAAAACAGAAAAAGTTCTTCCGATTAGAATATTATCATTTTTGGAGGGTAATCGTTTTTCAGTAATTAAATATTCAGCAACCCTTAAATGTTCTTGACCCCAATTCAGGGTTGAATCATTAGTAAATTGCCATTTATCTTTTGTCCAAAAAAAGTTAACATAACTCAGAGATTGGGAGACTCCTGCAATGCCAAAAACAATATACAAAGTCAAACAAAAGCTTAAGAATAATTTCTGTGGTTTCGTTTTAATCACGACAGTCGCGATCGCGAGTAAGGTATAAATAAAAATCAACACGGGATAAAAGTGTCGATACCCGATGACAAAACGGCTACTTCTCGCCAGGAAAAAATATAAAACGGGATAAATACTTAGCAAAAATCCTAAAGCAACGATTAAAATCATCTGTTGCGATCGCATTGCTTTAGAGAGTTTAGTCAGAGTATTCTGTTTTTTTATGCTTGTGAAGAGTGTTTTGAGTAAAACTACAATCAAAAAAATTGCCAGTAGGAATAATGCTGGATTTTCCTTATACCAAAAAATCCTACTAACATATTCTCCATAGTTAATGGGAATAAAATTACCATTCCAAAAAGGTTCTTTAACAATATCAACCACCATACTTCTTGTTTTTAATGCCCCTTGAAAAAAACGACCGACATTAGCAAAAAAAGACTGGTTAGGAAAACTGCCAAAGGCGTAATGATATAAAATGGCAATAAAGATCGGTTGTATCAATAAACTCAGTCCACCGAGAAGACCAAAGCGGGAAAGAAATTTAAAATCGCCTTTTTTATAAAGATAAAATGCCGTTAACCCATAGGTAATAATCACAATCGGCAGTAAAATTAGATTGCTAAATTTAACATTAATGGCACAAAATAAAAATAATGTAATAGTAGAAAATTGAAAAATCAATCCCTTATTAGACCATTGATCAAGAAAAGCGATCGTCATGGCGAGGGAAAGAACCGTGAGTAGGGCAAAAATTGATGTACTGGAATCAAAAGTAATTAAAAAATCATGACTATAAAAGCTAGGAGAAAAGATAAATAAAATTGCTAGGGTAATCGAAATTCTAGAACGGATTTTTTTAATAATGTATGTATAGGTAAATAACCAAAATAATAAGGCACTATTACACAGTAGGTAGGTGAACCTAGAGACAAAGATGATTTTTTCAAAGTCGGGCGGAGAAGCTTTGAGAAACCTCAAACCCATTTCGTAGGGAGCTAAATTAACCTGTAGATGATTTAAAGGATTAATCTCAGGAAGGGTAACGGGATGATTGGGAAAAGTAAAGGATAATACGAGAGAATTAAGAACTTTTAGGAGTAAGGGATGTTCCAGATTGTATCCTAATCCTTTTTGATAAAAATAAGCCGTTCCAATATAGGCTGGTTCATCGGAAGTTAAAGCATTCGTACTGATAAGATAACAGCCCAAAATAAAGTAGGTTATGATTAATAAACTAAAAAATAGTGGCTCAAAAGATTTTATTAATTTCATTGTTCTAACTATTATAATTTTATCAATTTATCACAGGTTAAGCTAAAAAATTAATCAAGTTATAGTGGCATTTACATAAATAAAGTATTCTCGATTTTTATAAACAAGGGGTTTAAACCCCTTGCCTGTCTTTTATTAAATTGCACAGAGAGTTATCATTTAGAGGATTTGAGTCATTTTCTTCTGTTCATTATTTTTTAAGACTGTTTTATTTAAAATAGCCATCAAAATAATTCCTAGCCAACCTAAAAAACTAACCCAATTAGCCCAGGTGAGTCCGACAAATTTAACTTGAATTTGATATTGACCTGGGGTTAATTTTAGTCCAAGAAGGTTAAAGTCACGATAGTTTACAGGGAATCCTTCAAAGCGTTTATTATTGACCCATATTTTTAACATCCGAGGATAGTAAAGAATGGGTAATTGGGCAATGCCTGTGCCATTTTGGACGGTTATATCACAAGAAGTAATACTGCCTTTTTGCTGGCACATTTTTTGGGTTTCTTGTACAGAAGTTACTGTATTTTCGGGAGATAATCCTTCTAGCCGAAATTGTTTCATACGAATGGAAAGGGGTGTGCCATCTTTGGTTTTTCCTTCTAGTAAAAATTTTAAACCAAAGGTATTAATTTGGTCTGGACGTTCGACAGTTTCTAAGGGAATTTTAGCGATTAATTCTCTTTGAGTCAGAGGAATTGATGCCAAGGTTTTGTCATTCAGTTGAACCAGCAAATTAGCTTTGTCTTCAATATTTTCCATATAAACTTCTCCCCTAAGGAAAAGAACGGGTTTTTCTTGGGGTTGCCATTTAGGATAATAAGTCTCAGGGCCAAAGATCAAAGCATTATTCACAAAGCTGTCCCATTCGGAATAGCCTGGTATCCATTTATTCGGTAAAAAATGTAAATCGGTATTGCCATAGAGAATTTCGGGTTCTTTACGATAAAGGTAATCTAAAGCTCCTGAGTAACGGAATAGGGGTTCTTTCATAACTTCATCAACGGTGATGGTTCCCTTCGGAATTGGCAACCAGGGACGAGCAATCATTACAATCACTAAAATACCGAAAATGAGGTGGCGACGATCTAATTTTTGTCGAAAGATAAATAGGATAGCAAAAGCGGTGAGTAAACTGCCCGTCCACATAACATGGGTGAGAAAGCGGAAGGGGAATTGGGTCACCCATAATTGTCGGGGTAATAGTTCCCAGATATTGGCAGGACTCCAGGTGAGTAAAAAAGTAATCAGAAAAATAGTTAATAAAGCTACAAGAGTGGGTTTAGCGGATTGTAAGCGTAAACTTAATTTTCTTTGGCAAAAGCTGTAGTAAAGCACTGTCCCCCAGGCAATCAGAAAAATCCATCCGACAGAGGGATGTAAGCCATAGGTGGGAGCAATTCCTAATTCAGTCGGTTCGGGAGGAAGGGA
The DNA here is from genome assembly GCA_003249095.1 of Snowella sp. Taxonomy (GTDB): domain Bacteria; phylum Cyanobacteriota; class Cyanobacteriia; order Cyanobacteriales; family Microcystaceae; genus Snowella. The sequence goes on from QBMS01000007.1 coordinate 15,029, forward strand.
AGTGGGGGAAAGTAAATTCGCGAGGGGCGTTAACCATCGACTATAGAAGGGATTGCCCTGATCAATCTGTTGACGAATCGATAAACTAGCTGATTCTAGGACAACGGGAGCGAGAAAATACAATGCTAATAACCAGCCCCAAATATAGGCGATCGCCAACCGCACTAGATCCTTTAAAGGAGCTTGGGATAAACGGGAGATAATTAAGATCAAACTAAAAACAAAAATTGTGCTGTAGATAAAAGTAATGACATGGGTTGTCGCCAAGGCAAACCAACTCACTGCACTCAGTAATAAGTGATTAATATTCGGTTTTCGATACAGTTTAAAAACATAGAAAAGGACAATTGGTAAAATTCCCTGGGCGATCGCTTCAGTAAATGCTCCTCTGGCATGAACATTAATCAAAAAATAGGGTGCGGCCATATAGGAAACCCCCGCTAAAATTGCCGCAATGCGATAACGGGTCAGCCCTAATGCCAAACGATAGATAAAAATTCCCCCTACCCACAAGGCTAACCAGAGCATCATTTTGTAGGCATTGTATGGATTAGTAGGAGTGATAAATTTGTAGATGATAGCTCCCAGGGTGTAGGGAAGCTGACTATAAAATTGGAAGGATGGATAACGAAAACCAAAATCTTCCAGGGGAGCGACTCGGATGGGAAATTGACCTTCTTCTAGAGCCATTTTAGCCTGAATAACATAGGCGAGATGGGAGGTATGATCATTTGTTAAAATTACCCGTGAAGAAGCCATTGGAGCCATTAAGGAAAAAGCGACAATTCCTAACAACAGACAAACTAATAAAAAACTTCGATTACGATAACAGTAGGATTTTATGATATTGAAAAAAGCTATAATTTTAAGGATTTTTAAAATAGTTAATATTTCTTCTCGAAAAACACTGATTAAAAGAATAAAGCTACCAATAAACAAATTACGGCGAATCCCTTGTAAATGATTACCATCAATTACCGTTTCAATTAATTTTAAATAACCAACAATACCAAGACTGAGGGCTGAACAAAGAAAAATCCAGGCTAACCAGAGTAAAGGTTCTTTTTTATGGCTTGTTAATGGAGAAAGTTGTTTAAAGAGACCAATTTCTTGATAAAAAAGGTAAAAAATCAGGATTAAAACTAAAGATAGGGCAAGGCTCAGGAGGGGAATTACCATAGAAAAATAAAAATAGTCACAGGGTTTGTGAGCATTAAACTATTGATAGAGTTCCCAAAAAATATCAGGGCAATGCTCGGTTCGGGTATCAATTAGAATAACTTAAAAAGGGATACGCACTTTTTCATTTCTCTTCCTTTGGTCTTCTCCGTCCATTTGTGACCCTACGGAGTGGCAACAATGATATAGTCAGGGTGTTTTTGATTGTCTGCCTAATTTTCGGGAATAACCCTATGGAAAAAATACTGAAACAGTTACGCCGTAAGTTATTTGGTCTGGATGAACAGGAAGCCGCTTTTCTTCGGGCGATCGCCGATACCAATGAACAAATCAGCAACCTGCAAAAATCCTTGGATGACCTGTACCACAATTACAGTCGTACTCTGGTTGAAATTACTGGCAAACAACACCCTGACACGAAAATTAGTTGCGTGATTAATGATGTCCCCCTCCAGGTTCCTTTGGGAATTTTGCGCGCCTATGGGCATTGTCTGCAAATGTGTCCCAAGTCGAGTCTGACCTATTATGTGGAAGACCACTGTGTTAGCTGGTTGTCCCAACAACTTAAGGCAGGAGATATTTTTCTGGATGTGGGAGCCGCCTATGGGGTGATTAGTTTGCCCATCGCCTCAGTCGTGGGAAATACGGGAAAAGTGTATGCCTTTGAACCCGCTAGACAAACCCGCAATAGCCTACAAGCATTAATTACGAATAATCATCTGGACAATATCACAGTGGTTCCCAAGGCGATCGCCGATCAGATCGGGACAGCAGAATTTATTGAATACAGCACGGATAATCCCTTTTCCTGGGCGGCAGATACTTCCACTTTGGCTCAGGACGTTAACCCCAATCTAGAAAATTATTCCACCTATAGCGTGGAAATCACAACCATTGATGAGTTTGTGCAAGAGCAAAATATTAAACCCCAGGCTATCAAAATTGATATTGAAGGCTTTGAGCTTTATTCACTGCATGGAGCGAGCCATACCCTAAAAACCCTAAAACCTTTCCTTTGTATCGATATTCATGAAGATGTCAAAACCAAACAATCCGCCCTCTTAGGAGTTCAACCCTTACTCGAAAGTTGGGGCTATGAATGTCACATGGATGAACATACGCTTTTTGCCAGTCCCAAGGGCTAAGAAAAAACGCGATCGCAAAGCGGCACTGCGTGATCGCAAAGCGGCACTGCGTGATCGCGACTATCCTCGTAGTAAACATCACTAACTTTTTTCCCTATGACGACTCTCCCCCTAAGCTGGACAGAACTAGAAGCTCTCACCGACTTTGCGATTGACCCCATCAACGGACAAACCAATTCCCAAGCCCGATTACGTTTATTTGGTCGCCCCGAATCCGAAGTGCGAGTGACACTCTACCGCGATCACCATGCCTGGTGTCCCTACTGTCAAAAAATCTGGTTGTGGTTAGAGGAAAAACAAATTCCCTACCGCATCGAAAAAGTGACCATGTTTTGTTATGGGGAAAAGGAAAAATGGTACAAACGCAAAGTGCCTTCGGGAATGTTACCCGCCATTGAACTAAATGGACGCATTATCACCGAAAGCGATGATATTTTGATCGCCCTAGAACGGGAATTTGGAGTCCTAGTTTGGGGCATGGAAAATCCCAAGGTGATTCCCCTGCGCCGACTGGAAAGATTATTGTTTCGTGCCTGGTGTTCCTGGCTTTGTTATCCTGCCCGATCTAAGCAAGAAGAGCAAAATAATCGTAAACAATTTGCGGCGATCGCGGCCCAAGTAGAAGAAGCCCTAGCCCAAACGACAGGTGCTTACTTTTTAGAAGAATTCAGTACCGTTGATGTGATTTTCACTCCCTACGTCGAACGGATGAATGCCAGTCTTTTTTACTACAAAGGGTATTCGCTACGGGAAGAAAATCCCCACTTTTCGGCGTGGTTTGATGCAATGGAGAGCCGTCCGATCTACCGAGGAACCCAGAGCGATTTTCATACCCATGTCCATGACTTACCGCCCCAGATGGGAGGTTGTTGGGAAAATGGTGAAACTCAAATGTTAATCAATAAATCACGGGTCGATCATGGCCCCTGGTTCGGACTACCCGATGTCACCTATCCAGAGCCAGAAAATTCCCGTGCTGAAGCTCTCCAACGAGTGATTAAACACCATGTCAATATTATTCGAGTCAATCCCGCCGATAATGAGCTATTTGATCAAGCTCTGCGTTGTGCCTTAACTCACCTGATCACAGGCGAAATTTGTCAGCCCCCATCGGGTTCGGATTCTGCTCTGCGTTATCTGCGCGATCGCATTAGTGTACCAAGGGATATGTCGATCTATGCCGCCAAACGTCTGCGAGAATCCCTAGAATTCACGGCTAACCTAGTGGGAAATGCCCAGGGAGCCGCGATCTCACTGAAGCACCGAAGAGATCAAGATCCCGCTAATTTCGTCAAGATTTAAGACGTTGACCACACTTTACCAATAAATATCGTATAGGGTAGGGACATAATATATTATGTCCTCAAATTTTATCTGTAATCCCAACGCGATCGGCTATAAAATCGAATATTTTTAGTGATTAATGAATTATGTTTACCACTATCCGTCATGGTTTAAATCAATTTTTAAACAAGTCACGAACCATCAAAAATGAACCCTTAAATAAGGTTAGTTTGATTGTGGTCATTCTTGTTGATATTTTTATCTTAGTCAATGTTTTTACAGGATTAAATGATATTAGCCAATGGCCCATCAGTCCTTCCCAAAGCTATCCCTGTTATGACCAATGGCAGAGTTATCAGAATCAAGTAAATTCTAATAAAAATTTTGACATACTCCGACAGGCAATTTCTGTTAATAGGGATAGAAACAATAGTTTAGAGGCAATTTTTCGGGAAGGAGAAAAAGGTCATCTAGGAAAGGTTAATGAAGTTTGTTTAACCTATGCTCAATCCCAAGACAAGGTTAATCATTCCGATAATCAAAAAATTATTTCTAGCATTGATCAAACGAATCTTAAAATCAATAATCTCGAACAAACTAATCAAACCATTCGATCGCAATATGATTCTACCCTTTTAGAAAAAATTGCGGGTCAAACACCCGATAAATCCATTAATCAAACCAGTGCAGAAAAAGCAAAACAACAACTCGCTGAAAATAATCTCCAAATTACTGTCCTTCAACAAGAAGTTAAAAATTTAAAACAGCAACTTTTAAATAAACCTGAAAGTATTAATTTTATTAATTTTCTCAATGAAAAAGATTCTTTTGAAACAGTTCAAAAAGGTCATGCCAACGCAGCCTTTTGGTATCCCAGTATTCAGTTCTTTTTTCAAGCCATTTTCCTAGTTCCCCTAATTGCGATCGCGCTTTTAGTACATAATTTTGCCCAAGGTAAAGGCTACGGATTAATTGCCCTGATCAGTTGGCATCTGTTGGTTATTTTCCTCATTCCGCTTGTTTTAAAAGTCTTTGAATTTCTGCAAATTGGCTTTATTTTCAAACTGCTTTTTGACTTTATCCAAAAGGTCTTTGGCGGGTTACTCTTTCTGATTAGCTATCTTTATATTTTGGTGATTCCCCTCATTGGTTTTGGGATTATTAAATTTTTTCAAACAATTATTTTCAATTCCAAGGGTCAGGCCACTAATCGATTTCAAAAGTCCCGTTGTATCCATTGTGCCAAGAAGATTCGTCCTCAAGATGCCCACTGTCCCCATTGCGGTGAATATCAATATGTGGAATGTGGAAATTGTCATGAACTGACCTATAAACATTTGCCTTATTGTAAACATTGTGGCACATCTCAATCAGTCGTTTTTTCGGCAACATCTGAGGCCGAATAAGCAAATTTTTCCAGAAACGAAAGAGGGTTATTCATTTGGGACGCAAAGCCTAAAATACCTTTGTCTTGGTGTTTATACAATAAATTTCCATTCTTATCAAACAAAAAAGTTCCTCCCCGTTGGGTGAGATAGGCTCCATTGGGGACATAGGTTTTCCAATGGCTCAAAACTTCCGTCATATTCCGCAATCGCAGGGTCGCTAGTTCAAAGGGACGTTGAAAATTTTTGCCCCCTGCTAGGTTAAAAAATGATCCTTTTATTGGAGGTAAGGGTTTGGCTTCGATCATTTCTTCCTCTCCAATCAGTTGAGGAGCCTGGCGATCGCCTAAATAACCGCGAAACACTTCGGGCAGAGTCCCTGGGCTACCGATTCCCGCACACATCAACATTAAATTCAACCAGGCATTTTGAGTAACCGATAGTCCTGGTATTTTAAGAGTCAGTCCCCGATAAAGATTGAGTTTTGCATGAATTTCTGCGGTTGGATCAATAAATAAACAGTCTTCAGGAAATTGGGTATAACCACAAAATTTTTGCCCCGAAACGCGATCGCCGATCCCCACCGCACGGATCGCAATCCCATTTTCTTGCAACCTCTCGGATTCTCGTTTTAGCCACCAGGCATATTCCAAACTATCAAAATCACCCAGTTGGGGCAGAATAATCACCAAAATACGGCTTTTTGATTCACAATTACTCAGGATCGGCAGAAAATTTCCATCGCTGACCCGTTGGCATTGCATTTGTTGAATAATCGCGTAGTCACTCAAATTATGGCTCTCCTTATCAATTAAATAGGCTTGAAAAACTCAGATTAAACCACTGAACCCAAACTTTTAACCTCTTCAGGACTCATTGACCAACCTAACGCCCCCGCATTTTGGATCGCTTGTTTGGCATTTTTTGCCCCTGGAATGGGGATCACATTTCCCTGACTAATCAACCAATTTAAGGAAACTTGAGCGGGGGTTTTCTCATATTTTTCGGCGATTTTTTCAATCTCAGCCAATAGAGGAGCCAATTTTTTGAGTCCCTGGGAACTGAAACGGGGATCAATCCGACGTGCGCCTTGCAATTCGCCCACATTTTCAGGAGTATATTTTCCTGTGAGTAATCCCTGAGCTAGGGGACTATAGGCCAAAATCGTAACGCCGAGTTGACGAGCTTTTTCCAAAATACCGTTACTCTCAATTTGTCGAGTCAAGAGGGAATAGGGGACTTGATTCGTGGCGAGGGGAATCCCTTTTTCTGCTAAGACCTGATGGGCAATGGTCATTTGTTCCGCACTATAATTACTGACCCCTACGGCTTGAATTCGTCCTTTTTTGACTTCTCCCGCCAAAATTTCCATAAAATCTTGGGTTTTGAGAAAAAACTCCAGGGGCCAATGGATTTGATAGAGACAAATTTCCGACATTTGTAGTCTTTCCAAACTTGCGGTTAGGGCTTCAGCGATCGCGGATCGGTTCCATCGCCAGGGAACAGGAAAATATTTAGTGGCCAATTGAATGGGTTGTTCCGTTTTTTGGGCAAATCGACCGATTAAGCGTTCTGATTCCCCAAAACCGTAGATTTCTGCCGTATCAAAAAAAGTAATACCTGCGGAGAGGGATGCCTGAAATGCGTCTGCGATGTCCGATTCTCCAAAATTTTTACCATAGGCCCAAAAAAGAGGATCCCCCCAAGCCCAGGTTCCCACTCCCAAAGCACTGACCGAAGGGCCATTCTGACCGAGTTTGACTGTTTCCATGATCAATTATCTGAAGGATTTCTTTATATTGTGCAACATTTTTGAGCAAAAATCCTTAGAATTCATTTCAGCCCCAAGGAAATTGTCAAGTTGTCGTAATAATTGTTTATAATAGTCGTAACAAAACTTAATTTATTTTTTTGTCCTAAAGTTCTCTAAAAGCTATAAAAATTTATTTCAGTCCGATATCGCAAAAAACGCCCATTTCACTCAGGATAATTAGTCTATGTTCCCCAATCTTTTTGAAGCAACGAAAACCTACTGGCGCAAATTAGACGAACTAGAAGCGGCCTATCAGCAAGGTAAGGTTTCTACGGAAGTCGTCAATGCAACGGTGGCAGAGTTGATGGCCGAACTTGCCCAGGAACGTCGTGCCGCCCTTACATTTTTTGTGCAGACAGGGCAACATTGGTTAGTTGATCGAAAAGATATACTTTTGGGTTTTGCTATTTTGGCGATCGCAATTTATGGTTGGGGACAAAGAATCAATAACTTATGAGTTTTGGTTGTTTTGATGAGTTGATTGGCGAGCTTTTAGTCAGCGTATTTTTAGAAGCACTCAAAAAATTGATGTACAAAAATCTTGATTAGTGTTATATTAAAAAACGTGCAAAACTAGGCTCAGTAGCTCAGTGGTTAGAGCAGGGGACTCATAAGCCCAAGGTCGCAAGTTCAACTCTCGCCTGAGCCATCTTATACAGTAAACTATTGATTACGCTAACCGATTGGGTTAACGTAAAAGGTTCGACTGTCGCTATCAAAAATATTGGTAATGGATCTCAAATCACTCATCCGCGATATTCCCGATTTTCCTAAATCTGGGATACTTTTTCGGGATATTACGACTCTGCTAGGTCATCCTCAAGGACTTAGGTACACCATTGATACGCTAACTGAAAAATGTAAGGCTATGGGACTTACCCCCGATTACGTTGTTGGTATGGAATCTAGAGGGTTTTTATTTGGCGTTCCCCTGGCGTACCATTTGGGGGCTGGATTTATCCCTGTCCGTAAACCTGGTAAATTGCCTGCGGCAGTACATCAAATCGAGTATGACCTAGAATATGGCACTGATAGCCTGGAAATTCATCAAGATGCCCTACAAAATCACCACAGTGTCCTTATTGTTGATGATTTGATTGCCACAGGTGGTACGGCAAAGGCCACGGCGGAATTACTTTCTTATATTGGCTGTAATGTTTTGGGATTTGCTTTTATTATTGAATTACAAGATCTTGGCGGACGCAAAAAACTGCCAGATTTACCGATCATTACTCTTGTTGAGTATTAAATGACGACGCGATCGCCTGCTTCATCCATTATGAATCGCTGGTTTAGTCAGATTGTTGTCTGGTTGACCAGTGGGACTTTTTTATATATTGCCAAGCGTATTTTCCAAGGGCTATTAACGCTTTTATTGGCTTCTTTATTAAGCTTTTTGATTATTCAGTTGGCTCCAGGGAGTTATTTGGATACGCTCCAACAAAATCCTAAAATTTCTCCTGAAACCATTAAGGAAATTAAAATTCAGTTCGGTCTAGACAAGCCTTGGTATATCCAATATTGGCTCTGGCTGGTTCAAGTCATTACCCGCTTTAATTTTGGACAAAGTTTTGTTTACAATCGTTCCGTTGGCTCTCTATTGCTAGAACGCATTCCAGCAACGTTATTATTAGCCATTTCTTCCATTATTATTACCTGGGCGATCGCGATTCCCTTGGGTATCATTAGTGCGGTTAAACAAAGTACCGTATTAGATAAAGTTTTACGAGTATTGAGTTATTTTGGACAAGGTTTTCCCAGTTTTATTACGGCTTTAGTGTTACTGATTGTTGCTCAGAATGTTTCTCCCCTCTTGCCCGTTGGCGATATGACGAGCATTGATTATGCAGAATTTTCGACGGTAGGTAAAATTAGTGACATTCTTTGGCACATGATCTTGCCGACCTTAGCTTTAAGTATTACCAGCTTTGCAGGATTGCAACGATTGACTAGGGGACAATTATTAGACGTGATGCGTCAGGACTATATCCAGACCGCTAGAGCGAAGGGATTACCTGAAAATAAGGTTATTTACGTCCACGCTCTCCGTAACGCGATTAATCCCCTAATTACTCTGCTGGGATTTGAATTTTCCAGTTTATTAAGTGGAGCTTTTATTGCTGAATTTTTCTTCAATTGGCCAGGGTTAGGAAGATTAATTTTACAAGCGGTGACGGCTCAAGATTTGTATCTCGTGATGGGTAGTTTAATGATGGGAGCGGCCATGTTAATTGTGGGGAATTTACTGGCGGATTTACTCTTAAAAGCGGTTGATCCTCGAATTAAACTGTCTGATTTAAAATGATTTTTAACTAATTTATCATTACCTAAAAAATGTTTACTGAAATTCATTATATTCTCCGCTCTAGATTCGATGGACAATACGTGACGGCTCGTGTTAAAAATCCTGATAATAATGCAGAAGTTAACTATATTTTATTATTTAAAGAAGATTATGAAGCCTTGAGTTATGTTAATACCCACGCGCCCGATGTGGCTAGTCGGTTTGCGGTGGAGTCGGTAACAGGAACTCAACTCAAAAATCAACTTCAACGCTGGGGTTTTGCAGGAGTCGGTCTGGTGCAGGAACCGCTAGAACCCAAAATTCAGTTTTTGAAGATCTAAACCTAGAGTTATGTTAATACCCACGCGCCCGATGTGGCCAGTCGTTTTGCGGTGGAGTCGGTAACAGGAACTCAACTCAAAAATCAACTTCAACGCTGGGGTTTTGCAGGAGTCGGTCTGGTGCAGGAACCGCTAGAACCCAAAATTCAGTTTTTGAAGATCTAAACCTAATGTTTAGACTGCGATCGCCTCTTTTTGATCTAATTTGTTTATTAGTTTTTGATTAGATGGAGTAACTAGAAAAGTCTGATCAATCTCAATCCGCAGACGCGATCGCTGAACTATTCTGAGAATTAAAATAGATGGTCAAACAGTTTACTGATTGTAATTGCGAGTGAAGGATTCTTGTTTTAGATAAACAAAACGTGGAGCCAGGGGAGGTAAATTTTCTGCGGCATTAAACCGAGTATCATAATCCCAGTTTCGGTTGGGTGCGCCATAAAGCTGGCTTGACCAAGTACCCCTGACATGAACAGGCGTGCTAGTGCTAACAAACGACCCCCGATAAGTTAGCAACACTCCTCCCCAACCTTCTAAAAAGCGAGGATAGTTTTCTAAGCCGCCATTGTAACCAGGAGCCGCCGTCGAATTGGTGATATCTGTACCAGCTAAAAAAGCCGAGTTAATGGTGGTTGGGGTGGGAGCTATTTTAGCCGCACCATTGCCTGTATTACAATTCGCCCCACTAGCTTTGTGAATGACAGAATTAGTGTTAAGACAAGCATTCGATAAAACATTAAGAGAATCAGCTAAAATGCTGGCGGGTTGCCAATTCAGAGTGTTGTAATCTCCTTGAACATACACAGCTTGATCACTGACGAAAGTTAATCCTGTGGGGTCAGAATTACCAATTTTTGCCAAGCCAGGCAGTTGTTGTGCTTGAACTAAGGCAAATCCATAGGGACTTTGATTACTATTAGCAGCAGTATAGGTAGTTTTGTTAATAGTTGCATGGAAAACAAAACCTCCCTCGGAGATATCAGAACCAGCCAAACCTAAGTTTTGAAAAGAACCAGCAGGTGCGCCACTAGCAACAGATTCAGTGGCAAAGATACGTTGCTCGGCTGAAAAACCTAAACCACTATTGTTATTTGAGACCGTGTTGCCAGAGAACGTGACGTAACGTCCGACTTTATTCCAAATAGCTAGACTCTCAATATTAATTTGTAGTAAACGCATATCCCTTGCTTCTCTGTCGTTACGAAAGGCAGGAGAAGTCGTTCGTCCAATGTCTTGAATAGGCGCGCTCACAAAGCAACGGTCAAGAACAGCAGCTATTTGTTGAGGGGTTGCGGCTTTCAGAGAATCTTTTTGACTCGTTGTTAAACTACCATCACCAGTACTGGGAAAACTGTCAATAGAAGAAGTTATAGCAAAACTATTGACAGGAAAAGAAGGATTTCCACTATTATAGACAATGAAATTCGTTTGAGAAACCAATGCGGTATAAAGTGCATTACCAAGGTTATTTCTTTGGTTAATGGTGTTATCCACTGCTTGTGGCGTAGCTTTTAAAGCATTACGAATAGACGTTAGAGTAGTGCCAAGCTGAGCGTCAGTTAGTGGGGTACAAGGTTTATAATTTATATCCGAAATATTAGCTAAATCTTGAGAAACAAGAACAGGCTGAAGTAAACTGCGGCGTTCTCCTTCTGTTAGGACTGTTGTAGAATTCACACTTCCAGTAGAACTACGCGAGATGGAAGTCATTTCAAAAGGAATATCTGTGGCATTAGAACCAGGAGTATAAAGAATTTTTAGATCCGCTTTTTGAGAATAATCTCCATTAAGATCTAAGATACTGGCATTAGGAATAGAGAGCGCATCAATCCCTAATTTAACTTGGCTTCCCCAAGCAGTAGCGACTCTATTGGCATCCATCGCACTTGTTGTCGGACTCGTACTGCCTGTTCCATTAAATAACAAGTTTAAAAATGTCCCTGCCATATTCATAATTCTCACTCTACCATCAGGATAGGTCTGATTATTATTTTTACGAAAGCTGTACAAATTTTTAGAAAGTGTCACTTGGCTATTAATATTCAGACCGTTATCAGAACCCAGATAAAGATTACCATTAGTATGAATTGGCCCAGAAAGATTCATTACAGGCCCTGGTAAAATTTCTAGATCATTAAGATAAAAAGCTGCAAACTGAAACATTGGAACCAAGCGAGATTTGATCGCCATTTCCGTCATAGCGGTTACTTGACCTGATGAAGCATTGGCTTGTTGAGTAACAGAATTAATAGAATAGCGGTATTCCAACATATTAAGATTTTGGAAACTTTCTCCTGGTGGCACTGTTCCCATTGTGGCCTGTCCATTACTACTATCAACCACATAGCTATAGGCAATTAAGCCATTACTGGAAGCACTAGAGGCGGCAAAAGTTTGAGATTGGCAACTAAAATCTCCTGAACCATTATTAGTGGTATCGGTATCCATACAAGCCGATAAAGATGTAGGGGAAGTTCCTGTTGGTTGACGATAATCAATGAAAATACTACGCAATTGTTCTGCCCTGGTGTTCAGTGCGCCTTCAGCTCCATAAAAACCACTATTACTGTTGGCGGCGGATTTCACACTGATACTATGAACCTTTGCTAACAGTGCATAGGCAACTAATAAGCCTGATAAGGCGATCGAGAGGGAAATTATCAGAAAAAGAATATAACCTTGGGGTGTATGGGAGGGCTTTTTGTAAAGTTGAATAAGACCCCGATAGAAAAATTGTAAAGTTTTAGTTTTATGATTAATCATGATGGATGACTCTGTAGAATAAAGTTTATAAATTAGTAATTAAGAACATTACGGGGTAAAAAGTTTTGAGTTTGTTGAAGGTTGTTAGAAACCCCTTGGGGTTTGAGGGTGACATTAATCGAATAAAGTTGAGACCAGACGTAGGAATTGGGAAGTGTAATCGTTGCGGGGGAAGAAGGGGGAGGATTATTACTACAAGTCGTCGCTCCAGCTTGAGTAATTATCCAACAAAGAAATTGAGCCGTAGTGGTACTCGTAATGTCCTGTTGAATGGTTGCTGTAACTGCAAAATTACCTATTTTATTGACTAAATTAACGGGATTGCTATTATTAACAATTAGTTGTAAATTTTGTAATTTATCGGTAGGACAAGAAGCATCTGAAATACTACTATCACTACATCCCAAACGATATTTTCGCTCTTCTATTAGCATTATTTTTGCTGAACTAATGTTATAGGTTCCTGTTAGGGTTCCATTGACAATTAAAGAAGTAGAAGTAGTAGAAGTAGAAGTAGGATAAAAATTTTCACCTGTATAATTTAAAAATTCTCCGCTTCCATTCGTACTGGGATAGATAAAAATTCTGACACTTCCACCATTTTGTAAACGATAATTTCTTAATGCGGTGACAACAGCAATACCTGCGGTATCATTAGCACAACCCGCCTCTGGTGGAGCAGTACTTGGTGGTAATGGTTTTAAAGAGTTCAGCACAAAAATCTCCGTTGGCGATCCTGAAATAGTTGTCGGTGGAGTTGTAGCGTTATTTGGACAAATCCTGCTGGGCTGAGTTCCTGGAATTAATCGACGTAGGGTAATTTCTGAATTAAAAGTGGGAAAAGTTGGTGAAGTTAAATTAGGTGTACCTGAAGGATTAGTGGGATAGGGGCTGATTAAAACCGCAGGAAAACCAGCATCAAGGCCCGCTCCTGCTTGTTTAATATCTGAACCAACAATACTAAACGCCGTTATAAGGTTCTGATTAGCTTCATTTTTGGCTTGATCGTTCAAATAAAGTTGTCGATTCCAAGAAAATCCTAAATAGGCTAATTGGATGATGATTCCTGCTACCAGCATGGCCAAAAGAAGTTCGACTAAGCTTATTCCCTTGGATAAATTTTGAGAGATTTTAGTCCTAAAAATTAAGGATTTTAAATAAAAATAAGACCTAGCGGAGACTCGAAAAGACGGTTTCAACTTGATAAATTTTTTCATGAGGAGAACTACCTTTTTCGATGCGAATGAGAATATCACGGGAAGGATAAGAGTTACTGGAGGCAGTGTTACAAGTGGGGGTTGCGGCATTAACATTACTTAAATCAACGCAGACATATTGATTAATTCTGTAGGTTTTTCCTGAATATTCTTTGGTGGTAACAGTATTTCCCAGAGGAACTGTGGTAATCCGCGATCGCCTTAAGTTATCTAAGACATTATTAGAAAGGGCGATCGCATCAGACATATTTCGTTTATCGGCATTTTCCATCGCGAAGATCATAAAAGCGGGAAGCATGATCGTTAAAGTAATAGATAAGATCATCATGGAGACCAAACTTTCTGTTAAAGTAAAACCTTTTTTATCAACTTGGTTACGAATAAGAGAAATCGTATTTAGCCTTAAATTTTGCATAAATAACCCTCAAGAAACCTTGATTTAGATAAAGATTGAAAAGATAAAACAACTACAACTATCTAGTTAATATCAATGCTATTGATCGCCCCACCCGCATAAAGCGTCACTTGTTTTCCTTGAGAACTTTGAGCATCGGTTAAAATTAGGGCTAAATTTACTCCCTCCATCTTGTTAGAACCATCAAAAAAAGTAATAAAACCTTGACTATTAACGCACACACTCCAGTTCGTAACACCCGATCCAGCGATCGTTATATCATCCTCCAAGATCAAATCTTCTGACATAAAAATACCGTCATTTACCCAATTTTTAACCATCGTGACAGAAGTATTTACCGCTTGAATTGAACCAATGGGAGTTCCTATTTGAAGGGTTTGATCATCGGGATTGACCGCAATAATATCCTTTGCAGAAACTCCACCGATTTGAATTTTGTCCCCTATTGAGAATCCATCGACGCTATTCACGCTCAAACTGGTGTCTGTGGATGCTGCCTCTTCTTTTAGGGTTGTACTAGCATCGCAACTACCACTTTGGGTTGACTCTACTTTCAATTTTGTGGTGGGATTACTGGGATCGGGACGAACCCGATAGGTCGAAGTGGTGGACATGGCTTTTAATCGCACCGCTTTCAATACCCCCGTCACGCGATCGCGACTATTGGCCAAAGGATTTTCATACCAAGATTTCCCGATCGATGCGATCGCCGCCAGAATGCCGATAATCGCCACAATCACCAAAAGTTCCGCCAGTGTATGTCCACTAAACTGTTTTCTCTTAATATTCAGCAAGATTGTCTGACATAGAATTAGTGTTTTTGTCTTTTGTTTCGATGACATGATATTCCCTGATCCTCTTATTTAACTAGACAAAATACAGATTTATGAATGACTTAAGTACAATAAAATGACAGGAAAAATTAATTAAAAATTACGATATATGACCACAAAGATAGACTGACACCCTAGTTTTTCATAATCGATTTTGTAAAACTAAAGGGAGCGATAAAGCCCGTCTCTCTTTAATAATATTTTTTCTAAAATTATTTTTGTTCATAAAATTACATTAAGAATTAAGTTGCCAAAATAGTAAGATCATTAAATCGAATACCGCTACTCACAAAAAAGTTCACACAATTAATAACCAAGAGAAATAAAATAATAAATCCCTTTTCTAAGGCTTGTAGTAAGGTTTTTTTAGATATTCAGTACTTGTTGAAAAATGAAAACTTACCACTGCTTGTATTAAAATATAAACTCTCATAAATAGCAGTAATTAAGATCACTTATTGAGTGTGATTCTAATCACTATTTTAAGAATAAAAGATTTTTTTGACCTTTTTGTTGAAAGTTGACTTGATTTTCTTGGTTTGACGTATTGTCAATCTATCAAGTGACGATTGGGGTAAAATTAAATCTTTCAAAAAAAGTAGTTAACGCTACTTAATAGATGTTTTTTCAATCTAATAAAACGGATAATCACAAGCGAGCTAGTCAGGCATAATTAAGAAAATTAAGCAGCTTGTTGATTGATTTTTGACCGTACTTGGCATTTTTTGAATTTTCCTTCTGCCAAAGGGAGAGAGGATTGTCTCTATCCGAAGAAGTATTGAGGCGGGATCTAAAGACGATTTAAAGTGTCACGATTTTTCAACAAATCCATACTGCTCGATTGAAGCGAGAGTCTTTTCTAGAGGAAAATAGCAGAAAGTTTATGCCACCTAAGCGTTTGTGGTCTTGGGAGTTCTAATTTAATGGATACGTTAATTATTGCGCTTATTTGGGTATCATAGGGGGTGTGGAGTCTTTTTAGTGGAAAGTCATACCACCAGACCTATGGAGAGTTAAATCCATCTGATTGGGAGTTATTATAGCGAATCATGCCATTATCATCTGAATCATTAACTCCAGTAGCTCATTATCTAGAAGAGCATGAAGAGTTCCAGAGAATCCAGAAATTAGTTTTCTGTCTCTGTAAAAAGTATTGGGAAAATGATCCGAATGTTCTCCAAAGTTTCTCTTTAAATCAGTTGTTATTAGAATTAGTACAAGCCAAGCCCACTATTGAGCAGTTAACCTTCTCAATGTATAAATTAGTCAAAACCCTCAATCGTCCCAAGGTTTACGCGGCGGTGGCTAAGGTGATTCTCGATCAACTCAATCCTGTTTATCAAAGTGAGAAAAAGCGAGAGAGTGATCAGGGTAATCAGACCAAGATGACGGTGGTGGAGCGATCGCCTTCAGAGAAGGAAACCCAGGTCATCGATCAGGATTTTTTAGCAGAACAAATTGCCAACAAACTCTCCCAGCATTCTGAATCTTCCCGCATGGTGAAATTGGTTTATGCGGCCTGCAAGGATTCCTGGGAAAATGACGCAGAGGTGATCCATCGCTATGGGCTGAAAAATTTGATCACCGAACTCCGCGAAAAGTATCCCAGAAAAGAAGAAATTCAATTTGTTTTTAATCAATTAGTCGCCAATATTAATAAACAAACTCTTTATCTGGCGATCGCCAACCTAATTTTGAGCCAGATGGATTGCCTGTACGACAACTTCGATGAAGGAGAAGAAAATCCCCATAGTCAGGCACTCAAAACCCAAATTTTACAAACTCCCGATGCCCTAGCCCTAACCAGAGCTAACCGTCGCCAAGACATTGAAACCTCCATCATCGAAGTGAACGCCGAACCCATCCAGACCGTCCTAACTTCAAAAGGACAACCCCAAATTTCTCCATCGGCCAATGCACCAAAATCCTACAATCTTTTTGAATTACGTCTGGAGATTATGCAATATACCAACCCCCTACGGACAAAAATTCTCCTATTCTCAGTCCTCTTCCACAGTTGGGACAAACAGGGCAAAGACTGGGCCATGCTCAGAGGCTATAGCCTAGATGATCTCATGCAACAGGTTATTTTGGGAGGGAAACCGATTGCAGAAATTGAAGCCCGACTCTACGCCCAAGCTAAAACCTTTGCAGAAACGGAAGCCTATTTACAAACGGCTGGAACCATCATCCAGGCACTCAAATCAGTTTTCTAATTTCTAATCTTTTTTCTAACCTTTTTTCGTCTTCTTAAAAAAATTATGAATGGCCATGAATTAATCCAACGTTACACAGCAGGCGAAAAACTCTTCATCGGACTAAAACTGCCAGGGGTCAACCTATCGGGTGCCGACCTGATCGGTATTGTCTTAAGAGAAGCGGATCTGCACGGAGCTAATTTGTTGTTTGCCTATCTGAATCGAGCGAATTTGAATCAGGCCAATTTAGTGGGAGCCAATCTAAGTGGAGCCAGTTTAAATCAAGCCGATCTCAGTAGTGCAGATTTACGGGGAGCGAATTTACATGGGGCATTAATGCAGGGCGCGATTTTAAAAGATAGTGATATTACCTTGGCGATGTTGCTGGATACCAACCTGATTGGGGCAGATCTAAGAGGCGCGGATTTGAGTGGTGCAACTCTTACAGGAGCTTGTCTAAGAGGAGCGAATATGCGCCAGGAAAAGAAAAGTTATTACACTAATTTACAAGCAGCTGACTTTAGCCGTGCCGATCTTCAGGGAGCGAACATGAAGGGGGTAGATCTGAGTCGAGCGAATTTAAGTGGAGCCAATCTCAAGGAAGCCAATCTTCGGGATGCCGATCTTCGTAAAGCCGATCTGACCAATGCCAATCTTCAGGGAACGCTATTAACCGAGGCCAATTTATCAGGGGCGCGGATGGTCGGGGCAAATTTAAAAAATGCCAATCTCGTCAGGGCCCAATGTCCTCAAGCAGAGATGATGGGGGTTAATTGTCAGGGCGCGATTATGACCCATGCTTGTCTAAATTTAGCCAATTTGAGTCAAGCGAATTTAAGTTTTACCCGAATGAATCATGCCGATCTGAGTCGTGCCATCTTATCGGGAGCTAACTTTGGGGATGCCGAACTGATTGAGGCTTTTTTAGCGCGGGCAAACCTAATGGGAGCAAATTTTACAAATGCTAACCTGAGTCGTGCGGATTTAATGAGTGCCAATATGACTGGGGTAAATTTCCGAGGAGCCACAATGCCCGATGGTAAGGTTCATGATTAAAACTCGTTTTGCTTGATTTTATGCTGAATAATACGATTTTTCATTTAGCGATTCCCATTAACGATATTGACAAAGCCAAGTTTTTTTATTGTCAGCAGTTGGGCGGTGAATTGGGTCGAGCGACTGACAAAGCCTTAATTCTTAATTTTTATGGTCATCAAGTGGTTGCCCATATCACCGATGAGCCTCTAGTTCGTCAAAAGAGCATTTATCCGCGCCATTTCGGGATAGTATTTTTGGTGGAATCCGATTGGCAAAATTTAGTCCGACGAGTGGAATGCCAAAATATGCCGTTTCATTTATCACCGAAACAACGCTTTGTTGGGGAATTGACTGAACATCAGACTTTTTTCTTAGAAGATCCCTTCTATAATTATCTGGAGTTTAAATTCTACCGACATTTTGAGGCCATTTTTGGCGGTAAGGAGTTTACGGCGATCGGCGATCGCGACTGAATTAAGATGCTAGTTTTTATCCATTGAGATTAGCCGCTTATCCGCCATAACTCATCGCGAATTTCCCTTGCGGCTGTCACCAAGAACCGCATTGCGTCCATGCGGTCATACCAACGACCTCCCGCTAAACTACTAGGAGATCCTTTTTGATTAGATAAATTAGGGTTGCTCACCAAACAAACTATCTCTGGATAAAACCGTCGAAATAAGTTTAAAGCTCCATCAATATAAACACGCCCCCCCCTGGGATGACCCGATGGATTTTCTAAGGTTTCTTCCATATACTGAACCAATTGATGTAACGTTTTTCCATTGACACAATAACAATGCGCCCAAATAAATTCCCCCGTATAGGGAACTAAACCCAGGGGATAACCCCTGAGCTCAGCCTTCTGGATGTGATGACCCAAGTAACAAAGATCCCAATGATTTTGAGTCAAGTGCTGTACAATTTTTTCTTGTTCCAAGGGTTGTCGGAGCTTCCGTCTAAAAATTGCGTCGTCTTCCAGAATCCAGACATTTTCTAAACCGTCTTTGAGGGCTTCTCTGAGGATACCAAGATGGCTCAGGAAGTTGCCATAAACCCCAATCGAAGTAAATCCATTAGTTTCCTTGGGCTTAGGAGCATGGGGGATATACACTTTTGGATCTTGGATATCAATTCCAATATTTAGTAATTCAGTTCCCAACGCTCGATAGCGATCCACCCGTTCTGGTAGATGAATAATATACAATCGTTCAAAATAATCTAGCAAAGGCGCAGAGCTATTCATAATGACAAATGTGATTTAATTTCTATTGGAGTATTGCTGGCTGTGTCTTCATTTAACCAATGACTATTTTTAATAGCAGTTTGTGATTACATCCCTTATAAGGTAAGGACATAATGGTATTATGTCACTACAAAAATTTGTCCGTGATCACAACGCAATTGGCTGTAATAGCATACAATTCATTTCTGAATGATTAATTAAAATTAAATGGACTGACAAAAAAATATCTATCAATACTATAGATATAGACTTTTAAACTATACCACCTTAGTCTAATTTAGAGGAAGAAAGCATTTAAAGCCTAGATTTTTCTAAATAATTGCTTTAATCGAATATGTTTTTTTCACAAAAAGGACTATCAAGTTTAAGAGTGCTTCCTCCATATATTTTGCATTAAAAAAAGGAAATATCAACAAATTTCTGATAATTAGGCTTTTAATTACCTAAATTGACTAAAAAATTGACGCTTTATCTTTACAGCTTGTTTTAGGAGAAGATTATGGCGTTTGGCGTTTATTCCACAGTACTAACAGGATTAAAAATAAAATTCCCATGACTCCCGCTAGAGGATTGCGATCAATGCCTGTAATCCAAGTTGGGACTGTATCAGAATATTTGACTAATTCCCCCACATTGAGAATGTAATATCCCCAAACCAAGCCGCCATGCAGCCCCATACAGATTCCTAATGTTTGGCGATGCGATCGCTTTGCTAAGACTAGGGCAATTCCTAATAAAACAAGAGCTGGAAATTGGGGAAAGGTGCGGATGATTTCTCCCAAGGGTTTCAAAAAATGTAGAGTTGCAAAAATAAGGGCATTAGACCAAAGAGATTGATTGAGAGAATAATCTTTTTCTAATTCCGTGAGTATCCAACCCCGAAAAAATAATTCTTCGGCAAAGGCAACACCTAAACCCGTTAAACTGCCTTCTAAAATAATTTTCAATAAAAAGACTTTTGAAGGTTGAATTTGTACCCAACCCAATAGTGATTCCGTGAAAAATAAGGTAAACGTCAATAATAAGCCAATGGCAATTCCTTTTAACCAGTCAATGCCATTTTGCCTTGTCCAAACTAAACCGTAAAACTGAAATCCTTTGCTGATTCCATAAACGCGATCGCTCCAAAATTTTAATAAAAATAAGAAAATTCCAAATAAAGACACCATTGTCACAATTGAAGCTAAATTGGGGTCATAGTTCAAAATTAAATATAAAGGTAACGCGATCGGCAACCAACAAATTAATAAAATGGCAATAAAAATTCCCAGCCGCAGGGGTGCTGGGTAAGTCGCAATTTTAGACCAATTAATCTTCAATTTTCACTGCCTTTTTAGGATTATTCATCGGGTTCAATGGTACTGATTAAACCCAAATTATTTAAAGTTTCAGAATAAAATTCTGCGTGTTCCTGGACACAGGTAATCACCAGAGCCAAGCCATTGGTGTGGGCTTCCATCATAATATCGACCGCCTGGGGTTGGGTCATGCCTGCAACGGTTTGCATCAGCGATTGAACCACATACTCCATTGAGTTATAGTCATCATTATGGAGCAAAACTTTATAACGGGGCGCGGGCTTCCGAATCGTCGCGTTTTCAGGCGATCGCCGTTCTAATACATCGGTGGACATAATATTTCGACCTTCATCAACAATTAATAATTAGTGCTAGGGATATAGATTTGTCAAATACCCTTTTTAATGATACTCAAATTGGCCGAGTTTCGTTACAAATCTTTAGGGATTTTTGACACAGGGTTGACCTTCTGGGTTAAGTTGAGAGATCGTTAACCTTAATTGCGATCAAGTATTATTTAGCCATGACAGCCACTGCTCCCCACGAAAAAGCCAGAGGATTAAAGCCCAGTAGCCCGCGCCCTGCCAAAGCACTCTGTAGCGAGTGTGGACTCTGTGATACCTATTATATCCATTACGTCAAAGAAGCCTGTGCCTTTCTCAATCAACAGGTGGCTGAACTGGAAGAAGAGGCTCACGGTCGCAGTCGGGACTTAGCGAAGGAAGATGATTGGTATTTTGGCGTACATCAAGAGATGATGATGGCCCGCAAACAAGAACCGATTGAGGGAGCGCAATGGACAGGAATTGTCAGTAGTTTAGCCTGTGAAATGTTAACCCAGGGATTAGTGGAAGGAGTGGTTTGTGTGCAAAATACCCCTGAAGACCGTTTTCAGCCCATGCCTGTGATTGCCCGCACGCCCGAAGAAGTTTTAGCGGCTAGGGTCAATAAACCCACCTTATCGCCTAATTTGTCGGTCTTGGAACAGGTTGCAAAATCGGGAATGAAACGCTTATTAGTGATCGGCGTGGGCTGTCAAATTCAGGCATTACGCGCCGTTGAGAAGGAATTAGGCTTAGAAAAGCTCTATGTGTTGGGTACGCCCTGTGTGGATAATGTGACGCGATCGGGATTACAGAAATTTTTAGATACCACTAGCCGATCGCCTGAAACAGTCGTTCATTACGAATTTATGCAGGATTTTCGTGTACATTTCAAGCATGAAGACGGTTCAGAGGAAACGGTTCCCTTTTTTGGTTTAAAAACGAATCAATTGAAAGATGTTTTCGCGCCTTCTTGTATGAGTTGTTTTGATTATGTGAATTCTCTCTCGGATCTTGTCGTGGGCTATATGGGAGCAACTTTCGGGTGGCAATGGATTGTGGTTCGCAATGATACTGGCCGCGAGATGTTAGACCTCGTTAAAGACCAGTTAAATGTGCAACCTGTGATCTCAAAAGGCGATCGTAAAGCCGCAGTCCAGCAAAGTATTCAAGCCTACGATCAGGCGGTGACGTTGCCGATGTGGGTTGCCAAGCTCTTGGGAATTGTGATTGATAAGTTTATTGGGCCAAAGGGTTTGGAGTATGCCCGTTTTAGTATTGATTCCCATTTCACTCGTAATTATCTTTATGTGAAACGGAATTATCCTGAGAAGTTAGCGGCCCATGTTCCAGAGTTTGCAAAGAAAATTGTTAGTCAATATAAATTACCTAAAAAATAAAAGAAGAAAATGTTACTCGTTCCTACTACGGTCTCTGTCCCTCTAAAGACTGATGCTAATGGTGTTATTCGCGTCAATCAAACTCGTATTACGTTAGATACTGTTGTTACTGCTTTTCTGGAAGGAGCGACTGCCGAAGAAATTCGGGATCAATATTCATCGCTGGAACTTGCGGATATTTATGCGGTTCTTAGTTATTATCTACAGCATCAAACAGAAGTTGATACTTATCTTTTAGAGCGTCAAAATCTTGCTAACTTTGTTCAACAAGAAGCCGAAAAACGATTTAATCCCATTGGCATACGCGATCGCCTATTAGCAAGACGGACACACGTTTAAGCAAATATGGTGAATTTTCTAGCGGATGAAAATTTTAACAATCAATCCTGTTTGGAAAATATAAAACAGGACATAATATTATCATATACAGATTTTTTTAAAGTTAAGATCACGAATTTCCTTAAAAATCTAAACCATCAAGTTCGGCATGAATTTTGCGTAAATTTTCCAAATATTTGATCGAACCAAAAGCAATATAAATAATCCCCCCTAACTCCAAAATCCAATTCATTTTAAAGCCCAATAAATGAACATGAAGTAGCTGATCAACATGATGAAAAGACGTTGCTCGAATCACAATAAAAGCACTTAAAAAACCTAACCCGTATAAAATTAACTTAAACTCTTTTCCCATTCGTCTAAGGTATTTTTTGAACCAGGCTAAAAAAGCGGATAATCCAAAAATTAGCCAACCAATAAATAATGCTTGAAATAAACGGCGATCGCCATACCAACCGCTTGTTAAGGCGAATTTTTTAGCAGTGATGGTGAACCAGGTTTGTAAATCTAATTGCTTATTAATTCCTAAAACTAAAAAAATCAAAGCAAGTCCCCACCAGAGCCAATGGTAGTGATGGAGTGGATACCTATCGGGAATCCGAAAAGTTTGCTTTGCACAAATAATACACAGCACACCAGTCGCTAAATAGGCAAATACCGTAAACCATCCCACAAAAGTCGGATCGCCAATGCCTGGTTGCCATTCACCATTGATGGTCGTGACTGCTGGAAAAGGTGAATTTTGAGAGTGTAAAAAATAAAACAGCATGATCAAAAGTGATTTCTGATCTTAATCCATTTCTAATAAAACCTTGAGAACTCCCCGTTGTTGAGCGTGTTTAAAAGCTGCTAAACCTTCGTTCAAAGGATACTTTGCTTGAATCAAATTGTCAACTTTAATTTTATTTTCTACTAGTAATTTTAAGGCTTTAGAAAAAGGGCCACAACGGGAACCAATTAACGTAATTTCATCTACCACAATTGAAGAAATATCTAAGCTTAATTGATTGGCATAGGTACTCTTTAAAACCAAAATTCCCCTCGGTCTCAAGGCACGGCGGGCGATCGCAAACCCATCGGGATTACCTGTACATTCTACGGCGATATCAAATGCCCTGTCTGTCACCGCTTCGGCAAAACCTGTGGCGATATTTTGGGCCGTTAAATTAGCCAATTTTTCAGCATGACGACCGATCGCTAATAAATCACAACCCGTTAAGGCGAGAGTTTGAGCGACTAACTGACCTAATTTTCCGTCTCCGACCACTAAAACCTTCGTTTGGGGAGTGATGGTCACTTGTTCTTGGATTTCTAGGGCGGCGGCGATCGGCTCGGTAAAGGTCGCGGCATCGGTGCTAACGGAATCGGGGACGGGATGTAAATTTTTCACGGGGAGCGCGAGATATTCGGCAAAGGCTCCATTACGATTGACAATGCCCAATACGGTGCGATTTTCACAGTGAGTGGCTTGACCTGTCAGGCAATAACGACAGTGGCCGCAGGTAGCATTAATTTCTCCCACAACACGCTGATTAATCAAATTATCTGGCCCTTGCTCGACAATGCCGACAAATTCATGGCCCAAGACCCCTTGATAGGGATAATAGCCCCGCAATAATTCCAGATCGGTGTTACAAATGCCCGCCCTTAAGACTCTCACTAAAGCTTCATCGGCGGCGATCGCGGGAAGAGGGATATCGTTACGCAATTCGAGGTGTTGATTTTCGAGCCAAATTCCTTTCATAATCAGAGAGTCAGAGAAATAATATTAAAACCTGCTTTTCAGATTACCGCAAAGATTGAGATTTGTCGCTAAAGTTATAGATTTTTAACGAATTACCCGCTAGATTTTTTGGAGAAAAGATGTTTTTTGACTCATTTGGCTATCTTTAATCAGTTCTGTTGCCGCTTCAAGATTGAGCGGTTTTGCAAATAAATAGCCTTGACCAAATTCACAACCTAAATTCTTTAACGTATCCTGTTCTAAAATAGTTTCAATTCCCTCTGCAACCACATCCATTTGCAAGTTATGGGCAAGGGTGACGATCGCATTAATAATGCTAGAGCCTGCTTTTTCTAATTGAATACGAGTCACAAAGGAACGGTCAATTTTCAAGGTATCAATCGGGAAACGATACAAACGACTGAGGGAAGAATAACCCGTCCCAAAATCATCCAGAGATAATTTTAAATTAAGTTTTTTCAGATTTTCTAAAATTTCCACTTGAATGACGCTATCCATCAACGCATTTTCAGTAATTTCTAACTTTAAATCCCAGCAATCGAAGGAATATTTTTGAACGATATTCTCTACAACTTCTACAATATTTTGCTGTATTAATTCAATTGGTGAAAAATTAACACTCATGCTCAAGATTTGATTAAACGAAATTTGCTCTTGCCATTGGGACATTTGTTGACAGGCAGCCTCTAAAACCCAGAGATCTAATACTTTAATTAAACCCGTTTCTTCGGCAATAGGAATAAATTCTCCTGGACTAATTAAGCCATGAATGGGATGTTTCCAACGGATAAGGGCTTCAAAGCCAGATAATTCTCCCGTTTTTAGGCAAATAATGGGTTGATAAAAAAGACAGAATTCTCCTTTTTTTAAGGCATCTCTTAATTCTCGCTCTAGTTGAAATCTTCGCATAGCGGCGATCTGTAAGGAGCTAGTCATAATTTGATAGCGCGATTTCCCCTGTTGTTTTGCGTAATACATCGCAATGTCTGCATCTCGTAGAATATCTTCAGGTTTAGAATAGCCGATGCTGCTGATTGTAATGCCAATACTAACAGTCACAAAAAGTTGATGATTTTCTAGATTAAAAGGATAATTGAGTTGGGTTAAAATTCGTTGGGCAATCTTATCAATATTGGCCATTTCATCAATATTTTCAACTAAGATGACAAACTCATCTCCTCCAAATCTGGCCACACAATCTGAGGGACGAACACAGGTGCGGATGCGATGACTGACCTGCTTTAATAAGGCATCTCCCACTAAATGACCTAAGCTATCATTAACTACTTTAAAATCATCTAAGTCCAAAAAAAACAAGGCAAAGTTTAAATCAGGATTACGTTGAGATTGCTCTAAAGATTCGGCTAATCTTTCCATTAATTGCACTCGATTCGATAATCCTGTTAAATAATCATGGAGCGTTTTAAATTCTAATTCTTGAAAAACTTGTTTCAATTTAGCGGCCATTAGATTAAAGGAATTTGCTAAATCGCCAATTTCATTGTTGTAGTATAAATCAACTTTTTGGTCTAATTCTCCCGCCGCGATCGCCTTACTAGCTTGATTAATCTTAAGAATCGGATCGGTGATCCAACGAGCGGTAAAAATACCAACCCCGATCGCCACAAAAAGGGCAATCATAGAAACAATCAGGGTTAATCGATTATTAGCCCAAACAATTTCCATAAAGACTTTTTCGGGAATCACTACGCCAATTAACCAATCGATACCTCCGCGATCGCGAAAGGGAATTACCCGAACAAAATTGCGTTGATTCTGTCCTTCAAAGGCAAAACTAAGAGGAGATTTTATCTCGGATAAATTGGGATATTTTTGGTTGAGATAGGCTGCTGTTTCTCGAATAGTACTATCTTTACCATGAGCAGCTAGTAATGTTTTTAAAGATGGATTTTTAATCGGGGAATCTAATTCAAACTCAGAACTCGCAATAATTTCTCCCGTACCATCTAAAATAAAACTTTTTCCCGATGGACTAATTTTTAATTGACTCAGAAAATCACTAATATTAGAAAGGGTAATTGGTGTGTCCAAAACGCCTAGCTTTTTTCCCTGGACATCATAAACTGGTAAAACCGTATCCAGAGCAATTCGAGAAGAATCAAACCACAAATAAATGGGAGTCCAGGTAGCTTCTTGGGCTTTGATTGCCTGTTGATACCAGGGACGAAGACGGGGATCGTAGTTGGGAAAAACCTTCAATAATTTGCCCCTAGTGCCATCAGGGTTTAATTGATAGGTTTGATATTCCCCTTTCGTCGCTTTACTGACTATTTCAACTTGATATTGATTATCATGGGTTCTGGCAATGCCTACATAATCGCCTGTTTCACTTCCCCAAGCGGTGTAGGGAACTGAGCGAAAGGATTGCATTTGCTGATATAAAAAATCCTGGATTTTCGACAAATCGGTTACCGTAACGTCACCTTGAATCAGATAATTTTTATTAACTTGATTCATTAATTGAGCATTGTCGAGGAAGTTTTTAACATGATTTTGAATCCGATTGCCGACTTCACTCCGCCATTGTTCGGCTATATTGTTGATAGCAATTTGGCTAAATTTATTAGATAAAAAACTAATAATTCCGACAGCAATAAAAATTTCAAAGGCAAAGGTAAAAATGAGAACCTGACGAATCGGTAACTTCATTAAAAATACTACAGTAAAAAATCTCAAGCTAAAAATCAACAACCCGTCAGTACAGAACGGTTTTTTTCGTGATTTTAGAGTTAATGTTAGACTATTACGGTTAGATTATCTTTTTTGTAATCTCCTATACGAATTGTAAAAACATGAGTTTGTTATTGTTTCATTAAGTGAAATAATGCTAAAACTGATGAATTCATTTTTTTAAGCGGCGATCGCCCTCAAATGCAGTTTAACGCTCAATTATTCTGATTAACTTGTTTTTTTAGGTAACTTAGCAAAACTTTTTTTGAAAATTTCAATGTCCATGCCGCCCTCTTTTTCAATTCCCAAAGCACTCCGAGCTTGACCCAGATAAAGAGGCTGAGAAACCCCAGGCTTAGGATGTAACATGGTTCGCGCTCTAACAGTTAAATTTTTATCTCCTGCTCTTGCACCACGTCCATAGGAAAAGTAATCATTCGATGCCTGTAATAAGGTCGCACGCAATTCTGTTTCGGTAATGGTCGGAGGCACGGAAATCACCACCTGATTTGCCCCATTGTCATAAACCCGAATAAAACGAACCGATCCTGGAACCTCTGTGCGACTAAACAAACCTAAACTTAACCCAAATAATCCGATGGTTAGAACCGCCATAAAACCCGTAATTCCCACAAATCGAAAACGGACTCCCCATTTTAGGGCAAAAGCTAAAATAGTTAAAATCAAAGCGGAAATGGTCAGATAAGCCGACCATTGTGTGTAGATTGTAAAGTCCATCATTCTTTAAAAATAAATTTAATCCTAATAAATATTATCTTAAATTTGTCATTCTTATCAATATAAAAATAATATTGATCTCAAATTAGTATTTTTTCAGAAATACTCGTCTCTGCTCTATTCAAATCAGTTTCGCCAATATCGTCATTACTGTTCGACTCTATATGATTAAAATCATAATTTGTTTTACTTTTACAAAACTCAAAAGCTTCAGCCATAAAATATGAAATTAATTCATTATTGCTTCCTGTAAAATCTGTAATTTTTTTAAATAAAGAATCTGGTAAATAAATGCTTATTTTAGCCATTTGTGACCTGTCAAAAGATTTATATTTTTCTCCAAAATCAATCTTTTTTTCGCCTAATGTATTCTTATAAAGAATATACAAGAGAATAGACTTTTTTATTATTTCTGCCATAGAATCTGCCTCTATTGCAGATACTATTCTAAGATGACGAATTACCTCTGGAAAAAGATAAAATGTTACTTTTTGTTCCTGAGAATTTGAGGGATTTATATTTACATATTTATTGTCAAGATCTTCACAAAAATTGTCATTGTTGTTCAATATTTCATAAACCAATTTAGCAGATCGGTTAGCAATTTTTTCTCGTCTTTCTAATGGTAACTTTTGTAATACATCGCTTAATGTTTTAGACATGACTAAACCTCATGGATTTCAAAGATTTGCTAAATGTTCATGAAAACGCTGATCAGCTTTTCGGATTAGATTCTTATAAAATTGTTTTTGGCTAATGCCTGATTTATCCCCTGCTACTAACAGTATGGCACATCGTTTAGGATCAAAGGCAAAAGCCACCCGCCAAACACCATCCTTTGTATTAAACCTTAACTCTTTCATATTGGGATAAGAAGATCCTTTAAGGGTATCTACATGGGGTCGTCCTAATCTATGTCCAAAGACTTCTAATAATCGGACTTGAGCAAGTAACTCATCTTGTACTTCCTCCGTTAATTGCTCAAATTCAATTACAAAGGCATCATGTAGTTCTACCCTCCATTCCATTAATCTTACCTAAATACTCATCCCTAGATATTTAGCAACGGTTTGCACATCCTTATCACCCCGTCCTGAGCAGTTAATCACAATCCGAGGACTGCCCGTTAATTGGGGACAAAGTATGTCTAAATAGGCGATCGCATGGGAGGTTTCTAGGGCGGGAATAATGCCTTCCAATTCCGATAACCGTTGCAGAGCTTCTATCGCTTCTACATCGGTAATACTGTAATATTCTGCCCGTCCCGCATCTTTGAGATAACTATGTTCGGGGCCAACGCCAGGATAATCTAACCCTGCACTGATGGAATGAGCCTCGACGACTTGACCTTCCTCGTCTTGCAATAAATAGCTCATGGCTCCGTGCAAAACTCCTGGACGGCCTTTGGTAAGAGTGGCGGCGTGTTTACCAGAAATAATACTTTCTCCTGCGGCTTCTACCCCAATAATCCGCACAGAAGAATCTTTGAGGAACTCATAAAACAAACCCATTGCATTAGAGCCACCGCCCACACAGGCTAACAAAATATCGGGTAAACCACCCCATTTTTCTAAACACTGTTCACGGGTTTCTAGACCAATGACATGATGAAAATCGCGCACCATCATGGGGTAGGGATGGGGGCCAGCGACCGATCCTAAAATATAGTGGGTGGTTTCTACGTTCGTGACCCAATCTCGAATGGCTTCTGAGGTTGCATCCTTCAGCGTCCCTGTTCCTGCTACGACGGGTTGAACTTTTGCACCTAAAAGATTCATGCGAAAAACATTCAGTTTCTGACGTTCCATATCTTGAACGCCCATATAAATGATACATTCCAAGCCAAAACGAGCGCAGACGGTGGCAGTGGCCACACCATGCTGTCCTGCTCCTGTTTCGGCAATAATCCGTTTTTTACCCATGCGTTTGGCTAACAAGACCTGACCCAGGGCATTATTAATCTTGTGCGCTCCTGTATGGTTTAAATCTTCCCGTTTGAGGTAAATTTGGGGCCCACTGCCATCGGCTTTGGCGTAATGTTCCGTTAGTCTTTCGGCAAAATAAAGCGGGCTGGGTCTGCCGACGTAATCTTTTAGCAATCCCTGAAGTTCTTTGAGAAAAGCGGGATCATCTTTGTATTGACTGTAGGCCGTTTCTAGCTCACTCAGGGCTGGCATGAGGGTTTCAGGGACATATTTGCCACCATAGCGGCCAAAACGACCAAAGGCATCGGGATACTGAGTATTAACGGAAGGGACGGTCGCGAGGGGTGTAGTGGTCACGATGGCAATTAGGAAAGATTGAAGAGTTAGGTGGTTAGCTTTTTATTATCGTCAATTCTGAGGGAAAATGGAACGACTCAAAAATGCTTTTGTCTTATTGGCATTATAAAACACGGACATACCATCTAAGAAGCGATTTGAGAAGATAATTCTACCTGTATTTTGATGAACAATGGAATAAACGATAAAATATAATCCAATCCCTGCTCTTTATTCTGTCCCTATGTTGATTCTCCGCCCCGAAGAACGCACGAAGCTCGATCGCACTGATGATAACGATTTCTATGCTTTTCCCCGATTTGTTACCCATGTGGATGCTAATTTTATTGACCAGTTAACCAATCTTTATCGCGATCGCCTCAAACCCCAGACTCGAATTTTAGACTTGATGAGTAGTTGGGTGTCCCATTTACCCGACGAGATGGAATTTGCTCACATCGAAGGTCATGGGATGAATGCGGAAGAATTAGCTAAGAATCCTCGGTTAAATCATTATTTTGTGCAAAATCTTAATCAATCGCCCCAGATTCCCCTAAAGGATGAAGATTTTGATGCGGTTTTAATGGCGGTTTCCGTACAGTATCTGGAATATCCTGAAGCGATTTTTAGTGAAATTCATCGTATTCTGAAACCCGATGGTATCGTGATTATCAGCTTTTCTAATCGGATGTTTTACCAAAAGGCGATCGCAACCTGGCGGGAAGGAACGGATCTGAGTCATCTCCAATTGGTAAAATCCTATTTCCAAGGTGTTTCTGGCTTTAGTTCCCCCGAAATTATTAGTCAATCTAATCCTTTGCCTGGCTTTTTGCAACTTTTAGGAATCGCTAGTCCCGATCCCTTCTATGCGGTTATTGCGTCAAAAGTATTGCTTGAAAAGTAAACTGTTTGTAGTTCACAATTCAGATAACCAAGGGGCAAGGGGCTTAAGCCCCTTGTTATAAAGAAGTAGGAATTTGTGATAATGCAATCTAAATTCGTAACAGCTTAAGATTATTTACTCAAGCTAAATTGAGCAGAATTTTCTGTTAATCGTTTGCTTTCTGAACTGCTGATGGATTTTAATTTTTGAGTCATTTCTCCACTTATTAGGACAATCAAAGTCCATTGTCCCAATAAAGCCATTACGGAACCAATTCCAAAGATTAATTGTCCCCCAACCATCGGCATAAAGGTCAAAAACCAAATACTAGAAATAGAGGTAAATCTGGCTCCAACAATCACGACAGCAATTAAGGGGAAAATTGTTAGCATCGCGAGGACTGAAACGGCTCCTATTAGTCTGTTTGAAGTTTTGAGCAATAACAATCGCTGAAAAACGAGGGCATAAAATAGATTAATACTTAATCCTAATAGTAACCCCATCATCACGGCTAATCGATAATTGTCTAAGGGAAAAATCAGGGTAGCAGGTAGAGTATATAAAAAGACAATTCCCCCATTAACAGCGATTGCCACACTCGAAGGGCTTTGTTCACCCCAAATCAAATCTTTAATAAGAGAACGCGGGGTTTGATTCAGTTGATGGCGATGACGCGCCCAATCCTGAAGGGTTTGTCGTTGGGGACTCAAGGCTCCTGTCAACACCATAAAGCAAGCAAAGATTAAAAATTGCAGAATCACAAAATTGTAGTACAAAGGTGTGGAAGATGTTGATTGGGGGACAAAACCCAAGGTAATAACAATAAAACTGAGGGTTAAACCGTAACTCTGTTTTTTACTCAGCCACACACTATGGGGACGGCGAAAACGTCGATTAATTGCTTGGGTAATGCCATACGTCCAGATTCCGTAATTGATCAACATAAAGGCGATCGCACTCCAGGCATAATTAAAAATCGGCTGGCCATACCAGAGTAATTGGTTTAAATTAGCATCTCCTAAATAGGTGACGGTTTTAAAAGGTAAAAAAGTAGATTGCGCTAAATAAACCAACGCTTTCCCTGGATAAAACAAGCCCGCCCAATCCAGAGGACTATGGGAACCGCCGCGATCGCCCCAGAGAGTCGTTCCCATCATGATCATTAGATAAAATAACAATCCACCACTGACAGCAAAGGAATGGAAAGAGACAGATTTAGAATTAGTTAATCCTATTAATAAAGCTAGGTGAAAAAAGAAGGCACAACTAGCAATCAGTACACCATAGAAAGCCAGAATTAAAAGGACAGGAATATTCGCCAGGATTCCCGCAACAAAATGAAGCGGAATAGTTAAAAAAGTTAACCAATAGAGTAAAGCAGGAACACCTAAAAGTTTACCCAAAAAAATGGTTTTGACAGATTGGGGACTCAGACGAATAAAGTTCAAAGTTCCCCGTCTTTGCTCTTTAGCGAGATCCGCAATCAAAAGATAGGTTCCGACTACCAATAAAATCGTAATACCAATAACGCTGACGGTTGTAAATAAATCTAGCCACCAGAGTTGCCAATTAATGACCGCCTGACCCAAAAGATCTTTTGTGCAGAAATGCTCAGTAATATAATTATTTGAAGGATCATAGTTATTCCAATCTGGCGGTGGACTGCCTAAGCAATAACGGTCATAGGAACGTCTTGAATGCAAGGGTAGAGAACTGACAAACAAAAAACAAAGGGCAATTTGTCCTAAAATTCCTATTGCCGATACCAGTAAAACATTACGGAAATTGAAGCGACTTTTTAATTCTCGAAAGAGTTGGGGGTTAAAGTCCCCTGCTCTTTCAATGAATTGGTTAATAAATTTGTTTAAGATAGAAACCATTAAGGTAATACTCTCCTGAATTGACATAAATTTAAAATAAACTTTGTTTAAGAAGCTTGTTGATGTCCTAGCTTTAAAAAAATCGTTTCTAAGTCCTCTTGACTTGTATGAAATTCTGTAATCGGTAATCCTGCTAAAATCAGCGATCGCAGTAAATTAGCACTGTCCTCTAGGTTTCCTGTAAAATCAACTTTAACTCGCTGAGAGTCGGGAATTATTTCAAAGTTTTCTACCCAGGAATATTGTTTTAATTCTTGAATTAATACCTGGGGATTATTTAAAATACCAATATGAATTTGTTGATGGGACAATCGTTCGTACAACGTTTTGAGAGAGGCACTTTCAACCAAAGATCCTAATTCCATAATACCAATTGAAGTACAAAGTTCTGCTAAATCACTAAGAACATGGGACGAAATTAAAATTGTCATCCCCGCACTTTGTAACACCTTAATAATTTCTCGAAACTGCATCCGAGCAATGGGATCTAAACCCGATACGGGTTCATCAAGTAATAATAAAATTGGTTCATGAATAATGGTTCTGGCTAAACTTAACCGTTGTTTCATTCCCCTCGACAAAGTGGCAATAATACTATGTCTTTTACTGGTTAATTGGACTAATTCTAAAACTTCTTCTAAACGGCGGCGACGATGGGGTGTTTGTAAAAAATATAAGCGAGCAAAATAATCCAGATAATCCCAGACGGTTAATTCTTCATAGAGGGGAAAATCATCGGGTAAATAGCCAATATACTGCTTAAGCCGCAGATTGCTGTCTTCTTTAATGATGCGATCGCCGTATAAATAAATTTCTCCCACTGTAGCCTCTTCGGCCATTGCCAAAAGACGAATCAAAGTGGTTTTGCCCGCACCATTAGGGCCAATTAATCCGTAAACTTCGCCTTCAGCCACTTCTAGGTCGATATTTTTAACCGCAATATGGCGTTCAAACTGCTTGGTTAATCCCTCGGTTGCGATCGCGTTGGTGTCTCCCATCAGGTCACTCCCTCATTGTGACTATCGTTAGCTTAACCCGTCTTTTTGAATTTTGTGAAATCGGCGATCGGTTCCGCAATATTTTGAAATGAAGTTAAATAATCCTGATGCCGTCTCAAAAGACTAGGGATAGATCAATTATAATCATTAACAGAATTGTCATTGTTAGTTTGTAAATCTTCTGTATTTTATTAATTGATTTGATTTATGTTATTTTTAACTTCCCAGGAAATCGCCCAATATCGTTCCCAACTAGCTCTGTTTCCCGATGCCCTATTAGCTCTAGATTGTATTGAAGATTGTGAAGGAAATATTGAAGATGCGGCCCTAACGTTAGCGATCCAAGTGGGTCAACAGCCCGATCGCACCGATTGGTTAGATGGATTAGCAAAACGTTGTCGTGTGGAGATTTGTCGCTCAGAATTTCGGGATGAATTATTGACAGGAAATATCGCTACTGCCGTCGAATGTTTAATCGAAACAAAAATCTGTCCTAAAGTCTTAGTAACACCAGTCATTTTATATGCCTTAAAATCAGGGATTGAAAGCTTTTGTGAACCCCTAACCTTTAAGTTAGGATAAAATCATAATTCTTGGAAATTTGATAGGCTTTAGTAATACAAGAGTTGTAACCACAAAATTGTAAAATGAACCTGATACTTTACACCGTGATACAAAAAAACTTTGATGGATAATATTTTTCTTTTGTTTATATATGTCTTTATTTTTATCTTTGGAGCCTCCATTGGTAGTTTTTTAAATGTTGTCATTTATCGAATTCCTGCAAATGTATCTTTAATTTATCCCCCTTCCCGTTGTCCGAGTTGTTATCATGCTTTGGGGAAAACTGAAAATGTCCCCGTCTTTGGATGGCTCTGGTTAAAGGGAAAATGTCGTTGGTGTCAGACTTCTATTTCTGCCCGTTATCCCACCATAGAAGCGATTACAGGTTTAATTTTTTGCCTGGTATTCTGGCAGTTTGGTTTCACCTTAAATACCCTGGGAAATTGGATTTTAATTAGTTGGTTGTTGGCGTTGTCACTAATTGATTGGGATACGATGACGTTGCCAGGAAGTTTAACGAAATCAGGTTTAGTAGTAGGCGTTGTTTTCCAAGGAATTCAGGGTTGGCAAACAGGGACTTTTCCCCAATCTTTTGTTTTGGCGATCGCGAGTGCGGTTTTAGGATTATGGTTATTTGATCTAATTCGATTAATTGGAACGCTTTTTTTAGGACAAGTGGCAATGGGAGATGGTGATCCCAAGTTAGCGGCGATGATCGGAGCTTGGTTAGGCTGGAAATCCCTTTTATTAACCGCATTATTAGCCTGTGGATTAGGGGCAATCATCGGGGGAGGCGCGATCGCATTAGGACTCTTAAAAAAAAGACAGGGGTTTCCCTTTGGGCCTTTTTTAGCAGGAGGAGCATTATTAAGTATTTTTTTCGGACAGGCAATAATTACAGCCTATATTCAATTCTTTTTACCGACTTTTTAAGTGATTGTTATTGCGTAAGTCTGAAATAGGCAAAATAACAGCGATCGCCACTTCAATTTTTTCGGATTAGACGCGATCAGAGGATCAATTTTCTGGTAAATAGGGAATTAATCCCTTATGAAATGCCTCTTCTTGAAGGTGATGGGGAGCCTGGCGAATATCCATGATAAAACCATTAACGGAAAGCATCCAAATCATCGGATTATCGTCTATTCTGCTCGGTAATGTCCAATATCGATCCATCTGAGATATGTTCATCAAATCCCGAATCTGTTTGGATTTACCCTGACCTGTGCTTTCTGCCACCCCAAAATGTTTATAGATTGCAGTCGCTTTAACATGGGGAGTCTGGGAAGAATCAAAGAGAAAATTCGCCATTCCGAGGGCATGAATGATCCCACAGGCCCAGGAATTGGCCTTTCCCGTTGTCAAGGGTGAAGAGCGTTTTCGACAAAGAGCGGCTGTTAATTGACGAGCCATCTGGGCATATTCATTATTGAGAGATTGGGAACAGAAGGCATCCGTCAGTTTAGTAATTTCATCAAATTTACTTTGCATCTGCGGAGGAACTTTTTCGCTGCCAGGTTTAGCCATTTTTTTGAGTATCCTAAGATTAATAAGAATAGAAAATATTCATCTACTATTCACTATTTTATCATTCTTTTTGAAATTCTCAAAATGATTATTGTCAATTAGCTTAAGGAATTTTTATGTTTTTTTGACGCGATCGCCCTTAGTTCCAGTATTGAAGTATTCCAAAAATCATAGGTTTAGGGTGTATCATGATAAAAAATTTCATACAATCATGAAAATTCACGAATAAGTAGGAAAGCATCTATGTTGTGGCGACCGATAGAAGACTTACCAGTAGAGTGGAAAAATTTAATCAGTTCCGAGTTACCTCCTTTAGTCACTGTTTGGAATGAACAGGCAGAGCGTCTAAGGCAATCTGGTGAATTTAAGGCTTTTAACGAGAAACTGCGTAGAGAAATAGCAATTGAAACTGGAATCATTGAGCGGCTATATACAATTGATCGTGGGATTACTCGCTTACTAATCGAACAGGGAATTAATGAAGCTTTGATTCCTCATGGATCGACGGATCGTCCAATCAAGCAAGTAGTCTCTCTTATCAAAGATCAAGAAGCTGCTATTGAAGGATTGTTTGATTTTGTCGGTGGACAAAGAGTATTATCAAATTCTTATATCAAGCAATTACATCAGCTTTTAACTCAGAGTCAAGATAGTACAGAGGCTCTAGACTCAATTACAAAACAATTATTTCGTGTTTCTTTGATAAAAGGCGATTGGAAACGTCAACCGAATAATCCTTTGCGAGAGGATGGTTCTGTTCATGAATACTGTCCTCCTGAGCAAGTTGCCTCCGAAATGGATAGATTGATTGCCTTACATCATCAACATCATCTTCAGAACGTTCCTCCTGAAATTGAATCTGCCTGGTTGCATCACCGTTTTACACAAATTCATCCATTTCAAGATGGAAACGGCCGTGTTGCCCGTTGTTTGGCTAGTTTAGTCTTTATACAATCTAGTTGGTTTCCCTTGGTTCTTACTCGTGATGATCGAGCGGTCTATATTGCCGCATTAGAAGAGGCAGATCAGGGTAATCTATTGAAATTGATTAATCTCTTTGCGAAGAGCCAAAAGCAAGCTTTTTTGAGAAGTCTTGGTTTATCAGAACAAGTTTTATCAGAGTCACGACGCACTCAGGTGATTATTTCTTCTATCGCTGAAAAATTAAAGCAAAATCAATCAGCGTCTATTCAGGAGCGATGCAAAAAAGTGGAAAGTTTTGCCTCAATTTTATTTGAAATCGCTTCTAATCGTTTGCAAGAAGTTACCGATGAAATCAAACTATCTGTCCAGAATTTTGTGGATAATGCAGAGATTTTTAAAATTGCTACTCCTGTCAATGAGCCGCACTCATATTATCATCGTTATCAAGTAGTTGAAACAGCGAAACAGTTGGGATATTTTGCGAATCTTCGCAATTACCACGCATGGATTCAATTAGTTATTAATGTGGAGACATCAACAATTCTTCTTCTCTCTTTTCATGTTTTAGGGCATGAGTATAGGGGATTACTTGTCTGCACGGCCTGTGCCTACCATCGAGAGGATGCTGAGGAAGGTGAGCGCAATATTAGTGATATTCAGTCTTTAACAGATTCTCCTTTTCAGTTCTCCTATGCAGATGATCAAGAAAACTTAATAGAACGTTTCAAGCAATGGTTAGAAAATGTTATTTTGGCTGGATTAGATTACTGGAATGATAGTATATAGAAAAAATATTGTGCGCGATCGCAATCCAAATTTTGATCGCATATTTAGGGAGAGGCGATCGCATTTAGCCTCTAGTTTTCAGTATTTCAGTAATTTTCATTGTTCGGGTAAAATTTTAAGTGAGCGATTACATCATCAATCTTGTCGTGCAATTTTGGGCATTGGCAATATTCGGTACTAGTGAAAACCCTTTTTCAAACTTGATTAAGTTACTATGATTGATTTTCGAGATGGTAAAGGTTTTGTGGTTGTGGGCGCAACAACAGGTCAAGTGATTGCCAGTCAGGTCGGCGGAATCGGAGTCGTTGGTGGTTTTGGCGGTATGGCGTTGGGAACTCCTGTAATTGTCGTAGGAGGCGCGATCGCGGGGGCCGCAGTTAAAGCAATTATCGACGGAATCGAAACGGGTGATGTCACGGTTTTAGGCGTAACCACATTAGGCTCTGTCTTGGGTGCTGGATTTTCAGCAACAGTCGGTAATGTCGGCGTTGGTGTGGCGGGTAGTGCCTTTGGAGTAGGTCTAGGAACAATGGCTGTAACAGGAGGAGTTTTTGCATTAGGTGTTTATCAGTTAATTAAAATGTTTGCTAAAGGGCAAAGTAAGGAATCAGTAGCCCAAACTTTTGAACGAATGGAAGACAGAATTTCTGGGCAAGAACTTTATAATCAAGCCATGATGGACTTAGATCCATTTTTAGGAGAAATTGCTTGGGAACAAAAAATGAGAATTTTAGATATTGAGGAAGAATTCCAAGAATTAAAGGAAACTATTAAAAATAATTTAATAGAAAATAATATTAAAGATTATCAATGGCAAAATTTAGAAACTCAAACAGAACTAGAAAATTTAAAACAGCAATTAAATTCTTATTTTCAAGATGATAACTTTCAAACAAAAGTTCTCTATGATTCGACAAAATCTGAAACAGAAGATACTCAAATAATTAGAATTAATCAATCAAAACCTACTTGGCAATCCACAGATTTAACTCATTTTGAAGTTCCTATCGTTAATGCAGTCGCGATCGCGCCCAATAATCAATATATCTTAAGTGGTAATCATAACGGAACCGTTCATCTCTGGGATTTACAGACAAAGGAATTACTGTTTACTTTTATTGGAAGTCGAGAAGAAGTTCAGGCGATCGCTGTTACACCCGATAGCAATAAAGTATTAGCAGCAGGTTTTGATCGTCGTATTAGTACTTGGCACATTGAAAAAAAAACAATCTCGATAGGATTTTTTAGTCTTAATTCTTCCTATAGTCATGATGGAGTTATTTATGCCTTAGCCGTTAGCCCTGACGGAAAATGGCTTGCTAGTGGTAGTAGTGATAATAAAATCAAAATCTGGGGAAGAATTACAGGAAAATGGGAGCGAACCTTAAATGGCCATTCGAGTGCTATTTTAGCGTTAGTTTTTAGCCCTGATGGACAAATACTGATTAGTGCTAGTGAAGATAAAACGATTTGTTTATGGAATATTAAAAGCTCTAAAGCTCTCGAAATATTACAGGGTCATTCTAAACGTATAACTTGTTTAGATCTGACAGCTAATGGCGAATATTTATTAAGCGGTAGTCTAGACGGAAAAGTGAACATTTGGAACTTACAAGACAAAACGATTGTTAAAACAATTAATACGGATTCTGGACTTTTATCATTAACTATCAATAATCAAATGAAGATTTTTGCTACTGCAAATTCCCAAGAAGTTAAATTATGGGATTTGGAGACGGGTGAATTATTAGAAACCTTAGCGGGCTGTCATCCGATTGTATTTAGTCATGATGGAATGACTTTAGTGAGTGGAAGTAATTCTAGAAAATCGCTTTTAAAAATTTGGCAACAAACTTTTGGAGATTTTGAAAATAAAGGCGATGGTTTAAATTTAGATTTTTCTCAAGCTTGGTGGGAAATTTTAGAGGTTTCTCCTACATCCGATTCACAGGAAGTTAAGCTTGCCTATTACTATTTAGCTAAAAAATTTCATCCTGATCAAAATAATTCTTCAGAAGCAATCAGAGCAATGCAAATTATCAATTCCGCTTATGCTCAATTTCGTAAATTATCAAAATAAAATTTTTTAATGCAAATAAAGTGATCGCCGATTTTGAAATAAAATTCTCGACGTGATCGCGTTTTAGTACGATCACCGATCTGTGGGCTTAATTAACAATTACACTTGGAAAATTGCTCATACAAAAATGCTTAACGGCTTAACAATTAAATCCTCTTTCAGAATGGGTTGATTATCAGCGAGCAAACTTTCAATATATAATTCAATCGCCTCTGTAATATTATCAATCGCTTCCTCAAAAGTATCTCCCTGAGAATGACAACCCTTAAAAATAGGACAAAACGCATGGTAGCCCCCATCTTCTTCCCGTTCTAAAAGTACCGTGTAATTGTAATTTCTTTTACTTTCCATAAATTTTAGATGAATCACTCATTTTTCACGATTATCTAACATAATCATAACCCATTCTTTTCTTCACTACTTATATTCTTAAAAAGATGCGATCACCGCTTCATAATGCGATCGCATTTTCCAGATTATTTATAATCGCGATCGCAGTTTTTGCTTAAAATCATAAAAAATAAAACTTTCTTATTAATCTTTTTGTCAAAATCTATCACTGAATAATATTTCTACCTCGTTAGGAAACGGACAATAATCAGGAAAAATAACACTGAGATAAATAGCTTTAACGTTTTCAGTTAAAGTCCGCTTCCATTCACTTCGGTTAGATTTACAATTTCACCAAACCATGAATCAGGGGCAAACTATCAATAATCATCGCAAGACACAATAACATCATATAAAAGATAGAAAACTTGAACAGCGATCGCGCTTTTTCCTTATCCATTGGCTCTTGTTTTAATTGCCAAGCCTTATAAATGAATTGATAACCCAAAATGGCGGCGGCTAGGGCGTAAAAAATACCTGATTGATGCAAAGGATAAACTAACAGAAAACTGAAGGGAACAACGATCAGAGTATAAATCAAAATTTGCTTAACCGTTGCTTCTTCCCCTTCAATCACGGGTAACATGGGGACATTGACCTGGGCATAATCATCCTTGATCATCAACGCCAAGGCCCAGAAATGGGGAGGAGTCCAGAGAAAAATAAGCGTAAATAAAATCCAGGGAGTCCAACTCAGATCACCCGTTACCGCCGCCCAACCGACGAGGGGAGGAATCGCACCCGCCGCACCACCGATGACAATATTTTGGGTACTATGACGTTTGAGAAAATGGGTATAAATCAGCATATAGAAGCCAATACCCGATAGAGCCAGTAAAGCACTAAAAATATTAATAAAAACCGCTAATAGGCTAAAGGAAAGCATTCCCAAGACTAATCCGAAAATCAGCGCATGATTGGGTTGAACCCGACCAGAAGGCAGGGGACGTTCTCTCGTCCGTAACATTTCATAATCAATGTCCTGGTCATACACACAGTTAAAGGTTTGGGCAGAGGCCGCGGCGAGGGTTCCTCCCATTAAGGTAATAACCAGTTGCAAAGGATCAATCCGTCCTTCTGATGCGATCCACATGGAAGCCGCCGTTGTAATCAATAGGAGGGGAATAATACGAGGTTTGGTCAATTGATAATAGCTTTTTACCACTTCTAGAAAATTTTCGTGGTGACGGTCAACTTTCGTAATAATAACCATTGTCAATTTTAAAAATTATGGATTTTGGATTATAACTGATTACTTGTTAGCAAAGACTGTTCATGGGGAACGGTCAGGCGATCGCGGACAGCCAGGGTGGAAAAAGCAATGAGAGTTCCAAACAGGGATGCTCCGACTAAATGATGAGCAACGGTCAGAGGTTCGACCTGTAAATGTAAGCGGAGAGTCGCCACCCCTAGCAGGATTTGCACCAGCAGTAATGCACCCGTCGTTAACGCGATTTTTCGGAAAATGGGGTTTAAATTCAGACTGCGTAAAGCGAGAAAAACTAGGGTTAAAGTTGCCAGGGTTGCGGGAACAACTCCGATCAAATGATTATTCATCACGTTACAAAGTTCAGATAAGGCCACATTGAGACACTGATGAACGGCCCAACGGGAGCCGACTAATCCCCCTAATAAACATTGAGCATAGACTAAACTTGTTGCGACGATGCCGATTCCTGTTAATTGTCCACTGATAATGGTTGACTGATTGGGACTTTTAGGGGTTAGACAAAGGGCGATCGCGATCAAACTAGCAAAGAAAATCAACGCTGTCCCCAGATGGGCAGTGACAATATCAAAACGCAGCAATTGGGTGACGGTTAATCCCCCTAAAACTCCTTGGAATAAAATTAAGGTTAGTGAAGCAAAAGCCGCCCAGGGAAGCCAGTTCGGGAGCGATCGCCGAAACCAAAGACTCAAACCGACTAAAGCTAGGGTACTCAAACCAATCAACGCCGCGTCCAGTCGATGAAACCATTCCAAAAAGACCTGAAGATTCATTTGCTGACTGGGGATCAGTTGTCCATAGCACAGGGGCCAATCGGGACAGGCCAAACCCGCATTCATCACCCTCGTCGCGCTACCGACCGCCATTAACAGCAAAGTCGCGATCGCAATTTTCCAGACCAGACGGCGCATCCAGGTCTGAATCGAAGAGGACGAGTCATTTTCTTGACGGGGAAGAATAGATTCTGTCATAGGCGTTTTGCGGTAACGAGAACTTACAGTGTAGGAGCATTCATGTTTTTACACTGTCCGATTTTAACGGAGTCTATTCAAATTAGGTACAAATACTAGTGATTATTCCTAAAGTCTTTAGATTTTCCCTGGGATCACGAGTCGAATTGCGATCAATCGATATATCTAGAAATCAAGAGTGCATCAACGGAAACCATTGGTAGGGGCAATTCATGAATTGCCCTTAAGCTGTCACTTAATGCTTCAAAATTATGTCTTCCCACTGGGGATAGATGATGCGATCGCTCCTCATCGTTCATTATTGTAACAAAACGGTAATTTTAAATCATTCTTCGACTCAAGAAACCAATTAAAAATTATGTTATTAAAAGATAAGCGTGATGGAACCTTAATCGCCATTGAAGATCCCATCAGTTTAATGAATCCATTTAAAAATAATGTTGATGGTCGCATACAATCAGGTGAAGAAGAACAACTCACTGAGGAATTTGCTAAGGATACCCTCATTTTT
This sequence comes from Snowella sp., assembly GCA_003249095.1. Classification (GTDB taxonomy): domain Bacteria; phylum Cyanobacteriota; class Cyanobacteriia; order Cyanobacteriales; family Microcystaceae; genus Snowella. The sequence goes on from QBMS01000007.1 coordinate 57,706, forward strand.
TTATCAGGAGAAAGTTTGCCCCGTTGTTGGGTAGATCCCCATTATCACAAGTAGAAGGTAATCGAGGATTGTCAATTTTTATGGGAGAAGATCTCGCAAATTTGGGGATTTAATTTTTCAAAGTAACTCTTTATTTTTCGTCCTCACGCGCTGATATAACTCTTCCATAACTTCTAAAAAAGAAAGATCTTTATGCCAAAAGGGTGGAAAATCTCCGCCTTTTTTGACGATCAGAGCAGGAATATTCACATTAGAAGCCGCTTCAATTTCCTGGGGTAATCGCTTTTCTCCTAACCAAAATTCTCTCGGAGAAGCCAGGGTTGTCGGGACTATTTTTTTAGGTCGAATGTAATAGGAATCAACGGGGACTGGGGCAATTTCTTCAGAATTTAAGGCAGAAGAAAGGGCTTTTCCTAAAGGCGATCGCGCCAATTCTTCTTGTAATTCGGTGCGAGAAATTCCTCGTAATTCAAATAACAAAAAAGGATCTTGGTCTAATTCCGAAGCCACTAGATAGTAAACGCCTGCAATATGTTTACAGGGATTTTCCCAATCGGGGCAGGAACATTTGGTTTCAAAATCTGCGTGGCTGTTGGGCAATAGGTGTAAATTGAGTTCAGCAAAGGTCTCTTCAATATTGTCAGGAACTTCATTCATTAACAATTTGGAAATTAGACTTGCCTTTGATCCCAAATGGGAAATCACCTTTGACCAATCTCCAGGGGCGATCGCGGCAATTTCTATCGTTGTTTTATAGAGTGGTTCTTTGTAAACGCCAAAATAGGGATTAACTGATCCTCTAACCTTGGCCGTGATTTTACCGCGATTAATTTGATATTCCTTAATTTTGCCATTACGAGCATAGGAACGTCCCCGCCCTAACCTAGCCGAATCCGTAAAGTCTTCTAAGGCTTCAATGAAGCGTTTTCCCCACCAAGTTCTGCTAAATTGTGACATAGCTTTAGGTACATCCTCCGCACGTTGCCCTACCTAGTGCTAGTCTATCGCGATCGCCTATAAATAGATTAATAGAACAAAAAAATTAATAACATGATTTTATCGTCAGGAAAAGTCTATCTGATCGGTGCAGGAGTAGGCGCGATCGCTTATCTCACCCTAAGAGGACAGCAATTTTTAAGCCAAGCAGAGGTCTTAATTTATGATGCCTTAGTGGATGAGTCGCTATTAAACCTTGTTCCAACGGATTGCTTACTCATTAACGTCGGAAAAAGGGGCGGTTTACCCAGTTGCTCCCAAACTGAGATTAATCAGTTATTAGTGACTCATGCTTTAGACGGTAAACGGGTGATACGACTCAAAAGCGGTGATCCTTTTATTTTTGGTCGCGCTAATCCCGAAATTCAAGCTTTAAAAGAAAATAATTGTTTGTTTGAGGTGATTCCAGGCCTATCTTCGGCGATCGCGGCTCCGTTATTAGCGGGTATTCCTTTGACAGATAAAGATTTGAGCCAATGTTTTGTTGTCCTCACGGGGCATGATCCCGAAAGCTTGAATTGGCAAGCCCTCGCCCAGATTGATACGTTGGTCATTTTAATGGGAGGAAAAACCCTACCGCGAATTGTGGAGTTATTACGGTCAAATTTGCGATCGCCTGAAACGCCTATTGCCATCATTAAAAATAGCGGTAGAACGGATCAACAGGTTTGGATTGGAACCTTAGCTGATATCGTAGAAAAAACTGACGGAATTACCCTTTCACCATCCGTTATCGTCATCGGAGCGGTGATTAATTTACGAACTATGGCCACGTCTTCTTACCCTTTAGCAGGAAAAACGGTTTTAATTACCCGTGCGGCGGAACAATCCAGTCATTTTACTGAATTACTAACGGAACAGGGTGCTAATGTCTTAGAAATGCCCGCTTTGGTGATTCAACCGCCCTCTAGTTGGCAAACCTTGGATGACGCGATCGCGGATTTATCTCGATTTCAATGGTTAATTTTAACTTCAGCGAATGGAGTAGAATACTTTTTTCAAAGATTACAAACACTAGGCAAAGATAGTCGAGCTTTAGCAGGATTAAAAATTGCAGTTGTCGGTAAAAAAACAGCAATAACTTTAAAACAATATGGTGTAAATGCGGATTTTATTCCCCCGAATTTTGTGGCTGATTCCCTAATCGAAACCTTTCCTGAAAACTTACTGGATCAAACGATTCTTTTTCCCAGGGTAGAAACAGGCGGTAGGGATATTTTAGTTAAACAATTAAGCGAAAAAGGCGCGAATATAACCGAAGTTCCTGCCTATCAATCGGGCTGTCCTGAATCTATGACTCCTGATATTTGGCAAGCCTTAATCAATCAAAAAATTGATATTATTACCTTTGCCAGTTCCAAAACCGTCCAGAATTTTTATACTCTCGTTAAACAACAATTCAATTCAGATTCCCCAGAAGATTTATTAAAACTTTTAGAACCTATTTGTTTAGCCTCTATTGGCCCCCAAACCAGTCAAACGTGCCAACAACTTTTCGGTAGAGTCACCCTAGAAGCCGAAGAATATACCCTAGAGGGATTGACCACCGTATTAATAAATTGGTGTTTGAACTCGATTTTTTGAATTCCGATGGTACAATGCAGATCACCTATAAACGATGCAATTGGTAGGCCAACGTGGTTTTAACAACTCTTTCTTCCCCCCATCCGATTTCAACCGTCGAGAATAATCTTTTTCCCCTCACACCGCCCCAGGACACACCCGCTTTAAAAATTTGGCTTGCTCAATGGGTTGAACGGATTATTGCGGGAGAACGAATCGATAAGGAAACCGCGATCGCCCTCAGCCAAATTGAAGGTCAGGAAAATATTTTGGCATTGTGTGAAGCCGCCGATGGAATTCGCCATGCCTGTTGTGGCAATGTGGTTGATCTCTGTAGCATTATCAATGTTAAATCGGGAAATTGCTCGGAAAATTGCGGTTACTGTTCCCAATCTTCCCACCACCAAAGCCCCGATGCTCCCGTTTATGGGCTGAAAACCTCGGAAGAAATTCTTGCCCAGGCCAAAGCCGCCGCCGCTGCAGGAGCCAAACGCTTTTGTTTAGTGAGCCAGGGACGCGGGCCTAAGTATAATAGCCCCAAATCCCAGGAATTTGCAGAAATTTTAGCCACTGTCCGCCAAATCATTACCGAAACCCAGATCAAACCCTGTTGCGCCTTGGGGGAAGTTACCCTAGAACAGGCAGAAGAACTGAAAAAAGCGGGGGTCACTCGCTATAACCATAACTTAGAAGCCTCAGAACGTTTTTACCCTGAAGTTGTCACTACCCACACCTGGCAAGACCGCGTCAATACTATTAAAAATCTCAAATCCGTCGGCATTCAAGCCTGTACGGGGGGAATTTTAGGCATGGGGGAAACCTGGGAAGACCGCATTGATTTGGCCCTATCCTTGAGGGAATTAGAAGTCGAGTCCGTTCCCCTAAATTTACTCAATGCCCGCGAGGGAACCCCCTTAGAAGACCGCCACAAACTTGATCCCTACGAGGCATTACAGGCGATCGCGATTTTCCGTTTCATCCTGCCCCAACAGATTATTCGCTATGCAGGCGGACGGGAAGCGGTCATGGGAAGCCTACAAAACCTGGGCTTAAAAGCGGGAATTAATGCTATGCTGGTGGGCCATTACCTGACCACCCTGGGTCAACCGCCAGAACAGGATCAAGCCATGTTGCAATCTTTAGGGTTAGAGGGGGGTGAAGCTCCAATTCCTGGTGAATATCAATCCTAATTCCGATCAATCCGACCAAACAAACGAATTGCCGACTGAAACCGTCAAACTCTCTTTGTTAACTGAGGTTTTGTTGTCAGTAATTGGTTTGTTGCTGACCATTTTTAGTACATTTGCCGAAGCTTTTATTACCAATCCGCCCTGGGAATGGATGTCGAAAGGGGTTTATTCCCACTCGCTTGGAATCACCTATCAAATTGGTGCGGTTCTCTTGACAGGCTGTTTGGGAGGAAAAAATGTGGGTATTATCTCCCAGGTCAGTTATATTTTGCTCGGTTTAGCCTGGCTGCCCATTTTTGCTCATGGTGGCGGCTGGGATTATTGGAAAGAACCGAGTTTTGGTTATATTTTAGGCTTTATTCCAGGGGCCTGGCTTTGTGGGATGATAGCTTTTCGTTCCAGAGCAAAAATTGAAAGCCTTGCCTTGAGTGCTTTGTTGGGTTTGGGAGTCATCCATCTTTCGGGAATTCTCTATCTGTTTATGTTAACAGGGCTTAAACTCAGCAATCCTCCTGTGTTAACCTGGGCGAATCTGTCCCAAGCTGTCCTCAACTATTCTATTTTGGCGTTACCTGGTCAAGGGATTTTGGTTTGCATGGTTGCTGTATTGGCATTTTTTATTCGTAAGGCTCTTTTTTATTGATTTTAAATTTTTTTATCAGTAACGTAAATTCTTGTTTTTCTGTCAGTATAAAAACAGCTAAATCAACTCTAAATTCTCCATACCTTAATCAGTCAGCGATCGCTGATTTAATTCTTGGTAAGCTGTTCATTATCTAAAATACATACAGATAAAGGGCTTAAGCCCTTGTTACAAGACTTGCAATAAAATCGTTATGCAATCTAAATTTGTGACGGATTAGGAACGCCAAAATACAGTTTCTATTCAGTATTAATGATTACAAAACTTACCTTAAAAAAAGACCTTGAAAAGAGATTAGAGTCTAGCGATCAGCAAATTCTTTTTTAGAGCGATAGAACAGTAATACATCAAAAAATAGCTAATAAAATCTATCTTTAGGGTTAAGTATGACAAGTTCCTGTATGATTTACAAGTTAGCTGAAATTTGTTGAAAAAAAATACTACCTGGGAATCCTATTGATTATTGTAAAAATTAATCATTTTCGCAATAGATATCTCTAGAAATAAAGAGTGCATGGATTGAAACCCTTGGTAGGGGCAATTCATGAATTGCTCTTACTTAATTCTTGGAGATGTCTAATTGATACTTTCGTGTTATCGTTTGATCTATGGAAAATTTATGTGGCTGAGAAATTCACTCTATTCAATTGCGTATCTAAACTTGCTCGTTTCCCATCTGGGGGCAATCTACTGTTTGGTCGTTGGTATATCTTTTAATGCTGCACTTTATTTATTAGTGACTTACATAGTAAGAATGCTTGCAACGACGGTTTTTTTTCATCGATTCATTTCTCATAAAAGCTTTTGTCCCGCCAATAGGTGGGTTACCTATATAGGGTGTTTCATCGCTTGCTCTGCTGGTCAGATGGGGCCGAGTTGGTGGAAAGTGCATCATCTTAATCACCACAAATATACAGATACTAATGAAGATCCCCATAGTCCTATCGCTCCTCATAAAGGAATCATCGGTTTGTTGTATGCTGAATTTGCCTGGGTATTGGTTCCCAAGTATGCTTATCCCGATGAATTACCCATAGATATTGAAAATGATCCTATTTTAAAGCTGATGGATAGGCTTCATTTTATTCCGTCCTTAAGTCTTGCGTATCTGTCTCTATTAATGGGGGGAATGGACTTTTTTTTGGCTCTGTGTTTAAGTACAACTTTGCTATTTCATTCTAATGGTTTTCTGAACTCCATCGGTCATCTGTATGGAAAACAAGATTTCATGACCAAAAATAGTAGCCGAAATAATTCTTTTGTTGCCGTTCTGACTCTAGGAGATGGATGGCACAATAGTCATCATGCTTTTCCAAAATCTGCGAGACACGGATATCAAGTTCGTCATGGTCGGATTGCGAAAGTGCCTGATCCAACATTTTGGTTAATTCAGTTAATGGGAAAATTGAAATTGTGTCATAGTATCATTGAGTATAGTGATGATTTTTTAGAAACCAAAATCAAACAAAAATAATCACAGGTATTTTTAATGATCAATATTTCTCGATTATCCCTCAATAATCCTTCTCTACTCTATGGTGATCAAAGCATGAATACATTCGATGATCCTAATACTGAAATAAGGGTTCCTAAAAAGTTTTATTGGGGATATTGAGATAATCCAGAGCTTATACAAATAACCCCAGAGGATTTTGTTAATGTATCTACTTGATTATTTTTAAGTAATTCTTATACCCGATTTGATAATGAAAAAAAATGCTATTTTTTGGATAGCAGCGATCGCGGGCATCCTGTTAGACCAACTGAGTAAAGCTTTAATTGCCTATTTCCTCCATCCTCCCGTAACAACCTTACCCATTCTACCCAATATTTTTCATTTAACCTATGTGGTCAATACAGGGGCCGCTTTTAGTCTTTTTCGAGGGGGAGCGGGTTGGCTAAAATGGTTATCGTTGGGAGTGAGTTTGGGGTTAATCTTTCTGGCTTGGCGATCGCCGCGAATGCCCAAACTTGAGCAGTGTGGTTATGGATTCATTTTGGCGGGGGCAGTAGGCAACGGCATTGATCGTTTTTGGTTGGGTCATGTTATCGATTTTTTAGACGTTCGCCTCATTAATTTTCCGATTTTTAATTTAGCAGATGTCTTTATTAATATCGGAATTTTTTGTTTGGTGTTAGCTAACTTTTCTCCCAATAGTGTCTCTAAAAAAAGAAATTCCCCCCCCCAATAAATATTCTCCGAGTTTTCTTTTAATAAAAATTACAAGTTTTCTTTTCTTGCCCATTGATCGAGAGGGGAAAGTGCATGGGATGGGATAGCTTTCCGCTTAATAGCCATTCTTGCAAATCCTCTGTTTTTTCAACTTGTTTTAATTGGGATTTTAACCAATCTCCTTCTAAACTTTCTTGATCTAATAAAACTTTTGCGATCGCCTCTAACAAACCTTTATTTTTATCGAGGATTAACAGGGCAATTTGGTGCGCTCCCTCAACAAGTTCTCGAATTTCCTGATCAATCTCTTCGGCAACTTTCGGGCTGACAGAACGACGGGGACTAGCGATCGGGTCTAGAAATTGGGATTGGGTTTTCTCAAAAGCGATGGGGCCTAAACGGTCACTCATGCCATACAACGTTACAAACCGTTCGGCTAATTCCGTCACTTTTTGGATATCATCCCCCGCACCCGTCGAAACTTTGCCAAACATCAATTCCTCTGCTGCCCTTCCGCCCAATAGGGTAACAATCCGCCCCCGAATTTCATCTTCTAGCATCAAAAAACGATCTTCTTCGGGTAATTGCAAGGTATAGCCCAAGGCTCCCAAACCCCTCGGTACAATGGAAATTTTTTCAACGACCCCCGCACCAGGCATCAACGCGGCAAGAATAGCATGGCCAACTTCATGATAGGCAACGGTTTTTTTCTCGACTTCATTTAAAACCCGCGACTTTTTCTCTAAACCCGTCAGTAAACGCTCGATCGCCTCATTTAGGTCTTCCATTGACACCAATAGATGATTTTTTCGGGCGGCTAAAAGGGCCGCTTCATTAATTAAGTTAGCAAGATCGGCTCCTGCAAAACCAGGGGTACGGGCGGCGAGTTTATCTAAATCTACGTTATTCGCCAGTTTGACATCCTTGGCATGGACTCGCAAAATGGCTTCCCGTCCGCTCTTGTCGGGCCGATCCACTAAAACCTGACGATCAAATCGACCAGGACGCAATAGGGCAGGATCAAGCACTTCGGGGCGATTGGTTGCGGCCAAGAGAATTACCCCCGCATTCGGTTCAAAACCATCCATTTCCGCTAAAAGTTGATTGAGGGTTTGCTCCCGTTCATCGTTGCCGCCCATCATAGGGTTTGCCCCGACCCGCGATCGCCCCAAAGCATCTAGTTCATCAATAAAAACAATGCAGGGAGCCTGAAGTTTGGCCTGCTCAAACAAATCCCTCACCCGTGAGGCCCCAATCCCGACAAATAATTCAATAAATTCCGAGCCAGAAATCGAGAAAAACGGAACCCCCGCTTCTCCCGCGATCGCCTTTGCTAGGAGTGTTTTACCTGTTCCTGGTGGGCCGATCAATAAAACCCCTTTAGGAATTTTCGCGCCTAAATTAACGCATTTGAAGGCATTTTTCAAAAATTCAACGATTTCCTGTAACTCCGCCTTGGCCTCATCTACCCCCGCCACATCATCGAACGTGACTCCTGTACTGCCATTGGCGTAAATGCGAGCCTTACTTTTTCCCACATTAAAGGGAGCAGGACTATTCATTTGGCTACGACCCAAAAACCAGAGCCAGATTGCCACAAAGATGAGGGGAGGAATAATCCAGCCCAGGAGTGTCGCGAACCAACCGCCCGCATCGTCGGGAAAGGCTGAAAATTTGATGTGTTTTGCTCTTAATAACTGGGGTAACTCTTTATCCTGGGCGATCGCCAGAGTCCGCAAAATTTTGGGTTTTTCTGGCTGATCTGATGGGGGTTGATTGGTAGAAAAATTTGGTTTCAGGGCATATTCAATTATTTTTGTGCCAATCTGTACTTCGGATACCTGATTAGCGTCGATTTGGTCTAAAAATTGACTATAGGGAACTAAAGGAGACTCTGCTCCCCGAAACACAAACAAATTCAAAAATAAGAGCCACAGTAATAAAATCAGGAGATTGCGACCCACTCCGCCACGATTCGATTCATCGGGGACTTGTTTAGGCGATTGATAATTAAGATTGTCATTCATAGGGATAAGTAGCTGATTACATTGACAATACTTTGTGCGCTGGATCCCCCCTGTCTCTCTTGGTTTTGTTATTAACCTTTTCTAGCCCCCTAAATTCCCCAATTCTGGGGGACTTTGAACTCAGAAATGTTCTCATCTCCCCCCAAACTTGGGGGGCTGAGGGGGAAAAAGGAGGTTTAGGGAGATCTGATAAGTTTTAAGACCTATCTAAAGTCATGATTAACCGATGAGAGAGAGACTTTTTAATTGTTTGGCGGATTCTGCGAGACAGTCCCGTACTTCCTGGTCACTGGTTTGAGAAAAATTGAGATACCAACGACCGATCGCGTCTAAGGATTCGGGTTGGAGTAAACACACCACTTGATCAACTTCTGCTTCAATTTTTGTACAGATATCAGGGGATGCAAGGGGAACAGCAACAATAATTTCTTTAGGTTGATGGGGTTTGAGAGAAGCGATCGCGGCTTGCATACTGGCTCCTGTCGCAACACCATCGTCTACCAGAATAATAATCTGATCAGTCAAACTTGGCCAGGGTTTGCCTTGTCGATAAAGTTGATCTCGTCTTTGCAGTTCCTCCGTTTCTTCTTTGACCACTCGCTCAATGGTTTCTGGTGAAATATGGGACAATCTCACCACGTCCCAGTTCATTACCCTTTCCCCCGACGACGCGATCGCGCCCATCGCCAATTCCTTATGGTAGGGAACACCGAGTTTGCGGACGATCCAAACATCTAGGGGAAGATGGAGACGGGTCGCAATTTCAAAGGCCACAGGAACCCCTCCCCTCGGTAGGGCCAAAACAATCGCTTCTGCACAATCCTGATAGGCATGGAGTTTAGAGGCTAGGAGTTTTCCTGCTTCTCGGCGATCGGCAAATTGTCTATCCATTCGGTTAATCCTCCTTTTCTTTCGCCCTACTTTAAAATCAATAATTTTTCAAGGATTCGAGAACTAAGTCATCCAATTAGCGATCAAACCAGACAAAATACCTTTAAATTTCTTTTTTTTAATGATTTTCCTAAAATACAATAATAAATTGATTTTTTAGATTGACTTCAAGCTCTTAAAGTTCACAAAAATGATCAAAAATGTTAAGCGAGTATTTTTTCTCAAGTCTTGTTCTACATCCTTATTTCTAGGATAACAATTATTTTTGTAAACAAATGTTACAAAAAAAATGGAGTTAATTAATCTCAGATTTGGTCATGATCTCAAATCCACTGTAGGGACATAATATATTATGTCCTCAAGGCAAATTTTTTTAATAGAATAACGAAAATAGATTGGTCATAAAAGCTTAAGAATTAATCCTATTTTTTAACAATTACTTTATTAAATTAATTGTATTTTTGACGAATTTTTTCTGCTCTTTTCGATACAAGGACATAGTATATTCTGTTCCTACAGGATTTTGTCTATCGGTTATTTGTAATGTGTTGTACTCAAGATTTTAGAAAATTATTATAATAGAAAATAAAATATATAAATACCAATTATGCAACGCATTGTTATTATTACGGGTTTTGAATCCTTTAATTCCAATCTTTACCGTGAAGCGGCCCAATTAGCCCGTTCTCGTTGCCCAGACTTAGAAATTCTTGCCTTTAGCGATCGCAGTCTCAGTACGGAACCCGAAGCAGTTGCCCAGGCGTTAGAAACAGCCCAGGTCTTTTTTGCTAGTCTGATTTTTGACTATGAACAGGTGATTTGGTTACGGGAAAAGGTTCAAACTATTCCCATTCGTTTAGTATTCGAGTCAGCATTAGAACTGATGAGCCTGACCCAATTGGGGAAATTTGCGATCGGCGATCAGCCCAAGGGAATGCCCAAACCCATTCAATTTATTCTGAGTAAATTTTCCAGTGGCAAGGAAGAAGATAAACTAGCAGGTTATTTAAGTTTCTTGAAAACAGGGCCAAAATTACTCAAATTTATTCCTGCTAAAAAAGTTCAAGATCTCCGTAATTGGTTGATTATCTACGGTTATTGGAATGCGGGGGGATTAGAAAATGTCGCGGCCATGTATTGGGCGATCACAGATAAATATTTAGGCTTAAAGGTGGGAGAGATTCCTAAACCCATCGAAACACCGAATATGGGGTTATTGCATCCCGATTATTCAGGTTATTTTACGTCTCCTCAAACTTATTTAAACTGGTATTTAGAACAATTTAAAATTGAAGATTCAAACACTAAATCTGGGGTAGTTGCTATTCTCATTTATCGTAAGCACGTTATTACAAAACTCAAATATATCGCCCAATTAATTCGTTATTTTGAAGCTGAAAATTTAATTCCTCTCCCCATTTTTATTAACGGGGTAGAAGGTCATGTCGTTGTTCGAGATTGGCTAACAACCCGTTATGAAACCCAACAACGACAGCGGGGAAAGATTGAAACCCCTTCCCTCAACAAAGATGCCATAGAAGTTGATGCGATCGTTTCTACTATCGGTTTTCCCCTCGTCGGTGGCCCTGCTGGCTCGATGGAAGCAGGACGACAGGTTGAAGTCGCTAAACGGATTTTAACCGCGAAAAATATTCCCTATTTTATTGCCGCACCCTTACTCATTCAAGACATTCATTCCTGGACGAGACAGGGCATTGGCGGTTTACAAAGTGTGGTTCTCTATGCCTTGCCTGAACTCGATGGTGCGATCGATACGGTTGCGTTGGGGGGATTAGTGGGGGAAGAAATCTATCTCATTCCTGAACGGGTTAAACGATTAACGGGAAGATTAAAAAATTGGATTCAATTACGCAAAAAGTTACCCGAAAATCGTAAAATTGCCATTATTTTATACGGGTTTCCGCCAGGTTATGGAGCCACAGGAACAGCCGCTTTATTAAATGTGCCTCGCAGTTTATTAAAGGTGTTACAAGCATTAAAAGAACAGGGTTATTTTATCGGAGAATTACCCAAAGAGGGAGAGACTTTAATTGAAAAAATTAAACAAATTGATGAAAGTGTTAGTCGTGCCGAAATTGAAGAAAAAAGTGTCACGGTTCGTACCCTAGAGAAATGGTTAGGCTATTTGCTCACTAGTCGCATTGAAAAACATTGGAAATCCTTAACCAGTGCGGGAATTAAAACCTATGAAGATAAATTATATTTAGGCGGTCTGCAATTAGGAAATATTTGGATCGGGGTACAACCCCCTTTAGGAGTATCAGGTGATCCCATGCGTTTGATGTTTGAAAAAGATTTAACGCCCCATCCCCAATATGCCGCTTTTTATCAATGGTTAACGAAAGAATTTCAAGCAGATGCGATCATTCATTTTGGGATGCACGGAACAGTTGAATGGTTGCCTGGTTCTCCCTTGGGTAATACGGGCTATTCCTGGCCTGATATCTTATTAGGAAATTTGCCCAATCTTTATCTCTATGCGGCCAATAATCCTTCGGAGTCGATGTTAGCAAAACGTCGGGGTTATGGTGTTTTAATTTCCCATAATGTACCTCCCTACGGACGAGCGGCTTTATATAAAGAATTAATGATGTTACAAGATTTAATTACGGAATTTCGAGAAGATCCAGAGAAAAATCAATCGCTTTTACCGATCATTTGTCAAAAAATTGTGGATACGGGTTTAGAAGCCGATTGTCAATTCACTGAGGGTAAAAAGTTAGGGATTGAATTTACGGTAGAGAATGCCCGTTTATTTAGTAAACACGCTCTTTATGATTATTTTTTAGAGGTTTATGAATATTTACAAATTCTTGCCCAACGGCTGTTTTCTTCGGGCTTACATATTTTGGGACAGCCTCCTAATTCAGAACAATTCAAAACCTATTTAGATGCCTATTTTGGCGATCAACTGACCGAGTGGGAACAAAACGCGATCGCCGAAGAAAATCAAACCGACGAGTATCTTTTATCGCTTGCCAATGGACGGAAAGCAATTGTCCAGGAAGCCTTACAAATTCGAGATTTATTAAAACAAAATACGGATGAATTAACGAATTTATTGCGGGGTTTAAATGGGGAATATATCTTACCCGCACCAGGAGGCGATTTACTACGGGATGGAACGGGAGTTTTACCCACAGGACGAAATATCCACGCCCTTGATCCCTACCGAATGCCATCCCCTGCGGCCTATGAACGGGGTCGGGAAATTGCTCAAAAAATTATTGCTAAACATTTAGAAGAAACGGGAAATTATCCTGAAACGATCGCCGTCATGTTGTGGGGTTTAGATATTATTAAAACAAAGGGAGAATCCTTAGGAATTTTATTAGAATTAGTCGGAGCAGAACCGATCAAAGAAGGGACGGGAAGGATTGTCCGTTATGAACTCAAATCCTTAGAAAACGTCGGCCATCCGCGTATTGATGTTTTAGCCAATTTATCAGGAATTTTTCGCGATACCTTTGTTAATATTATTGAGTTATTAGATGATTTATTCCAACGGTGCGCGATCGCCGAAGAACCCGCAGATCAAAATTTTATTCGGAAACATTATCTAACGCTCCAAGAACAGGGAATTGCGAATGCGTCGGCTCGACTGTTTTCTAATCCCGCAGGAGATTTTGGTTCCTTAGTCAATGATCAAGTCGTGGATGGAAATTGGGAAAATGATTCGGAACTCGCCAATACCTGGCAAAAACGCAATAGTTTTAGTTACGGTAAACAGGATAAAGGTCAGGCACGGCCAGAAATTTTACAACACTTACTCCAAACCAGCGATCGCATTGTGCAAGAAATTGATTCGGTGGAGTATGGTTTAACGGATATTCAGGAATATTACGGCAATACGGGCGGTTTAAAGCTGGCCGCCGAGAAACAAAGCGGTCGCAAGGTTACGGCGAATTTTATCGAAAGTTTCTCAAAAGATACGACTCCCCGCAAGTTAGAGGATTTATTGCGTTTGGAATATCGGACGAAATTACTGAATCCGAAATGGGCCGAGGCAATGGTTAATCAGGGTTCGGGGGGAGCCTACGAAATTTCTCAACGGATGACGGCTTTGGTGGGATGGAGCGGCACGGTCAGTTTTACCGATAATTGGGTCTATGATCAAGCTGCTCAGAGCTATGCCCTAGACGCAGAGATGGCTCGAAAATTGCAGGCCGCAAATCCTGAAGCATTTCGGAATATTGTAGGACGAATGTTAGAAGCCAATGGTCGCGGTTTTTGGCAAGCGGATGAGGAGAAATTGGATAAGTTACGCAGTCTCTATGGGTTAACGGAGGAAGAGTTAGAAGGGATTAATCCTTAATCGAATAAGCTGTCACAAATTTAGATTGCCTAATGATTCTGTTGAGAGTCTCGTAACAAGGGGCTTAAGCGCCTTGCCTGTATATATTTTAGATAATTAGCAGCTTATGTTGAATTGATATTTTTTCACTGAATTAAATTGCTTTCGGATTTAATTTTTAGGCAAACCTAAATCAGGTAACATTTTAAAAACTTGAACAATTTCTAGGCTAATTGTAATAAATTTTTTGATGAGTTTCACGATATATTCTGCATCGTCTAAACAGTTAGAATAATTGACAATACTGCTCCGTCTATCGGTTTTAATTAGTTTTCCCATGTCCTGTAAGCTTTGCGCCATAGCTTTTTTCGACTTTGATCAGACGACACTAGTGCCAGGCAATCGGAAATCAAGGAAAATTGGAAAAGAAAAATTAGATTAAGACTGCAATTTAGTCTAAAATTAATTTTGTATTATTGCCTAAGCTATGTCGATGAAAATTGAACAGATCCGACTCTATCAAATTAAACAAAAATTACCCAATTTATTCAAAACTAGTTATGGTATAGAAAACTACAAAAATTGTATTTTACTCTCTGTTCATAGTCAGGGCTTAGTCGGTTGGGGGGAATGCATCGCCTCTGAACATCCCTCATATTCATACGAAACGGTGAAAACTGCAAAGCATATCCTAGAGGATTTTTTGATTCCTCGTGTTATGCAGTCTGAGCTTGATAATGTTCAGAATTTGCCAAGTTTTAGCCAGATTCGCGGGCATTTTATGGCTAAGGCCGCTATTGAAAATGCGTTGTGGGATTTATTAGCTAAATCACAGGATATTTCCCTTTCCCAAATGGTCGGTGGTGTGAAAACCAAAGTTGAGATCGGATCTAGTATCGGTATCCAAAAAGATATACCAACCCTATTGGATAAAGTAGCAACAAGATTGGATGATGGATATAAACGGATTAAAATTAAGATCAAGCCAGGATGGGATATTGAACCTGTGCAAGCCATTCGAGAGCATTATCCAGATATTCAATTAATGGTTGATGCTAATAATGCTTATACTTTGGCAGATACTTCATTATTTCAGGAGTTAGATTTATTTAATTTGCTGATGATAGAACAGCCCTTAGCCCACGACGATATTATTGATCACGCCAAGCTACAAGAGATTATTAATACGCCAATTTGTTTAGATGAAAGCCTTTACTCTGTCGAACAAGCACAACGAGCGATTGCTTTACAAGCAGGGCGCATTGTTAATATGAAAGTTGGCAGAGTCGGAGGATTTCGTCACGCACTGGAAATTCACGACATGATGCAGGCGGCGGGTTGGCAAATGTGGTGTGGAGGAATGTTTGAAACACCCATTGGGCGGATTGTAAACCTACATTTAGCGGCTAAAGCTAATTTTACTCTAGCAAATGATATTAACGTTTATAGTCTCGGCAATTCATGGCTTCAAGATGGCACATTTGTACGAAACAAAGAAGATTCAACCGTAGCTGTACCAACTGGTGCGGGCATAGGAGTTGATATTGATCAGGAAACCCTGGCTCAACATCAAATTTACCAAGTTAATTTTGAACAAACCCACTACTTTTCTCATCAAAAAACTGTTGTTTCGACGACGAAAGACGAAGATAACGAGACACAAAGACCAGTTTTTTTACCCAATCCAACACAAAATTTGCCTTTTCGCTGGTTTGGCGCAATACATGAATCTTTTGAGCAACAAGTGGAAAGAGTACCCGAAAAATTAGCCGTTGTTGGTGCTGACATCACCTTCACCTATCAACAATTAAACGAATTAAGTAATCGAATTGCCCATTATCTTCTGGAGCATCAACTAGAGGGCAAATTAGTAGTTATTTATGCATCATTGTCACCCTTTTTAGTAGTTGCTTTGCTAGGAATCCTCAAGGCGGGTGCTACTTTTATGGTTTTAAATAAACTTTATCCCGTCACCCAGCTATTGAGGTATTGTCAGTTAGCAAATCCAAAAGCGTTGATTTGTTTAGAAGTCGCTGGAGAATTACCAGAAGCCTTACAGGAAATTGCACCCAAAGTACAACTTCATTTACCCCAACAACTTTACCAAGCAGAGGAAATTTTAGGTCAGTATTCGATAACTAATCCTCATCGGAGGATAACTCCTGAGCAATTGGCTTATATCGTTTTTACATCTGGTTCTACAGGCATCCCCAATGGCGTTGTGGGGACTCATGGCCCCGTCACCCATTTCATTGAGTGGCAAATTCGCACATTTGGATTAACTCAAGAGGATCGTTTCAGTAATTTAGCCAGTATTGCCCATGATATTTTGTTACGCGATGTTTTCACACCCTTGTCTTTAGGGGCAACCTTGTATGTACCAAACCCCTTGAATGAATCTTCAATTAGTTTAAATTTAGGGGAATGGATGCGAGTCAATCAAATATCTGTTGCCCATCTTACCCCCCCTACAGGACAACTACTCACTATCACTAATCAGCCTCTCCCTGATTTACGCTATCTCTTTTTTGGTGGCGACAAATTGCCTAATTCCCTAGTCACTCAGTTGCAAAAATTGACGGTTAATTTGAGTTGCGTCAATTTTTATGGCACGACAGAAACCCCTCAAGCGATGAGCTACCATATCCTATTACCGCAGAAAATGACATCTGCGATCGCAAAGCGGCATTGCGCGATCGCGCCCATTGGACAAGGAATAGATGATGTTCAAATTTTACTATTAGATGACAATAACCAATTAGTTAAAATCGGTGAAAAAGGGGAAATAGCCGTCCGTACTCCTTATCTTTGCCAAGGTTACTTAGATAATCCTGTTTTAACTCAGCAGCGTTTTATGACTAATCCTTACACGGAAAAATCAGGCGATCGCATCTACAAAACAGGTGATATGGGCCGATATTTGCCCAATGGAGAGGTAGAAATTTTAGGAAGACGAGATAATCAAGTCAATGTGCGCGGGTTTCGCGTTGAATTAGATGAACTTGAGGGAATTTTGTTAGAATACCCATTCGTTAAAGAAGCGGCAGTAAAATTGATCGAAGAGGGAGAAAAACAGTATTTAGTCGCTTATGTTGTCGGTAAAGAGGGGCTAGATTTATCGCTTTTACAAATTTATGTTAATGAACGCTTGGTAAACCGAGTAAAGTTGAATATATTTATTCCGTTAGAGGCTTTTCCGTTGACCGTAAACGGAAAAATAGACCGCCACTCCCTACCCAAACCCGACTTTTCTAAGCGGGAATATGTACCACCACAAACAGAGACGGAATCTTTATTAGTCAGCTTATGGGAAGATGTATTGCGGGAAAAAGTTGGTATTAGAGATAATTTTTTTGAATTAGGCGGAGACTCTCTCATGGCGACTTATATTGTCGCTAAACTAGCAAAATTATCTGACACCCATCTACATTTATTGCCGACAATACTATTTGAGTATCCTACCGTTGAGGGTTTAGCAACTTATATTAATGGATTACAAAGCAATATTATTACTCATGCTAACAACGATGTAACAACTTCAGTCACTTATGCCCCAGCAACTTATGCCCAAGAAAGGTTAATGAAGTGGTTTGAATCGGGTACAACTACATTACCTTATCATTTGCCCTCTGTTTATCGCTTGGTAGGATCACCCAATGTAGAGGCATTACAACAGAGTTTCGCTTACTTAGTCCAACGACATGATGCACTTCGCGCCAGACTTTTGCGGAAAGAAGATCGGTTGTTTCAATCTATCGAACAACAGGTGTCAATTGACTTTATAGTTGAGCAATTGTCAGATAAACAAGCCATTGAAGATTATGTAAATAGGTTTCTTTATCAACCCTTTGATCTTGCCCAAGAACCACCAGTAAAATTCGCTTTACTACAAATAGCAACCGATGAACATCTTCTGTTAATCGTCTTTCATCATATTATGGTGGATGGTCAAGCTAAACGTTTACTATTAAATGAATTGAGTATATTGTATCGTGATTTTGGGTTGGGCAAAGAACCATCCCTTCCCCCTTTATCATCTCAATATGTCGATTATGCGTACTGGCAAAGCCATCTCCCCACTACCTTATTAGAGCAACATCGCGCTTATTGGTTGCCCCGTTTAGCGGACATCACCGATACTCCCGCCCTAACCCAAGATTATCCGACTCAAACGGTTCCTAACTTCAAAACTGCTCAAATCCGTCAAATTTTGCCCCTGACTTTGAGTGATGGATTAAAGCAGTTGACTCAAAAAGAGCATACTACCCTATTTATGGGTTATCTTAGTTGCTTTTATCTGTTGTTATATCGCTATAGTGGTAATCGACAGTTAGCCGTTGTTACACCGAATACGGTTCGACCATCGACTAATTTTAACGGCGTAGTTGGAAATTTTACTAATTACTTATTATTGCCAATTGAATTAGGAGAAAAACCGACAACCTTTCGAGAGTTGTTACAAAAAGTACGTCGCATAACCTCAGATGCTTATAAGTATCAATATGTCCCTTTTGAACAGTTAGCCCGCGAAGCCCATCCCCAGCGAGACTTTCTTCTTCATCCTCTTTCTCGGATTCAAATTAATATGATTACCTGGGAACAGCCTTTTGAACTCTATGAGCTAAAATCGGAACGATACGCCCATGAAGAATCAGGCTACGCTTCATCTCTGGTGGTCAATTTTTTTGATTTGTCTTTTGTAATTCGTACAAAACTATTGTCAGTGGCAGATGAATCTGAACCCAAAACTCACTACATCATACAGCTTAAATATCAATCACAACTCTTTAAAAAAGAGCGTATGACCCAGTTTGCAAATAATTATCAAACTCTACTCGAAGAAGTTGTTGCTAATCCAGATAGGGTGATCATTTTTCCTGAGTGAATAAAGACGACTGCTGTAATAACTAAGTCTATTCTGTTCACAGAATCTTAGTATCTTTACAGCAATTTCCGATCAAACACACCACGAAAAAGCTATCTCAAAGGCTCAAAGTAGAGACCACAATGTTGGAACCAATCA
>QBMS01000080.1 GCA_003249095.1 Snowella sp.
GTATTATACGTTTCTGAATATAGTGACTCACATTTTTGACAGATAAATATTTTTCTCTCTCCATTATTTTTCGTTTTGTAATGAGAATGAATTTTCACTTCCTCGCTGTGACAATGAGGACAGTCTCGTTTAAATAATTCTTTTTCTTTCCCATTGCAAAATATAGAATCATTAAACTCTTGGATTGGCTTTATCTTTTGGATTGACATACTCTCTCTCCTTTTTTTACCGATTTATTTATAGTATTATTACCCTTAACACCCCTGTAAAGTTATAACCATTACTTCCAAGCTTATATTTGCTTCTTTGTTTCTCTAATCCTTTGCCCAGTAATCCTTTCTGCCTTTAATCAGGCTGAACCATTGCCAATAATGACGGATAACAAAAAATACCGCATTCAACTAGAAGGACAATACAAAGCACTTGAAGAACACTTACAAAAACTAGCAAAAGAGAGGAAAAAAACCAATTGAAAATCAAGACTTAGGTTAATCGCTCACTGGGAAAAAACCGTAGCAAACTGTCATAACCAAATTGCAAAATTACAAAGGAGACTCAAAAAATGAATACAAGCTACAAACAACCCATCGATCGCCTCAAGCGTCACATGGCAGAATATCAACCTCAACTAAAACGCGCCCTTGAAGCCATTAACATTCTCCAAACAGCCAATCCAGACTCCGATGAATTCTGTAACGCCCTAGCCGAACTTCACGTTTGTACCACCATCTTAGAGCCATACTCAGAGGGAATGCTAGAAGCGATCGAGCAATTTACAGAGGATGATTCTATCTTAGGAAATGGATAGATTGGTTACAGTGATCGCATTTAGATTATTAGAATTTAGGCGATCGCACTGTATTCAAAATTTGCTACACTGAAAAAAATAAATACATTGACTCATCATGTATTCCACAAACCAAAACCAACAAATCCTAGATGCGATCGGCGAACTCAGCCAACAGCAGATCCAGATAGTTTTGCAATTTATCCAAACACTGCAACCGAAAAAGGATTCTAATCCGACCTCTGCCCCATACGATCCCCTAACAAACTTTATTGGAGCAAACAATCACGGCAATCTTGCCCAACAAATTGACCAAGATCTCTATGATTAACGCTATATTCATCGATACCTGGGGCTGGCTTACTCTAAATGATTCGGGAGAACGCAGGCATAAAGAAGTTGCGAATCTTTATCAAATCTTAATTGCCGAAAGAACCCTCATCTATACCAGCACATTCGTTCTAGATGAAACATTTACATTATTTTTTAAACGACTCAACTCATTCCAAGCCAAACAAGCAATGCTTCAACTATCTGAAGCATTTTTTACAGAGCAATTTAAACTAATCCAAGTAGATGAATTTCGCTTTGCCCAAACTCAAATGTTGCGATTAAAATATCTTGACAAACCTCAAATATCTTTCACAGATTTAACTTCAATGTTAATTATGCAAGAATTTAATATTTATCGAATCTTGACAGAAGATGCTCATTTTACCCAAGTAGGCTTGGGATTTCAACTTGAACCCAATTCTTTTTGACTTATTGAAAACCAAAATAGCGATTACTGGCTAAAGTTATATTTTAATGAACCTTCAATTTTTGTAGAGCGATCGCATTGAGATCTTAA
This sequence comes from Snowella sp., assembly GCA_003249095.1. Taxonomy (GTDB): domain Bacteria; phylum Cyanobacteriota; class Cyanobacteriia; order Cyanobacteriales; family Microcystaceae; genus Snowella. The sequence continues at coordinate 1,638 of QBMS01000080.1, forward strand.
GAATTGAGGCGATCGCATTAAACTAACAAGTATTGGGAGAGAATTTATTGACAGATTAAGAATCAGGAAAATATTATTTAATATCAGAATTTAATATGATGTCTTCATCTTGAGAATGATAATTTTCAGGAATTAAAGCTTTATTTTGTTGATGATTAACATAAGTACGAAGCACATTATTAATAATTGATTGATAGCCCTTACCCTGACCTTTAAACCAGTCCAAAACATCACTATCTAAGCGAATAGAAATAGATTTTTTAGTGATCGGAACTATCATTTTTGCCGTCTGCCAAAAATCATCATCTAATTCAGGAATATCAGACGTATCAATAGCAGAATCAGGAATATTTTGAATTTCTTCAAGTCGTTTGTGCGAGATATTCATAGTATTGCCTCCTTTCTTTTGGGGTAACTTTTCGGGCGGAAATTAGACGAGTTTTTCCGTTTCTTTCAGTATGAGACACAGTAACAATGACAAAACCTTGTATCGTACCAATACTGACCTCGCGGATTTCATCATAATCAAATCTTTGATTAACGGAAGTAAAAACAATGCCCGAAAAGATTTCTTTTGCTTCTTCAAAGCTGATACCGTGTTTTTGACGATTTTGTTGATTTTTATTTTCGTCCCATTCAAATTTTATTAAAACTTAGATACATTTTGTATATACAATTTCAGCATAGTTTTTTATTTGCTGTCGTATTAACGTTGAAACTGTTTTTGCCCGTATCCTAGATAAAACCGCGATCGCCCTTCTCTAAAAAATAAAAAGCAATCAACCCCAGTCCGAAAATTATTTTTGGGAAGGAGTTGTGGATGGTGAAAATTTGGGCATCGTTTGAACAGGAGCGGCAACAATCTTACAGTCAGCAATTCGCTTGGTTAGATTGGTATATTCCAAACGTCCACCATTAATTTGATATTCATCCCTGGGATTAGGTAAATGGCCAATGGGCGCATCTAGGGAATAGTTGAGATTTTCTTTAAACAGTATCCATTCGTTATTTTGTCGCCAACCCACTTGTGTTCCGAATTTATCGTAGGCATCGGGAGCCATCAGTCGCCCAGGTTTATTGCCCGTATCAACGAAAATGGGATATTGGACACTAAAACCAAAGCGACCGTTAGAAGCCTGTTTCCAAAGATCATCAATGGTTTTCAGATCCCAGCAAGAAATGTTATTAATATCTTCGGCAGTTAACCAGCCTTGTTTCTCTCGGTTCGCGGCTTGTAACATCAATCGGCGTGTTTCATCATTACTCTGTCTCCATTTTTTAGCCGCCAGCAGATTTTTAAGGGGAAGATAATCAATTTTGGTATCGGGAGACACTAGACTACTAATCGTTTCTGTCGAGGCTGGGCTAGGGGTGGCCAATTGAGCAAAGGCACTATTCATGGGAATCAGCAAAACGGCGATCGCCAATAGAAATTTATTAATAGCCAGAATTTTGGTCATACTCATCGCCTGGGACTTATTTGTAGAGATACTCGATTCATAGAATAACATAGGACTTTACGTTCTACGGATTTAATCTGCTGATTTTAAATAGCAAAATGGCAATTACTCTTTGTCTTCCGATTGCATCAAGCGTTGTTTAAGAATTTGAGGATCTCCCTGGGCCACAACCCGCCCCCCTTCCAACAAAAAAGCTCCATCACAATAATTTAATTCTTCTAACCGATGGGTTACCCAGAGAGCCGTTATTCCGCGATTTTTGACTAATTTTTGCACTTGTACCACTAATTCTAACTGGGTATCCGGATCAAGCAGGGCTGTGGGTTCATCTAAAATCAAGACTTCACAATGACGAGCGATCGCGCCTGCAATGGCGATCCGTTGTTTTTGTCCCCCACTGAGGGCATAGATCGGACGACGCTCCATTTCCAAAAGGTTAACGGCGGCTAAAGCTTCTCCGACCCTGGCATGAACTTGGGGGATAGACAAATTTTCTTTCACCAAACCAAAGGCCACATCCGCTCCCACCGTCGGCATGACTAATTGATGATCGGGATTTTGAAAGACAAAACCCAAAGGATCATCTAGGCGAATTTCTCCCGATTGGGGTGTTAACAAACCTGCGAGCAATCTCAAGAGTGTGGATTTGCCACTGCCATTATTGCCCAACAACATCCAAAATTCTCCCTTGGGAACTTCTAGGGAACAGGCAGAAAGAATGGGGTTCGACTCATTCCATTCAAAATAAACATCCTTCACCGCGATCGCGGACTTGACCTGATTCATCCTCAAATTATGCCGATAGAATGCTTTCAATCATAAAGCGATCAGGTATGATTAGCTATTGGACAGCCTACTTCCTAGACTAGGAGCATTCATTTTGTTAGACGAACAAGCCAAAAAAACTTTATTGCGTAAAATCCCTCACGGACTCTACATTTGTGGCGTAAAGGATGGGGAACAAGTCAATGGATTTACCGCTAGTTGGGTGATGCAGGGATCATTCCAGCCGCCCCTGGTCATCAACTGTGTGCGAGCCGATTCGGGTTCCCATGCCATGATCAAAAATTCTGGTGTGTTTGCCCTTAGTTTTTTAGACGAAAATCAAAAGGATTTAGCGGCTCAGTTTTTTAAACCCAAGCAACGGGTAGGCAATAAGTTTGAAGACGTTGAATTTTATGAAGGCCCAGAAACGGGATGTCCCATTATTCAAGATTCCCTCGGTTATGTGGAATGCCGAGTGGTTGGGCAAGTTGATCACGGCGATCACACGGTTTATGTAGGAGAAGTGATTGGAGCAGGAATTCATCGAGAAGGGAATCCCTTGTTACTGGAAAGCACGGGCTGGCAATACGGAGGCTAGAAACAATAAAGGGGGTAAATTATTTGACAGAAACAGACTAAAATGAGAAATTTTTGTCTAAATCAAATAGGCTGTTAATTATCTAAAGCTCTTACAGGCAAGGGGCTTAAGCCCCTTGTTACAAAACTTTGAGCAAAATCATTGTGCAATCTGAATGTGTGACAGCTTGCCCTGTTTTATGACTCTAGAACTTCAGCAAGCCCCAACTTTAAACACCCCGTTCAACGGCGACTTTTGCTTGTTTAAATTCAATTTTGAGGCGATTTTTGAGTTTTTCGGGGATAGGACGACTTCCGTAGGCAGTATAATAACCTGCTAGGGAATTCAGGGCCGTTTGCATGGTCGTGAAAGAACGCAAGCCACCGGACTTGGTTTCTCGGCGATAGCGGGAAATGTAATCGTTGATTTGTTCTCTGGCGGTTGTTTGAATTGCGGCTAAATCTGGGGCATCACTGGGTAAATCGAGAGCCGTCGTCAAAGTTTCGATGACTGTCAAAGTATCTTGGCTATAATTGCCCGTTAGCCCTGTGGAGCTATTACATCCCGTTAAACCAATGACGGCTACCAGAACTAGGGCCAGTAAACGAGACCAGTAATTTTTTAAAGACATGATTGTGTTATATCCCTCTTAATTTATGATTACAAATTACTTTATCCTATCAGGATCTTGCTCTAAATTTTCTTGAAACGAAGAGGGGAAAAAGAAATGTTTGAGCAATGGACAAAAAATGAGATAAAACCCTGAGTAAGACAATATAAGACAGTTCAGGGGTTTTGTCCAGGTTAATTAATGAAATTTAGTGTTACAAAAGAGATATTCACGATTCATTCTCCCTTTCTGATTACGCACTTTCTTTATTCAACTTCTATGATCTGGCCCTTAAAACCCAAAAGTACCAAACAAATTGCTCGTATTGAAATTTCAGGCGCGATCGCGGGAAATACCCGTGACCAAGTCTTAAAAGCCCTTAAAACGGTCAAAGAAAAGAAATTTCCCGCCCTACTGTTGCGGATTGATTCCCCAGGCGGAACGGTCGTCGATTCCCAAGAAATCTATGAAGCTCTCAAAAAATTAGGAGAAACGGTCAAAATTGTCGCCAGTTTTGGCAATATCTCTGCTTCGGGTGGGGTGTATGTCGGCATGGGAGCGAGTCATATCATGACCAATCCTGGGACAATTACGGGCAGTATTGGCGTGATTTTGCGAGGAAATAATCTAGAAAGACTCTTGGAAAAAGTGGGGGTATCTTTCAAAGTCATTAAATCTGGCCCCTACAAAGATATTTTGGCCTTTGACCGAGAATTATTGGCAGAAGAGCAAGAAATTCTCCAGAATATGATTGATAACACCTATCAACAATTTGTCGAAACCGTTGCAGAAGCGAGAAAATTATCGGTGGAAGCCGTTAAGCAATTTGCCGATGGGCGCATTTTTACGGGCAAACAAGCGGTGGAATTAGGCTTGGTCGATCGCTTAGGAACGGAAGAGGATGCACGGGTTTGGGCCGCAGAACTGGCGGGATTAAACCCTGAAAAGGCAGAATTTTTTACCATCGAAGAACCCAAACCCTTCTTGAAAAAAGTTCTAAATCAGAATCAACTTTCCCTGCAAACGCACCAATTTAATAATGTTGTCAATTGGCTAGATTTTGAGTTATCGACGAGTGGACAACCACTCTGGTTATATAAACCTTAATTTCAAACCTGGGGGCGAATTGTGGTGAGTGAGTTTACCGAACTCCGATCGCCTTTATTCTTAAGCTGTCATGTATTTAGATTGTATGGTGATTTATTCTGACAACCTGATAACAAGGGGCTTAAGCCCCTTGCCTGTATGCGTTTTAAATGACGAATAGCTTATCCACCCTGGGCAATCTGGGGACGGCGACCGAGTAACCCCGTCATGAGTCGTAAAGAAAAGACTTTTAAGGGATGAACATGACGCATCATCTCTAAACCCACTCGACGAGAGAAAACCAAGGGCAACCAATTATTAGAAAAAAGTCGGTCTAACAAATCTGTAAAGCCTAAAATAATCAGGTTTTCGGGTTTTCGCCAGTTCTCATAACGCTTTAAGACTTTGAGGGTGCCAATATCTTCTCCCCGTTGGGCGGCTTCTTGTAAAACCTGAGCCAAGGCCGCCGCATCCCTAATTCCCAGATTTAAGCCCTGACCCCCGACGGGATGGCAACAATGGGCCGCATCCCCCACTAATGCCAAGCGAGATTGGACATAGCGATCGCTCTGCATCAGTTGAACGGGAAACAAAATCGGCGATCGCACTAATTCCACCGAACCGAGAACACCATTAAGACGTTTTTCCAGTTGGGCAACAAAGGATTTTTCATCCAATTCCGCCAGAGTTCTCGCCTGGGCGTGGGGAGCCGTCCAGACGATCTGACAACGATTTCCAGGTAACGGTAAAATGCCCATCGGCCCCGTTTCACAAAACCGTTCAAAGGCAATATTGTTATTCGGGATTTCATGTTTGATCGTAAAAGCTACGCAGGATTGCCAATATTTCCAACCGCGAGTTTTAATGCCTGCTAGGTCACGAATCTGGGATTTAGCTCCATCGGCTCCGATGACCAGTTTGGAAGTAATTGAAATTTCGCCTTCTGCCTTTTTAATCCGTATTTCTGCTTGATTTTCTAAATAATTAACCGAAACCACAACCGCAGGACGAATCCATTCAACCTGGGGACAATCCGCTAAAAATTCCTGAAGAGCCGATAAAATAACAGGATGTTCACCGACATAACCGAGATCCTCTGTTCCGAGATCCTGGGTTTCAAAGGGGACAGGGTTGGGATACTCTCGATCCGAAAGATTAATGTGTTGAAATTTACCAATATCGGGCAGAATTTTTTTCCAAACACCGATGCCCCGCAAAATACGGCTGGAAAGTAGAGATAGGGCGTAGGCTTGGGGTTTAACAAGAGATTTTTCAGGAGATTGGGCTTCGATGATGGCAATCCTTAAACCTGATGTTTTAAGGGCGGCGGCCAAGGTTGTACCGACAATACCGCCTCCTACTATGGTGAGATCGTAGGGCAGGGATGAATCTATCATCGGGGCTGATAATTGGGACATTTTAGCGATGCGTTGGGTTAGTTAAAAAATATCTGAGGAACTCCTTAATATATTGTTACTTAATTTTTTGGGATAAACAAGGTTGGATTTTGATTCCCAACAGTTCCAATGGCTTAACACTGGGAACTCTTAACCAGTTGGACAAAATTTGCCAAAATTTTCAGTCCTAAATCGGCGGATTTTTCGGGGTGAAACTGGACGGCCATGAGATTATCTTTGGCGATCGCGGCGGTGACGGTTTGTTGCCCGTGCGTAACGGTGGCGGCTCTGACCTGGGGATCGCTTGGATCAACGTAGTAGGAATGGACAAAATAAACGTAGGGATTAGGGGGCAACTCCTGCCAAAGGGGAAGATTGTTTTGGGTAAAATCTAGCCCATTCCAGCCCATGTGGGGAATGGTCAGCCCAGGTTCTGATTGAAAACGCCGTACTTTGCCTGGAATAATACCTAAACCTGGCTCGGTTCCTTCCTCGGATTCATCAAATAAAATCTGTAAGCCTAAACAAATTCCTAAAAAAGGTTTCCCTGATGCGATCGCGGCTTTAATGGGTTCAACTAACTGGCGATCGCGTAATTGCTTAACGGCGGGATCAAAAGACCCGACTCCAGGCAATACAACTCCATCGGCGGCGGCCAGATCAACGGGGGAATGGGTGACTTTGGGATTGGCTCCCACCTTTTCTAGTCCCTTACAGGCTGAGTGGAGATTGCCCATGTCGTAATCAATAACTGCAATAAATCCCATTTTAAAAATTAGAAAAATTTACGGACGAGCCACTTTTATTTTAGTTGAATCCTGTTCTAAGAAAATTTCACAAAACTAGACAACAAGATTAAAATACCAAACGCCAAACGATACCAAATGAAAACCCAGGTATTATTTTTTTGTAAATATTTTAATAACCAGGCGATCGCTAAATAAGAGAAAAAAGCGGAAGAAATAACGCCAATCACCAACGGAAATACCGTTTCTCCCGAAAATCCTGCCTTAAAAACATCATTTAATTGCACCAATCCCGCTAGGGTAATGGCTGGAATCCCCAACAGAAAAGAAAAGCGTGCGGCAGTAGCCCGTTCTAAATTGATGAATAGGCCCGCCGTCAGCGTTGAACCCGATCGCGACACCCCTGGAATAATGGCCATTGCCTCGGCAAATCCCATTACAACCCCGTCCTGCCACCGTAATTTTTCAAAGGGGCGACGATGGGTTCCCACTTTTTCAGCCAAAGCCAACAACAACGACATTACAATAGAGGCGATCGCGATCGTTGTTAAGCTATGCAGAGGGGAATTGTCCAAATCGGGAACGAAAATTTTGACTAACAAGCCCAAAAAAATAATCGGTAACGTCCCCAGCCCAATCCCCAACGCCAACTTAAATTCCAAAGAACTATAATCTTTAGTCTTAATGGCTTTTAGCATTCCCATCGTAATTTGGGATAAATCGTTCCAAAAATACCAAATAATCGCGGCAATACTGCCTAATTGAATGACTGCTATGTAGGCAACCCCTGGCTTAGTCCAACCGAATACTTGAGGGATAACGGTCAAGTGAGCAGTACTACTAATCGGCAAAAATTCTGTTAAGCCTTGGATAAGTCCTAAAAATAACGCCTCGAACCAATTAATTTGGGCATAACTTCCTGTAGCCGCTTCTGTCACCGATTGGGCATTTGCCAGGGCATTATTCAAAGAAAAGATCGTCACTCCCATTAAGGCACAGACACCAAAAAATCCAAGTTTGCGAAAAAGCATTATTTATGATGTATCCGAAAGGACTAAAAGATTCTAGCTCAAAAATGGAGCAAAATTTTCTACTTCCCCATTGTCAATCATTTAGATATATCCGATACATCAACTTAAGTTCGGATAAAATAGACTTATGATTATTTCGGACCTCACAACCCAACTACCTTAGTGGATTTATGCGACCCCATAGGGCAATATATCCAAGTAATTTTGGTTTTTAGTCAGTATTTTCTCCTATAGAAATTGATAGAACTTTTACCCAATTACTTGACAGCACTAAGAATGTGTAGTTCCATAATTATATTAGGGTCTTTATGACTCTTGTGCGTTTACATCACCAATCTCCAGTTAGAATTCAAGAACATGTCCAACAAAATCAAAGGCACAGTTAAATGGTTTAATGAGACGAAAGGTTTCGGCTTTATTACACCAGAGGACGGCTCAAAAGATATCTTTGTCCACTTCTCAGCGATCGCGGATAGTGGTTTCAAAACCTTAGCTGAAGGACAGCGCGTAGAATTTTCTATTGAACAAGGTCAAAAAGGCCCTGCGGCTTCACAGGTTACTTCTATCAAATAGGTAATATTTTCTGACGACTGCCCTGGTTCTTAGGAGCGGTCAAAGTCAGTCAAAAGTCTTCATTGTCCTGAAATAAACCCAAGATATCTTATTTAAAAATTCTTTGAATATAGTCACAACAAAGGTTTTAGGATCATCCTAATTTTGAAATCTTCCCAGTCTAATCCGATACTTTTTGGTCGGAAACCGAAAAACTGGGTAGTATTTTAAATTAGCGATCGCGATTGAAGCCTTATTTTTGTAACAAATCCTAGTTATCCGAAAGCAAAAGACTCGAATAATCTGGGAGGAATTACCTAGTCTTTGATTTTTAAATTTCTTAATATCAAACGTTTGCCCCATCCCTGCCTTAATTTAAAGTAGGGATTTTTTCATTCTGGATACATATCAAAATTTAAAGTCTGAATTTAAAGCCTGAATTTAAAGTCTGAACTGTTAATCTTGAACAGAATCCGAGGGTCACTCCGCCCTTACACTAAGAGTTTGGCTATTTAATCATCCCCATCCCATTGATAAATTTATGAGCAACACCACTGATTTCATCAACGAAGAAGCCGCAACGAGAGTCCGCATCCTGAGTGAAGCCCTTCCCTACATCCAACACTTTGCGGGGCGTACCGTTGTCGTCAAATACGGTGGTGCGGCGATGAAAGATAGTTCCCTCAAGGATAAGGTGATTCGAGATATTGTTTTTATGGCTTCTGTCGGGGTTCGTCCTGTGGTCATTCATGGGGGTGGGCCAGAAATTAATAGTTGGTTGGATAAATTAGGCATCGAGCCAAAGTTTCAAGATGGACTGCGAGTGACCGATGGCCCCACAATGGATGTGGTTGAGATGGTTTTAGTGGGTCGTGTCAATAAGGAATTGGTTTCTTTGATTAACCAAGCTGGCGGTATGGCCGTTGGACTCTGTGGTAAGGACGGCAATTTAGTAAAAGCTCGTCCCATTCCCAATAAGGACATTGGTTTTGTGGGAGAGGTCAACAGCGTTAATCCGCGATTGATCGATTCCCTTGCCAAGAGTGGCTATATCCCCGTGATTTCTAGTGTGGCGGCGGACGAGTCGGGACAAGCTTACAATATTAACGCGGATACCTTTGCAGGGGAAGTTGCGGCGGCCTTAGGGGCTGAAAAGTTGATTCTTTTGACGGATACGCGGGGGATTCTCCGAGATTATAAAGATCCCTCCACGTTGATTACTAAATTGGATATTCAACAGGCACGGGAATTAATCAAAGAAGGCGTTGTGGCGGGGGGAATGATTCCCAAGGTGACTTGCTGTGTCCGATCGCTGGCCCAGGGAGTCAGAGCGGCCCATATTATTGATGGTCGTTTGCCCCATGCCCTGTTGCTAGAGGTTTTTAGTGATATGGGGATTGGTTCTATGATTGTGGGTTCTAGCTTTCTGGATTAGGTTTGGCTTGCAAACAAACATTAAAATGCGATCGCTGAGGAATGGTTTCGTAAATGCGATCGCGTAATTGGGGGGGCGTGGCTCAAGAGAAGGAGGGATAGACAACTGTGACTCCAAAGGCTGGCGAATAATTTTGTTAATAATCATGAACTTTGTCAGTCTAATCGCCATCGAGAATATACTGAATTTGTTAGTCCAATCGCCAAAATGGGGATCTTAGATGGACGTTGCCGATCTAATTAACCTAAATTAGGATCTTAGACGGACTGTATCGGTCTCAACACCCTAAATTGGAATTTTAGGCGGAAACAGTCAGTCTAATAAATAGTTAGGCATCACAAAATAGATAAAACATAGACTGCAAAATTTAAATTTTGGCGGGAAAGCATATTAAATGGGAACTTCCATAGAACTCTGCATTGGTAACGTGTCCCTATCGTATTCCAAAAACTTCATGGGGATAGATTACGGGTTCTTGTTTCAGGAAAGTGATCTCTTTCGCCGCAAGACGAACTCAATAGATTACGGTTATTACGAAGAACATCCAGAAGAAAAGGGGGAGCTTGACGAAGCTGAGGAACTTTTTGCTAGAACGCTTTCTCGCATCTTGCCTCGTCTTGAGATACTCGGCTGCACTCTTGAAGCCGCACGCGTCGAATATCAAGCGGTGGTCGCGGAAGCGGTCGAGATGGATAGCTATAGCGAGCTAGAAGATCGGAAAAACGAGTATCTTACGTTTGAAGAGTTCTGCAATTTAGCTTGCCGCTATCCACTAAGCGATCTGAAAAGCAGTTATGTCGAGTACGAAACGCCAGACCGAGACACGCTTTCACAGGGGCGGTTTGCCGCTGAGACCGACATATTTGAGCGGATTCCCAGAACCGACAATTCTTATTGGTCAGAAACAAGCTTCCTTTCCGCGAGAGTTTGTATTCTTAGTGCCGAGTCGATGCTTCAGATCTTTGCCCTGAATGCGGCCAATGCTGAAGTTGAGGTCACATGGGCGTTTGGCCCTATTGTCCATGCCGGTTGGGTTCAACGTGAGGCATTCCAGCCGGGTGCGCGGCAAAAGCAAAAAATTCTGATCGCAACCGAGGGCGCATCTGACGCACGCATCATTCGGCGGTCGCTCGATATCCTCCGCCCGGACGTGGCAGATTTTTTCAATTTTGTGGATGTCGATGAACGCCATCATTTCTGGGGAACCGGCAATCTCGTTAAATTCGCAGAGGGGCTTTTGCGAATTGACGTTCTCAATCAGGTCTTATTCGTTTTAGACAACGACGCGGAGGGCGTTAACGCTTTTCGCAAGCTCGAAAAACTGAAACTGCCTGCAAACATGCGAGCGATGCTCTTACCCGATCTTGAGGAATTTAGGGAGTTCGCCACCCGCGGTCCGGAGGGCGTTAGCGTTGCTGATATCAATGGTCGAGCTGCCGCGATTGAATGCTATCTCGACCTCCGTTTGGCTCAATATGCCGCCCCTCAGGTCACATGGAGCAACTTCAAAAAGGACATCGACGCATGGCATGGAGTGTTGGATTTCAAAGAGTCCTATTCAAAACATTTCTACGATCAGCCAGACGATCTGCTGCGAAGCGGTAGCTACGATGTCTCTAAGATATTGAAATTACTTGATGCACTGATCCTACAGGCCGGGTTGGTAATCCCGGTTATTTGAGGGGCTACCCTTGCTTTTCTTTCTGGCGCGTCCCAAGCTATTGCCTAACAAGGCGTTCCAGCCGACGCGCCAAAGTGCGATCACGGTGGTAAGAGTTGAACTATAAATTCGTAATTTCTAAGGTTTCAACTTCATCGGCGAGGGAAAAACCAAAAATCTGGGAATAGAAATACAATTCTCCTTCTAATGCCCGTTTGATATTGGCCGCGATGCGAAATCCGTGTTGTTCTTCGGGAAAAGGCACATAGGCAACGGGTAAACCCTTTTGTTTTAAAGCTTCTACCATCATTTCCGCTTGATTGGGGGGAACAACTTTATCTTCTAGTCCCTGAAAAAAGATGACGGGACAGGCTAGTTGATTAGTAAAATTAATCGGCGATCGCGTTTTATAAAGCTCCTGTTCTTCGGGGTAGGGGCCAATCAGGCGATCGAGATAACGGGCTTCAAATTTGTGGGTATCAGTCGCTAAGGCTTCTAAATCACTCACCCCATAGTGACTTGCCCCTGCTTTGAAGGTCTGACGAAAGGTTAACGCCGCCAACGTGGTATAACCGCCCGCACTTCCGCCTGAAATTGCCAATTTATTCGGGTCAGCCTTGCCTTGCTCGACTAAAAACTTTGCTCCATTGACGCAATCATCCACATCCACAATGCCCCATTGATGATCCAGTCGTTGACGATAGGCCCGACCATAGCCCGTACTGCCGCCATAATTGACATCCAGATAGGCAAAACCCCGACTCGTCCAATACTGAATTTTTAAACTGAGAGCATTGCCCGCCGCCGCCGTTGGCCCGCCATGACTTTTCACTAATAACGGGGGTAAATCGGTTTCAGGGGCTTGATAATCAGGATTTTGGGGTGGGTAATACCAGGCATGAGCAGTTAAACCGTTTTCGGTAGGAAACTCAATGGCTTCTGGGACAGAAAGATACCGAGCATCAAGATTTAATTCACTCGATTGTTTCAAGATTGTCCAATCTTTGGTTTGTAAATCCAGGGAAATAACGGCAGAAGATGCAGTGGGAGAACTGCCAATAAAGAGGGCAATGTTACCGTTACTGATCAAAGAGGTGATATTACTAAAAGGGGTTTCAATGGGAATTAATTTTTGGGTTTTTAAATCAATTTCAGCCAGATACCAACGACCATTTTGGGTATAGGTGCAGATAATTTTTTCGGTATTCACAAAAGTATAGGTTGATAATCCAAAGACCCAATGGGGATAGGCAAATTCAGCCTCCATTGGATAAATTAATTCAATGTTTCCCTGATGATAACGATATAAATTCCACCAATTATCGCGATCGCTAGAAAAATAAAGCATCCCATCGGGCGACCATTTCGGTTCGGAAATCGACTCAATTTGGGATTGACCCGCGATACAACGAATATTTTCTAATTCTCCTGTTGAATTAATATCGGCTAACCATAATTGGGTACTATCCCAGGGTAAATTGGGATGCTCCCAGGTGATCCAACTCAGTTGGGATTGATTGGGACTCAGACGAGGAGAAGAATAAAAATCATTCCCTGAAACTAAGGTTTTAAGTTCTCCCGTTTCTAAGTTAATACTAGCTAAAAAATTATCAGGTTCTGGGGAATCATTACCATGATCTTCGCACACCGTAATTAACTGATTTCTAGCGGAATCTAAAATAAAATCTGCGTATCGTTTTTGACTTTCTGGGGTTAAGGCTTTAGGGTCTGTACTTAAAGATTGAGTATAAATTCGTTGGTCTCTAAAATTGACAAAATAGGTCGTTCCTTTCTCAATTAAAAAAGAGCCGCCGCCGTATTCATGAACACGAGTCCGCACATTAAAGGTCGCAGGGGTCAGATCTACCGTTGTGCCAGTGCGATCACGTTTAACTAAAACATTACGCCCTTTTTCGGTGGGTCTAGATTCTGACCAATAGAGATCATCGCCATCGATAGCAACGGCCCCTAAGCCAATACTCCCTGCCAGAATAGCATCAGCAGTAATAGGAGATTTCCAAGAACCAAAGGGAGCAATCTGAGGGGAAGCCATGATCATTTTTTCCTGTTTGTGTATGAAAAATAGTTTAATCGAGATTGAACGCGATCGCCTAGAATTAGGATTCTCAATATTTAGATTTTACCTTGAGCAAGTATTTAAAATTTAAGTCAATTATTTTTGCCCAAAAATAATATTAACGGGAAGCTAAATTAAGGGCGGTTTGATAGATAGTTTTGTTAACATTAATAGATTCAAAAAAATCAACAATAGGTCGGGGATAATCTTCTCCCACTTTGAAACAAAATTCTTTTTGTTCCTGTTGGGATAATGCACTAGGTTGATGGATTTTATCCCCTGGTAATCGGGCTAATTCGGGCAACCAATGTCGCAGGTAATCTCCCTGGGGATCATAGTCCCGTGACTGTTTAGTGATATTAAAATAACGAAATTCCCGTGCATCATTGCCAATTCCTGCGGTATAGTTCCAATTTCCCCAATTGCTACAGACATCATAATCCAGCAAGCAAGATTCAAACCACTCAGCCCCTAACTGCCAAGACAGTCCCAAATTTTTCGTTAAAAAGCTGGCTACATTTTGCCGACCGCGATTGGACATAAACCCCGTGGCCGCTAATTCTCGCATATTGGCATCCACCAAGGGATAGCCCGTTAACCCTTCTTGCCACCGTTGAAAGTTATCCCAATTTTCTTGCCAAGGAATCCTAATGCCCCGTAGCCCTGATGGACGAAAAAGGCGATCGCCGTGTTTTGCCGCAATAAATCGAAAATAATCCCGCCAAAGTAGTTCAAAAATCAACCAATAGGTCGAATCATTAGCAATTCTTTGCTGTTCGTAGGTTTTAACTTGGTTGTAAATATAACGAGGCGATAAACACCCCAGGGCTAACCAAGGCGAAAACTTAGAAGAATAATCCGCTCCCAGCATCCCATTACGGGTTTCTTTATAGGTTTTTAGGCAATCTTTTCGCCAAAAATAATCCGTTAAACGCTCTATTCCCCGATTTTCTCCCCCGATAAAGGTTAATCCTCCTCCGCGATCGCCGCTTTGGATATGGAGAGCCTGACTTAAAAAAATCGGTAAGTCTCCCATCGGAATGGGGGGAAGAGCGGGCAGTTGGATCGGGGTCGGAAAAATTGGCCGAGGATGGGTTTGTTTCTCAATTATTTTACGGAACTGCGTAAATAGTTCGGGAGTTTGATGAATCGTAAACGGTAAATCATCGGGGTGAAAGAGGGTATGACCCCAGAAGGACGTTAAGGAAATATTTAGGGGAATGAGGGCATTTTTTAAGGATTTTTCAACAGATAATTCTTCTGAGGTGACTTCTGCGTGGTAATAAATGCGATCAATCTTTAATTCCTGGGCCAGTTGCGGTAAAACGTCTTCTGTCTTGCCCTGGCGTAAGATCAAATCACTACCGATATTTTGCAAATTGGTGCGTAAATCGAGTAAACTTTCGGCTAAAAATTTTGCACGAAATCTGCACGTTTTAGGGAATCCGTAGGAAGTTTTCTCTTCTAATCGGGAATCCCAGCAGTAAACAGGAATAATTTGGGCTTGTTGGCTCAGGGCTTGGTGTAGGGGTTCATGGTCATGGAGACGAAGATCATCACGATACCAAATAAGAATGCGAGACATGATTGGAGAAATTTAGGCGAATAATCTAACGGATAAAAAATAATTTTTTTCAGGTTAAACTCACTCATCTGAAGATTTTTTTAATCTCTGAGCCGTTCTTAAAATTTGTCCCGCCAACATCGCTGCCCCAAAACCATTGTCAATATTGACTACTCCTACCCCAACGGCGCAGGAATTTAACATGGTCAATAGGGGAGCCACGCCTCCAAAACTCGCACCATAGCCCACACTGGTCGGAACACCAATAACGGGGCAATCGGCTAAACCTGCGACCACACTGGGTAAGGCTCCTTCCATGCCTGCGACGACGATTAGAACATCGGCTTCGGTGATGATGTCTCGATTACTCAATAAACGATGAATGCCTGCGACCCCGACATCCCATAATCGTTTAACGGCAAAACCAGAGAGGGTGGCGGTAATGGCGGCTTCTTCGGCGACGGGGAGATCGGCGGTTCCTGCGGTCAAGATGCTGATGGTTCCGCTAAATTTGACGGTTAATTCGCTGGTAATTAAGGCACAGATGCGGGCGACGGGATAGTAGGTTAGGTAGGGAATGGCTAGGGCTAGTTGTTCGGCGACTTCTGGTTCTATGCGAGTGGCCATGACGACAGCATTTTTTTGAGCCATTGCGGTCATGATTTGGGCAATTTGTTCTGGGGTTTTGCCTGGCCCCCAAATGACTTCAGGAAAGCCTGTTCTGAGGTGGCGATGGTGGTCAATTTTGGCAAAGGAGTCTAGGGATTCAAAGCTAAAATGTTTGAGTTGGTTTAGGGCAGAGTCGGGGCTAATGTTTCCTTGGGCAACGGCTTCTAGTAGTTGATGAAGGGCTTGTGGGTTCATCGGTTGGGTGATTTTTAAGGGGTGGGTTAACCTGATCAAAAGTTCTTATTTGAATAAGGTTTGAAAGTAGGGTTTGGATGATGATCAAGTTTGATTGAGGAGCAAAATCCTTTGTTTTATTGTAGCTTACTTGGGTTTTTGCTGAAATTGGGATGAATTGACGGGGGGAGATCTGCGATCGCGTTTTTATGGGCATAAAAAAAGATTCGCGATCGCTTTCTGGGGGTTGGGTAGGGCGATCGTGAATCTTTAGGGTTTATTGGCTAGGGGATGTTAATTCTAGGTAATTAGGGTCGGATTTGACCGCAATTCAATTAGAATTGTGATTGTCCCGCAGTTGCTAGAATGAATTGATTTTTGAGAAGGTCTTTCTCTAAATCTAAGGGTAAGTGGCGATCGCCTAATCCGAGAGTTTCTCCCATTACGTTATGTCCATAACCGAGGATATGACCGAATTCATGGGTAACAGCAGAGAGAAGATCAACGCGAGTAGAGTCAAGCTTATCAGGGGAGTTAGACCAACCGTGACCTGCGGCATCATCGTCAATATAGACTGTCAAGCCGTCTGCTTTGCCCAACAAGGTGCCACCCAAATTACCGATTATTACATCAGTTTTTCGTAATTTCTGGATGCTTTGGGAATCTACACCTTGGGCGGCCCAGTAATTAACAGCAGCACTGACAACTGGAGCAAGTTCGTCTTGAGTTAGCACCGCACCACCAGTGGTAGCAACACCGTGAAGTGTCAAGGCACCGAACTTCGGCGCGATCGTGATGCCGTTGGTATCAGTTTCTTCGATCGTGCCGTTGTTGCCGACATCGGTATTGAAGGTGTATTTGACTGTTGGCCAAGAGGTGGAGGTAGTGCCGACCACCGAGCGGGTGTCATACTTCACCGATATCACATACAACGACCCAACGGCATCTGGCGTGAAGTTGACTGTGACATCGCCTGCATCTCCGTTGGTACCCAGCGTGATCTGGTTGTTGCTCAGTTGCACCTGCGTGCAGGTATCTCCTGGGTCGATGCCATTGCCATCCAGGTCGTTAACCTTGAACAGCTTGACATCGCTTTTCGTTGCCGTAAACGCAGGGAACAGGGTGCTGGGATCGCTCTGATCGATCTTGATCGTCATTGGGTCAGGTGCGGTGCCAGGGTCTAGACCATCAAAGCCTTTGATCGTGTTAGAAAGTCCCGTGTAGTAGAAGAAGACACCTGGATTTGTTTGGCTGATCGTGGGATTATTTACATTGTCATTGGTCTGGTCTTTGGTACTGTACTGGATAACTCCATTACCTGGATTACCTTGGATAGTTCCGTAGTAGTCCTTGAAAAGTATTGGTGTTCCATCAGTAGACTTGCCTGCGATATACTCATCGCAAGTCGTGTTAGTAGGTGCGATTAGACCGTAATTACAGCAAATTTCGTTCAAACCCGCTATAAGTATGGTAACATGAAAAAAACTTAAAGAAATTAATGAGATATGGCAGCATATTCGCTAGATTTACGCCAAAGAATACTAACGGCATGGCAAAACCAAGAAAATACTCAAAGAGGTTTAGCAAAA
>QBMS01000081.1 GCA_003249095.1 Snowella sp.
TCTGTTCCTTGAACTTTACTCTTTTACAGACTAGCATTATCTACTTGATACTCTCAAAATTATCAAGCTAACGTCCTAAATCTTGCGAAATATTCCTTACCCTGCCGCGTAACAGTGGAATTATTGACGAGAGAAATATTCGTCGTCTCAAAAAATGGCGAAAACAAATCCTGAATTTCTGATAAAGAACTACCAAAGGGCGGGCCATCGGGACGGTTATGGAGCCAAAACAGGGCAATGAATTCTCCCTGCGGTTTTATGAGAGAATGCACGGTTTTTACATATTTTAAGCGCAGTTCGGGAAGAATGGCACAAAAACAAGTGTGTTCAAGGACATAATCAAAACTCGCGGGAAATTCGGCAGCCAAATCAAAAATATCTCTCTGCAAAAACTCACAACTAATGCCTTGGGACTGACTCAATTTTTGGGCAGAGGCGATCGCGCTAGGAGCAAAATCAAAACCTGTCACCTCCAGACCATGCTGAGCGAACAATAGAGCATCATTACCCTGACCACAACCGATAACCGCCATTTTTCCTGATTTAGGGGCATTGGGGGAAGTCAAGAAACTAGCAAAAGGAGGAGCGGCTTGGCCCAGATCCCATTTGTCCGTCTTTTCTTGATAGCGTTGTTCCCAATAGTGAGGATTTGCGATCGATAATTCCATCAAAAGTTGGCTAAATTAGTTAATTTTAATATTTGCAATCTACAAAAGCTATAAACATTCTGGTGTCCAACTTCCGTGTAAACCGTAGGGAATGTGACTTTTTAAATGCAAAATTGCTTTTTGAGTAAGATCTTTAGCGTCTAAAATAACGAGGTCAGAACGATTCTTAGCCGCATCATAAATTAAAGTCAAAACCCAACCCTCATCTTCACTCGTTGCATTAGGCTTCGGGATAAAAATCGGCTCTCCTGCAAATCCTTTCGGTGCAAAGGAGTGAATTTGTCGGTCTCCCGTTTGTAAATCTAACTTGAGAATAGCCTGCAAAGGAGCATTCCCCGTTGAATTGTGAGCCGCCGCCGTATAAAGATAACGATGCTCTCGACCGACGCGATCGCCATTGAGGGTAGGAAATTCACAGGATCGGGATTCGAGTAAATTTCTTTCAATGGTATTATTTTCAGGATCAATGGTAAATCGCCACAGTTGCCCAGGATCTAGACCATCAAAATCGATCGCCTGATAGGAAACATCGGGTTGAATTTGGGGCAATGAACCATAACAAATGGAATCCAGATAAATTTTGCCCCCCGACTCAAAGGCATTACCGTGATGAAACACAAAACCCGCCTGGGTTTCCAGAATTTTTACTCCATCGTAGGGCGGCGTTCTCGGAATCAAAATTAGGCGAGCAGCTTTATCGGGTTGAAAGTTTACACACTCTCCTGCCCCTTTTAGTCCAAATAAAAACGGTAAAGGATTAAAACTGACTGAATTTTGTAAAAAAATTGCGTAGTGGGGCGTAATCGCAAAATCATGAATAAACGCAAAGCCTGGGATCACATGGCTATGACGGCGTAATAATTTACCATCAGGATTCAATTCAAATAGGGTAATGGTACTGGATAAACCCGTTTTTAGGGAAAAATTGACTAAACAAGGTTGATTGTTGTCCAACTCACAACTCGGATCAACCCAAGGATGGGCAGAAAACGCATCACCTGATTCTAAAATTCCATCGAGATAATCTAATCCCAGGGTGTCTAGGGTATGAGGATCAAGACGGTGGGGTTCTGCCGCTTCCCAAAGAGCCAGTAATTTTTGTCCCCAATAGATGACGTTGGTATTAGCAATATTTTTGAGCCGCAAGTCAAAGGCATTTTTTAGCCATCCCCCTGGTCGCTGAGTTCCAAAAACGCCGCGATAGACCATTTTTTCCGTTGCTTTTTCCTTTACATAGCCATCGGTGCGGACAAATTTATTACGAAAATGAACTCTTCCCTCTGGGTTAAAGGTAAAAGCGGCAATCATGCCATCGCCATCAAAGGGATGCTTAATCGGTGTTCCCGCAATTTCAAAGAGACCTGGCCCGTTCCGAAAGAGGGTTCCTGTTAAATCGGGGGGAATTTCTCCCTCAATGTCTTCAATCCAATAATTATCTTCGATGGGCTGGGAAATATACCCTTTTTGCCAATCTTCGCGGCTGTAGGAACGGTTTGCTGGGGGAAGAGTCGTCGTCATAGCGGTTTTTGTTTAATTTTCAGAGCCAACTCTTTTTTCTAAATATTGACCAATCATTTGCTCTTGACCTGCACGGGAAATAATGGTTTGACGAGTGCGGTATTGTTGGCCAATCAGCTTGATTTCTTCTTCAAATACGGAGCCGCCATATTCGGTTTTGAGAGTCATCGTTTGAGGATTAGAAAAGTTATAGGTCGCACAAACGGGATCAGCTGTTGCAAAACCGCGATCGCGATAGAGAATATTGCCTAAAGCACCGAAAATAGTGGAACCCGTCGAGGGTTTGCGGATTTTTCCAGTGTAATTGCTTTCCCAGGTCACATAGGTTCCACAGATAAAGGAAATATCTGGACTAAGCGCGTGTAATTGAGCGAGTTCCCGCAACTCAACACAGTCTTTTTCTAAAAATTTAATTTGAATCTGACTTTCAACCTCTTGGGTCGCCACATCGGGATTGAGGGTATAGTAACGCCGTTGAGAGTGCCACTGACCTTCACTCTGTCGAAAAAATTCGACGACTAACGCTTCTAGGGCAGTTGACTGAATTTGATTAACGGACATAAAGGGTTACCTCATGGCTAAGGAGTATCCATAAAACGAATACAATGTCAATTAAACTTAAAGTTAGTTTACATTTATCACTGTATCACAGTTTACTAAAATTACTGAAATTGGGTTTCAATCTAAATTAGGGTTCAGAAAAAAAGATTGGAAGGGAGGGACTCTAGGAACTCTAGAAAGAATTTCTCCAAAAAACTGTTAATCTTGATACTCCATCCTGAGAGCTGAGATATTTTTCCTCTGACAAAAAATATGCAAGTTTTCACCGTTTTAATAAAGTTGCGATATAATCTCGTTTTTAAGGATAGGGAGATAAATTGATAATGAATACGACCAGTTTTATGAGTTTTTTCGATCATTGTGTTGGCAGTTGGAAAACGGAACGAACTTACCATTACCTTACCCGTAACGAAGTCGAGCGATCGCGGACAGAATTTACCATTGCTCCTTTGACCGTTGAACTTAAAAACAAAGTATTGCAGGATAATCAGTACTCTCTAGAAGAAGATTTAGAGAAATTCCCTGGATTTAGTCTAGGGTTTTATACAATCTCAGAAAAAGGAGAAGAAGTTTCTCAGTCTTTAAATTTCATTTTTGTACCAACCTCAGAAGAAAATGGTTGGCTCTCAGGGGATTATTTACGCGATCGCGCCTACGAAGAATCGAGACCGATTATTTCCCGTTTTAGGTTTAATAATCAACACCGAGAATTACTCATGACGACCAATTATACCGAAGTCGTTTCTGTGGATTCGATTACTTTAGTTAACCCGACTTTTCGGATTCGTAAGATTATTAATTATCATCGTCCAGAAGAAGGAAATCCTCTACAACATCCTCGATTAGTGGGTTTTGGGGTAGAACTTAAGGTTTGAATAAAGATTTCTATTAAAGTGCGATCGCGGAGAATCTTCTCGCCTAAAGACTTTCCATACTATCAGCATAACTAAAAATCTCAATTCCTAGATTTTCTGCAACAGAAATAGCTCTTTGATCCACCATTGGCGACATGACTAACTTACGGTCAACCGTTCGCTGGTGGTGTTTTTCATAATAGGCAACCTTACGATCAAAAATATACATATCCGCCTTACTCATAGAAGATTTAATCTCACAAAGAATCACCGAACCATTTTTGATAATGACATCAATTTCTACTTGATCTGGACGACCAAAAACCTCTCCATCGTGGTCAAAATCATTCAAATTCAGAACTTCTACCCCAAAGGAAGTTTCGAGAATCCCCTTAAGACCATTGCGAAAACTAGCCTCGGAGTATAGACCCCAGCGAGAACCTAATGCGCCAATAGTGCTGTCGTATTTGCGGTTGGCTTTTTTGATTTCCGCGAGAGTTTGGTCAGTCTGCTCCTGCATTTTGTCTAGGCGTTTATTGTTTTCGTCCCATTTACGGTTGTTTTCATCCCATTTTCGGGCTTGTTCTTCGCGATCGCGTTGTAATTCTGCCAGAATGCGATCAAATTTGCTTTCGGTTTCCTGCTTTCCTGCGTAGTAATTAGAAACAGTTCGCAGTACGAAATCTCTGACCGAGGGTTCCTGGGCAATTAACTGGGGAAGTTGTTCCCGAATGAGATTGGTAATATCAGTTTCAGCCATAGTTTGCTCTATTGCTTTTCTAACTATCAGCGGTCACGAAGTGTGCCTGCGGCATCGCCATTTAACTCTAACCTAGATTGTACAGAGGTTTCTTGTTTGGATAAAAAAATTTCTTTACCACCGATCAAATTCATAATAAATATTCCCCAGGGTTTCATAGGTTGTTCCCTGAAATTTTTGTATTTTTGCTTCTAAAAATGCTGTTGCTTGATCTTGAGATAATTCGGTACGTTGCATAAACGTTAAAATACTCACTCTCCCTTGACCTTGCTGCATGAGTTTATTAAAAATAGATTCTATGTCTTTTTTCAAATTTTTTAAATGCCAATAAATAGATAATGCTAAGGCAAAGGAAACACACAATCCAAAAACATGAAAGAGTGGAATTTTCAGGATAGATTCCAAAAAAAAGAATTCAAAGATTGCAAAAAAAATCAGGGTATTAAAAAGAACTGGTGTTGAACCAATTTTTTCTTGCTCTGTCCGTGCTTTTAGTTTGGTTAGATTAATATAATAGACAGCAACTGTTAATAAAATATAGGGTATCCAGTTCATGGAAAAATTATTTATTAATCATGATAAAAATAGTTGAGACACCCTTCCATTATAGTTTCCCTATCATCATGTGTTGACGCGATCGCCCATTTTAACTCGTAGGTTTTGACAACGCATTAAATCGGTAAAGTTCAGACCGCCCCGATTTTCGATTTCTGCGGTTTTTTCGATCGCGAGTTGGAGACTCTTCGCCGCCTCGGTCGCACTATAACCCCTTCTGATTGCTACCTTAATAGCTGTTTCATCAGCCTCTAGTTCCCGTTCCGTACTGCGATAATTTTGCCAAATTTGATTCGCCGCGATCGCCGTTAAACTGGCCGCCACGACCAGACCGACTGCATCTTTTTGCCAAAGTTGGAGAGCGACCCCCCCTAATCCGACCAAGGTTAGACCCTGATAAATATCGGGCTTAAACCAACGAATACCCGTGAGACGACAAACTACACTCAGCAAAAGCAAATCCCGTTGCGGTTCAGGTAACTGTGGCCAATGTTCAAAATTGATGGCAATAAGGCGATCGCCCCGCTCCCAAGGTCGGGGAAATTTATAGTCAATCAGCTTGGATTGTTGCGGCTTATCAATAATTTTGGTCAACATCCGCCCTGAAGCAGGCATGAGTTCCAATAAACGTCGAATTTCAACATCCCTATCCATCGCTATCGCCTCCAACAATCCCCTATGATCTGTAAAGTTTGAAGTAAGCGTATCAAATTTTAGGTCACGACCATGAACCGATTTCAAGATCTGATTGGTCAACCCCAGGCGATCGAACTCCTCCAACAGGCGATCGCCCACAATCGCATTGCCCCTGCCTATCTCTTTGCTGGCCCATCGGGGATCGGTAAATCCCTAGCGGCTAAAGCTTTTGCAGAAGAATTATTAGCCTTTAATTTGACAACAGAACAACAAGAACGGGTTAAAAGACGTTTTTTTGCGGGAAATCACCCCGATTTGCTATGGGTTAGTCCCACCTATCAGCATCAGGGAAAATTGTTAACGGCCAAAGAAGCCGAGGAAAGCGGTTTAAAGCGCAAAGCTCCTCCCCTGATTCGGATCGAGCAAATTCGTGAAATTGGGCAATTTTTGAGCCGTCCTCCCCTAGAAGCTTCTCGTGCCGTCATTGTTCTCGAAGAAGCTCAGTCCATGAATGAGGGCGCGGCCAATGCGCTCTTGAAAACTCTTGAAGAACCTGGTAAAGCAACCTTGATTTTAATTGCTCCCAGTGTGGATACCCTGTTGCCGACCTTGGTTTCCCGTTGTCAGCGTATTCCCTTTTATCGACTGTCTCTCTCGGCAATGGAACAGGTTTTAACCCAAACAGGCAAGGAAGAGATATTGACCTATCCCCAATTACTCGCGATCGCCCAGGGTAGTCCAGGAGAAGCGATCGCCGCCTTAGAGCAATTACAGGCTATCCCCGAAAACCTCAGACAACTATTAACCCAAACACCGACTAATGCCCGTCAAGCCCTAGAAATCGCCAAAACTATTGATAAGGATTTAGATACCCAGGCGCAACTCTGGTTAGTGGATTATCTGCAATATTCCTACTGGCAACAGGCGGCCAACCCCAAGCAATTAAAAATCCTGGAAAAAGCCAAACAATACCTATTAGCCTACGTTCAACCCCGTCTAGTCTGGGAGTGTACCTTATTATCACTCTTGGAAACAAAAGAATCAAAGAAATAAGCCCTATTTTACCAAACTGGACAAAAATTTAAACTAATTTGAAAAAAATGAAAACACGCTATTTTAGTTTAAAGACTTCTTAAAGATTTTTTAAAGGCTTCTTAAAGATTTTTTAAAGATTTCTTAAAGATTTGACAAAGGAGAAAACAACTTATATTGTTTAGAAGGAATTTTAAAGATTGTTTAAATATTTTTTAAAGATATTGTAATTTTTTAGGAGCAATGTAAACGCAATGAATAACCTATCCTTAGATTTAGAAAAGTTTATTTTGATGTCTTCAATAGGAATCTCTTGTTTACTCACTGGTTCCGTCATGTCTTCCGGCGGATGTGATAGTCAAACCCCCCTCTGGAACCAACAACTTCAATCGACTAAATCCTTCGGTTCTCTCGCTATTGAGCAACCTGTTACCACTTCCCAATTCTCTATTCCTAAGCCCTTCACAAAGAAACAATGTTCTTAAATTGGTTTACGGCATCAAATTCCTCACTTATACTGAAAAATCTCCTATCATAGAGTATTTCAAGCTTTGTCTGAACGGTAACCCTGTTTAGACAAGAGTGTAAGCATATTTTATTTGCAACGTTGGACGATGATGGAGCCGAAATTTGAAGAAGATTGGATCTGCTGATTCCAGATTTTTTCATCTGTCTTGCACTCTTGGGATAGACCTAGAGCAACTGTTCCTAAGATTGATCCCATTGCTAGTAAAGAAGCAACTACAATTCTTATTCTGCGAGATTTTTTCATAGCTATTTAATTTTCATTGATCGAAATTTAATTAATTTAGTCTCCCTTCATACTTATAGATCCTATCATTCCCATTAGGGATTGCAGTGTTAAAAATTGTGAGCTTTTTAGGTTTATCGCTAAATTGATAAAATTCCAGTTTTTTGGGAATCATTCACCACTAAATGATTTTTTGTTCGCGATCGTCGAGGGTCGTCGTAGGTTTTGTAATGATGTTTACCCAGTTATTTGCGGACTTTTTTGAAAAATGGGTAAATTTTGGTTAGGAATTTTGGGGATGACAAAGGGTTATTTTTTTGAGGTGGTCATTAAAGCAGGTGATTTTAAAACCCTATTGACATACTCCCCGTCATAAATGACGAGGATTCTTCTAGAGTCACCCCTTAGAATTTCTGGTTCTACGAGTTTGCTTAAATTCAATACCTTGCGATACTCAACCCAGAGGCAATCTCTCCCCAGACGTTTACTTCATTTCAGAAGCCTGTTCTCGTATGCCCTACGATACAGTTTAAAACCTACAATATTGGTTTTTCTGGTACTTGAAGCTTAGTGCTTTTACCTGTACAAGCAATTCCGTACAGAACCCTCTAACTCTAGTTTTCAAGGTGCATCTATCGTTTAGATAGCTAGGTTTTTAAACAGGTTGAATACCTTTCCTGCGTCTATCCATTATAGACTAAAAGCAAGAACAATCAAAGTCGCCCTAAAGGGCGAGGCTTTAAACCCTTTTTTTTGGTAAAGTTTTTGTAATATTAGTTCTGAAAATTTTATAAAAAGCTAGGATCGAAATGAGATTAACCTAATGAACGCTAGTCGTCGTCAAAATCTAGTTTAAGGGAATTCAAAAAAAGAGTACCGAACACCTATTGAAAGCAGTGATACTTTGCTAAGTTTATTTTAAGAACAGTGCTATTCTCCTGTCTTTCTATACAAGTAGAATAAACTAGATCTTATTAATCACATATTAGCATCATTGAAAGTCCTATGAATTTATCCACTGAGCTATTACCTCAATCTATTAAAAACCTAGAGAGTCATCCAGAATCACTAAGAATCAGAAAGTTTATCTATTGTCTTTGTAAAAATAATTGGGAAAATGATCCCACTGTTTTTAATCAGGATTCCTTAGAGAAGTTACTCACCCAATTAATTGACCAATATTCAACGGTTAGGAAACTATCTTTGGCGATGTACACTCTTGTCAAAAGTCTTAACCGTCAACAAACCTATATTGTTATTGCTAAAGAAGTTTTAGATCAACTGGCTCCTATTTATCACGCAGATAAGAGTGAGTTAGAAAATTCTCAAGTTAAAAAATTAGAAGAAGAATTAGCGCAACAAAGTCTAGGCCCTTCTTCCTGTGCTAATTTAATGGAAATTTTAGTCAAAGAGGCTATCTTTCAAGAATTTAAAAAATTACCTCTCAATTTATCTCAGGTTTTATGTCCAGGAGAAGTTGCCGCCTATGCCTTAAATCGCTTACCATCACTGTACGTCTCTAGTGAAGAAGGACAATTTTATCAACGCCAAAAGGCAGAAGAAATGAGAGATAAAATTCAATTAGTTGTCAAACAAAGTATTGCGGCAATCATGCGAGATCCTCTTCGTAAATCTACTCCTATACAGGTTTCCACTATTGATTCTTTTACTGAGGTGAATTCTATTCTCAAGTCTTTAAAAGATTTTGTGAAAGAAAGAAGTGAGATTAATGAAAAATCAAAGTTTGATGATTTATCTCAAGAAATTATCTCTATCGTCAATGAGTACGAAACTTCTTTGCTTGACTTGGAAAGATTTCTCAAAATACAAAATTTATCCGAAGAAAAAATCACATCTCAAAACTTGGCAAAAATTCTTAAGAAGATTATTAGACAGTTAAGCAAAAATATTGATCGACAGTCCCAATTTTCTGGAACTGAAAACAGAGAAAATTTAAGACAAACAGAAACTGAGTTTTCCGATTTTTTTGAGGAGGATGGTGATTCTCAAACAGTCATGAGCAGTTCTCAGACCTCTATTAGAGACTGGTATAGTTATTAATGTTTTTCTAACTTTTTTTTAATCCCGAACATTCTGCTCTAACTTTTTATCTCCAAGGCGATCGCGAGAGAGTTCCTTGAATTTTTTCGCAATTTGTTCTCGTTGATTAATTAGATAAATACTGATGAGCGTTAGACTTACCCCGCTCCACTGTAAAAGACTCAACTCTTCCCCTAAAATTAAATTCCCAAAACTCAGGGCAAAAATGGGGGTTAAAAAAGTTAAAGAACTCAAACTGGTTAAATTTCCTTTAGAAGCT
Organism: Snowella sp.; assembly: GCA_003249095.1. Lineage (GTDB taxonomy): Bacteria > Cyanobacteriota > Cyanobacteriia > Cyanobacteriales > Microcystaceae > Snowella. Next base: position 9,656 of record QBMS01000081.1, read on the forward strand.
AGATAGAAAAAGATGCCATAGGCGATCGCGCTGCCAAAGATAGTGGCATAGGAGAGATTTAGCCAATCCTGCAAGGTAATAGCTTGCCATTGTTGAGTTTCCCAGAGTCCCGAAAAGATAAATAGGGGTAAACCGCCCAGGATCAAGTGCCAACCTGTCGCGACAACGGGATCAACGTGGCGACTGACGAAACGGATCAAGATTGTCCCGACTGCCATTGACAGGGACGCTAACAACATCAACCCTTCCCCACTGTCCAATAATGCTTGCCAATCCCAGGCGATCGCCAGCGTTTGAGTCTGCCAAAGAGTAAAAAACCATTCGTCGGGTAAACCAATTAAACTAATGCCACAAATGCCCAAACCTAATCCCAGCCATCCCCAAAAGCCAATGACTTCCCCAAAAAGCCAACTGGACATTAACGCCACCGCAAGCGGCTGGGAATCAATAATCACTGAACCTAAACCTGCACCCGTTCTCGCCAGACCTTCGGCCAAAAATCCTTGAAACATTGCGGCATCAACCAGCGCAAAAAGACCGATCCAGAGCCACGCTTTTAAACTGGTGGGTTGCGATCGCGGAGCGGCACTGCGTGATCGCCCTAAAAAATGGGCAAACAGTAAGACTAAAATTCCCGCAGGCAGAGCGCGAATTCCCGCCACAAATAAGGGAGTCGTATGGGGCAGAACTCCTTTCATGGCAACCATTGCCGTCCCCCACAGAAAAAATGGTGCAATTAATAGAATGGATGAACCCAGGGCAAAGGGTTTGGGGGGATTAATTGTCATAGGATAGGGGGCAAGAAGTCGCTAAACAGCAGTGATTAAAGTTATCTTACCGAGTTTTTAAGTTTTGTTAACTTTTTATTTACTTGAGTAGATAGTTACAATTAAAACGACAATCTATTTTTCGCTCGATCCCCCCTGCCCCCCTTGATAAGGGGGGTGTCCGTAGGACGGGGGGATCTTATAAATTTTAAGACTCATCTACTTTAGAGTAGGTTCATCAGGAGTTGATAAATCAAACGAAATAGGGCAACGATCGCGATTAAGGCCAATCCCACAAAGCTGGCAATGACCAGAATGACAAAAAATGGATTCTGAAAAATTGGAATTGAAGCACTTAATACTGGTTGTAATTGCCCAATAATGGAAGATTTATGTAAAATTGTCAGAAAAAAGAAAGGAATCAAGCTAATTCCTGCAATCAACAAGAAATCCCATTTTTCAATGACTCGCCGAGCTTGGGCAAACATCATTCCCGCGATCGCCATTCCCGTGATTCCTGCACTGATCCCCGTAGCAGGGAACAAACTCGTTGCCGCAATACCAATCAAACTACCTTCAAAACCTAGAAAAGCGGCATTGCTTAATAATTCCAGAGTCGAAAAGGGATTTTTAGGGGAAGTTTGGGACGGCTTAACGGGTTTTACCGCAGGAGGAGGAGACTTAGCGGGGGGAGTTTGGCTCTGTGGTTGAATTTTGGTTGGAGAAATTGAGGGCGTTTGAGTTTGAATAACAGGGCCAGAAACGGGTGCATTCAAAGCTTCCAACACCTCGATCGCCGATTGATAGCGGTCTTTAGGTGCGGGTAAAAGTAATCGGTCTAGGACTTGACCTAAGCGATCGCTGACTGTCGGGACGTAGGTGCGCCAATTCCAAGTCGTGTGGTAGGGATCATAGAGATCTTGGGCCGATTTTCCTGTGAGCAGATATAAACAAGTCACCCCCAGGGCATATAAATCCGTTGCGGGATAAACTTGATTGCCAGACATTTGCTCAGGGGGAGCGAATCCCATCGAATAAATCCCCGTCGATCCACCGCCAGGCACATTTCCCGCCGCGATCTGTTTAACAGCTCCAAAATCGAGCAAATATAACTTTCCTTCCCGATCTCGCATGATATTGGACGGTTTAATGTCCCGATGGATAGAGCCTTTGCTATGGACAAATTGGAGAACTTTCAGCATTTCTTCCATCACTTCTTTCACGGCGACTTCTGAAAATGGCCCCGTTCGGGCAAGTTCTTCTTCTAAATTTTCCCCATTAATAAATTCTTGCACGAGATAAAAAAACTGGTCGGGCTTGCCCGCTTGGGGATTGTCAACGATTAAGGGGAAAAAAGCATAAAGATCGGGGATTTGCTCATTTTTATTGCCCAATTGTTCTAACACCGTTGCCTCTCGCTCAAATAATCCTTCGGCGATCGCCAATTGTTGGGCATTGAGATTTCCTGTGGGCTGAAATTGTTTAACCACACAAAAACGCATGGTAGGAGTAAAACGATCCAGGGCGAGAAAAGCCGCCCCAAATCCCCCCTGTCCCAACAATTTAACGGGCAGATAACGCCCCGCTAGGATCAACGGCATTCCACAACGGGTACAAAACTTTTGTTGAGCCGTTTGCAGGGTGTTGCGATTGTCGAGGTCGGGAAAGCTATTGAGGCGATCGCAGGCAGGGCGGGTACAAAGAATATCCATGCGTTATCTATCATCCAAGGTTCCTAAGTCTATTTTGCCAATAATTCTGAAATTTTTGAAATAAATAATTTTGGGGACATCATCTTAGGGATTAGCGATTGACTTTATTTTCAACTTATGATAACTTAAATTCTGAAGATAAAGCTTGTAAAATCCAATTAGTTTCAAATAATTTTTCTCGAAAGATAATTCCTATCTTAAGAAGAATTTAGCTCTGTTTTATTCTATATATAAAATGTTCAAAACCGATAAACTTTGAATTTAAAGTATATCGCTAATATTTTTGAAAAAACTCTTCATGTAATTCTTTAGGTTGTAGTTGTTGTTTCTGATAAACTTTTTACACCACCAAAAACAGGACAGTAAAAAACTAATGAAAAAAGCAATTTTCGTCGGATGTAATAATGATTTTATCACAAGATCACAGCTAGATCCTTTTTTTTATTATGCTCAGGCTTTAAAAAGAACAGTTAATCTAAGTGTAAAATATTTTTATATAGAAACTTTTGCTGAAATTAGCCGAACTGTTGAACAGCAAGATTCGGATGTTATTTTTTTAATGCCATCGTGGAGAGAAAGCCTAAGAGAAGAAACATTAATTAAAGCTGAAAAAATCCTTCAAAAAATACGAAGTAATAATGATAAAAAAATAATTTTTATTGACCCCTTTTCCCAAACAAGCTCTAATTTCTTTCACTTATTACCTTATGTTGATTCCTTTTTGAAACGTCAACCTTACAAAGATATAGATAATTATAAAAAGGATTTTATTGGCGGGTTAATGATGACAGATTTTCTAAATAAAAAACTAAATATTGATTTGAACCAATGGTATGTAGGCTCAAAATGCCCCGAAGATTATATTAATCGGATAAGTGTCGGTTGGAATCTAGGTACTAATAAAAAATTTAGAACTGAATTGCATAAAAGACCTCTATTTTGGTTTGATAAGAAAACTAAAAGTAATGACATTTTTTGTCGTCTTTCATTGGGAAATAGCGGAGATGTGGATTGGTACACGCAATATCGTTTGAGAGCTTTAAATGCCCTAAAACCACTGGAAACTGACTATAAAGTTCTTGCTAGTGGAAGATTTTATCAAGATTTAGTTCCGCGTTCTCAATATCTCAAAGAAATCAAGAGTAGTCGCATTGTGTTTAGTCCTTTTGGCTGGGGAGAAGCTTGTTTCCGAGACTTTGAAGCCGTATGTTACGATTGTTTGCTAGTTAAACCTTCGATGGATCATATCAATACTGAACCTAATATTTACATTGATGGAGAAACATACGTTTCTGTCAATTGGGATTTTTCAAATTTAGTAGAAAAATGTCAATATTTTTTAGAAAATCCTGATGAAGCTGCTAGGATTATTACGAATGCACGACAAGCTTATACAGAATATTTTCGAGAAAATGGGTTTGCACAGAAGATCAAAAGCTTGATCGAATGATTAGCCTCTGGAAAAGTGCAATAAAACTTCCGTGATCAGAACAGATGTAGTTGAGGAAAAATTTTCCGAGCAAGTTTATGTTATTGATTATTTTTCGATTATTTCCGATCAAGATATTATCTACCTGATTAGATGAAAGTTATACAAATTCCTTAATAGACTTCTTCTTGAAATTCATAGGAATTGTAAGCTGTTCATGATCTAAAACGCATACAGGCAAGGGGCTTAAGCCCCTTATAACAAGATTTTTAGCAAAATCATTATGCAATCTAAATTCGTGACAGCTTAATCAGATCCTACAGCCATTCTTAATACAAAATTGTAGCTTATGTGTGGAATTACGGCAGCCATTGGTTCTATTTACCCCAAAATCATCGATTCAGCAGGGCAAATCAATAATGCCCAGTTTCATCGGGGGCCTGACTCTGGTGGTTTTTGGTCTTCTGTTAATGATCAAGGACAAGGCGTTGTACTTGCCCATCGGCGTTTAGCGATTCTAGATTTGAGTTCCAAGGGTTCTCAACCAATGATAGATGGGATCACAGGTAATGTGATTACCTATAATGGCGAGATTTATAACCATCGAGAATTACGACAGGAATTAGAAAAAAAAGGAATCAACTTTTATTCTGACTGTGATACAGAAGTTATTTTGTTGGGTTATCGAGTTTGGGGAGAAAGTATTTTAGATTATTTACGAGGAATGTTTTCTTTTGTTATTTGGAATCCCCAAAAAAATCATGCTTTTTGCGCTCGCGATCGCCTGGGCATTAAACCCTTTTATTATTCCTCTGTACAGAAAAATGATTGTCATACCTTATTGATTGCTTCAGAGGTTAAAGCGTTATTAGCGAGTAACTTAATTGATCGAAAATTGAATAAAGAAAGCTTAGAAAATTATCTTTGGAATGGGTTTGTTATTAGTCCTAATACTATTATAGATAAAATTTTTTCCCTGCCTGCGGGTTATAAAATGATCATTGATCTAAATGGCGGGATCAAGCGTTGTGAATCCTATTGGTCGATGTCTAAACACAAAGTTAATAATACTTCTGTAGAATCCCTTGAGCAGGAACTTAAAGAAGCCGTAAAGATGCGTTTAATGAGTGATGTTCCCGTAGGAGTATTTCTCTCTGGTGGTATTGACTCTAGTTTAGTTGCGGCCTTATCGGTTCAAGCAGATATCGGTACCATTAAAACCTTTAATTTATCTTTTGAAGAAGTCGAATACGATGAATCAATTTATGCCCATCAAGTTGCCAACGTATTGGGAACAGAGCATATTAATATAAAATTATCTCAATCTCAATTTTCTAACCAATTAGAAAATGCCTTGAAGAGTTTAGATCAACCTAGTTTTGATGGATTAAATACCTATTATATCAGTCGTGCAGTCCGTGAAATCGGCATTAAAGTCGTGCTATCAGGAGCGGGGGGCGATGAACTCTTTGGCGGCTACCGTTCTTTTCAAGAGATTCCTTTGGCATTGAAAATCAGTCATTATTGGAGTAAATTACCCCATTCACTGCGGAATAAATGCTTAAAACAAGTGACACAATGGAATCAGGGGAGAGGAAGAGATTTTCCCCCTCAAACCCGTTGGGGAAAATTAGAAGATTTACTATCTACGAATGGTGTCGCTAATACCTATCAAGTTTTTTATAGTTTGTTTACTCAGAATTTTCAATGCCAATTATTAGATAAAAAAGATCATCAAAATATTTCCTATGGATTGACGAATTTTTACCAAGAAAAATTTAAAGAAAGTTTGCAAAATGAGCCGATACTTAATGCTATTAGTGATCTTGAACTAGCTATTTTTCTGGGAGAAAGACTATTAAGAGATACCGATGCAACTAGTATGGCAAATTCGTTAGAAATTCGGCTTCCTTTAATTGATCATCATGTAGTTAATTTAGTGAGAGGACAAACAACGAAGAATCGCTTTTATCCCCTGGGGAAAAAATTTTTTTTACGAAATTTAATGGCCGATCAACTGAATACTCAATTATTTGAACGTCCTAAATCAGGATTTGTTATGCCGATTGAACAATGGTGTCGTCAAGGTTTAAAAAATGAAATTTCTGAAACGTTTAATGATCGTTCTCGTCTAGCTAAAATTGGAATCAACGCAGATGCGGTCAAAGCACTTTGGGAGGCATTTTTGGCGGAATCTCCAGGACTCTATTGGTCGAGAATCTGGTCTATTTATATTTTATGTTGGTGGTGCGATCGCCATGATGTCGTCCTAGAGAATTAATTTGCATGGATCGATTACTCTTTTCCCCCAATGGCAACATGCAGTGTTCTTTAACCTCGATCATCCTATAACCGAGTATAATTCTTGATATTGCGACTGGATATGATATTTCTATTAAAAATACTACAACACAATTACGCTCTCTTTTTTGCCTTTCTTAAGGCTTTTTCTAGTATTTTAAGCAATGAATCCTTATTAATCCCGCCCTTTAATTATTAATGACTTTCCCAAATCCACCTCGAATTGTTATTATTTCTCCCATTCGCGATGAGAAAGAATTTGTTAGCAAAGTTGTTGATGCGATGGTTAGTCAAACGCTTCAACCAGTAGAATGGCTGATCGTCAATGACGGTTCGACGGATGGAACCCTAGAAATTGTGCAAGAAGCGGCAAAAAAATATGCCTGGATTCACATAGAAAACAAACCTAATCGAGGAGAACGCTTGGTGGGGCCAGGGGTTGTGGAAGCATTTTATTACGGTTATGAGCGGTTATACACCAAAGATTACGATTTTATTGGCAAAATGGATGGAGACATTACCTTTAGCCCTAAATATTTTGAAACGCTGATCAGTCTTTTTCGCAAGGATAAATATCTCGGTGCGGCCAGTGGGAAACCTTTTCTCCAACTCAACGGTAAGTTAATCGAAGAGCGCATATCAGATGAAATGGTTGCGGGTCAAATTAACTTTTATCGTCGTCAATGCTTTGAAGATATCGGGGGTTTTGTACGGGAAGTGCATTGGGATGGTATCGCCTATCATCGAGCGAGAATGCAAGGTTGGAGAACCCTCAGTGTGATTGACCCTGATTTAAACTTTATTCATCAACGCCAAATGGGGTCTTCCTATAAGGGGATTTTGACGGGTCGGTTGCGTTGGGGTAGGGGTCAATATTTTATGGGAACTCACCCTATTTATATTTTTGCGATCGGACTATACCGCATGATAGAAAGACCTTTTGTTCTGGGCGGAATTTTTATCGTTCTGGGTTATTTTAAGTCGATGATCGAAAATATTTCCCGATATGACGACCTGGGCTTTAGATGCTCGTTACACGCCTGGCAGATGAGCCGATTGGGTCTAGGTAAGCCGCTTGAAGTGATTCCCTCCGAACAGCCTGAAGACACTTAAGGAAAAAGGATTTAAGTAAGTTGTGCATTCAGGATGCCGATTTCTGTAGGGACATAATACCATTATGTCCTTAATCTCAAGGGTCAACAGACAATGTATTGCTTGATAGACGCATAAAAGGGCTTAACAGTGTTAAGCCCCTACAAAAAAGGGGATTAATCGGGGGAATAAGAACCTATAATCTCAATAATCAAGAACAAGAGTTCTTTGTAGAATTTGTTGATCACAGAAAAAAGCACAGGTTATTTATTTTTCATTCCTAATCTCACTTAATCTCAACGGTGGTCACTTTTTTAATGCAAACCTTAACCTGCCGGAGATCTGTTTGTTAAGTTTGACCAGAAAATACAAAAGAGAGACCACAACTACAAGGGTTAGTCGCATTGGGATTACTAAATCGAAATCCTCCCCCCATTAAATCTTCTGCGTAGTCGAGTTTGAGATTTTCGAGGTAGGGAAGGCTTGCTTCATCTATCACAATTTTAATATCCTCACTTTCTATGACGCGATCGCCGCTAAGAGAGGTTTCTGTCAAATCTAGAGTATAAAAAAAACCAGCGCATCCACCCGACTTAACTCCCAAACGAAAATAGGAGTTAGCCTGTCCTCGGCTCCTTTGCAACCGTTTAACTTCATTAGCTGCGGTTTGGCTAAGATAAATCATGAATCAAAATCTTAAATTACTTTAATCATCATATTTCATAAATAGCTAAAAAATGAATCCTTTGTCAATATTTTTCCCATAAAAAAACCCAGTTTTGACTGGGCCAAGCATGTTTAAATTATTAATATTTTGATCCAAAATCGTCATCGAAAATTTTTAAAATTGATTATGAAGGGGTCAATCCACAGGTTAGGGGACAGGAGGCATAAATAGAAGAATGGGAAGGATTTTCGTTACCTTGTAGCCAATGTAACCAACTGACTTCATGGGGGTGAATTCCCTTAATCGTTAAAACACTAGCTCCTATGAAAACAGCCAGAATATTGGCTCCCACTAAGCTACCGATGACTAACAAAACTGCACTAACAGGTAGTACCGATTGCAAGATAACGGTGGCTAAAACTCCAATCGTTGCCATTAAGACCACTAAGGGAAAACCAACGACTAAAAAACAAACCGTTAGGGTAAAACTCCAGACTAAAAAGCTTTTAATTAAGGTGAGGGAATAAAAAGTGCTTATTCCCCCTCTCGATGACATTTCCATTTTGGTTCTCTCCAATAAAAACAACAACAACAATCACGACCTTGACTTTCGTTTTGGGTGTGAATTCCAGTATAGGGACATTTACTCAAAAATGAGGAAGTTGTAAAATAAGTTTACATAATTACGGGGAAATGATGGCAGAAACTCATAAAAGCCAACCTCAATTACAATGATTCAAGAGCAGAAAAGCTTCGTTTGTCAAACGTTTTTGTCCAAACTGTGTTTATATAAGTTGATCCCTCATCGATCTTGGCTGACTCTTTGATTTTTTAGGATTGTTAAGAAATGAGCAGTTTCAAGAAAGCGTTATATTTCTTTACATTTCAAATAATGTTTCTCAGGAAGAAGCAAAGTCACGCTCAAGAGGATTGGGTTGAAAAATTGACTGTTAATTAATTTGAATTTTTGGGAATGTTACGGTGTATAGAAGTAAATTAATCTTTAAAGGGGAAAAATTCTTCCTTTTTTAGAGTGTTAAAGATTTTGATAGGTAAAAACTGATGACACAAACGCCTCGTCCTTCTGCGCCTCCCCTACCCCCATTGCCCATGCCTCCTTCGCCTGGAATTATGGGAAATAATTCTGTCTCGAATGAAAGTGTCGTTGATGGGACACAATTTATGCCTCCTCCTGCGAAT
>QBMS01000082.1 GCA_003249095.1 Snowella sp.
TAATGATTATTTGGCAGAACAAAAAATAGACAATTTTGAGATATTAACAAGATACTTATTTGATCTAGGAAATTATTCTTTTAACTTAACCTTTGCCGATTTACAAAACGATTTTCGTGATTTGTATCACAATACTTCAACAGAAAATAAACTGAATAAATTAAATAATCGTGTAGATGATGTAAGAATTCACATAAGTGCAGTCATTTGTCAATCATTTGATATTTTAAAAAGTTTTGATTCAGGATATTTTGAAGATAAATTTCAAAAAAATACTGATGAATTCAGAGATCAGGTTTATAGATTTTGGGATAAAAAAATCACGATTATGAAAAAAATCCATCATTTCCATTAATAGCTGGAAGCAAATATGAGAAAGACTTTCCAGAACTTAAGACATATCTAGAAAAAAATAAAGAATCAATGTCTAAGAATAATTGAGGTAAAAATTTTCCGAAAATATTCAAGAAAATTCAAAAACAAGGAAATTTGAGGAATAATCTAAAGTTATCTTTTCAGAAAAACCCTCTTTTTGTAAATTTCTCAATTATCACAATTAGAGGGTGAGTCTAATGAATCAGAACAAGTTGATCAAATCAATATTAAGAATCTAATCCTACTGAAAAAAGTTTTGTTAACAACTTAGCTTGATCGAGATTTTCGTTGTACAATAATAGTGTAACTAAAAACCTTGGATGCAGCAGACATGAGTGGGCATATTATGTGTCAACCATGACATCCCGTTACCCCTTTGGGGTCGTGGCAAGCCCGGTAAAGACGTTCTGAATACCAAAAATTTATTTTTTGGCGGAGGCTCCTTAAGGAGTCTTCGTTATTTTCGGGGTTTAGGTAGATCTTTACCCTTTAACAAATTAGAAGCGATCGCAAAAAAACTTACTTTCTTTACCTTGCCCCTCTCCCTGGGATAGGCACTTTCTACATGAAGTCTGAAAGCTCTATTTTCCCTAAAAACCCTAAAAACAACAAAATAATCAGTTTTAACCCCTTCAAAATCTATCACTTTAACTGTTGCAAAATTGCCGTAACCTGCAAAAAATACTAAAGTGTCTGTCTCACCCAATGAGCGAATAATACTCGGCAACTGTTTAGAAAGATTATATCTGGCAATATTGAAGTGTCTGTCTTCTTTGGGAGCTTTGTAAATCCATAAAGAAGATTCGGCTTCGGACAGGTTAGGATCTTCCTTGGTGAAACAGTGTGAGCCATAGGTCACTTTAAATTTATAGGAATTTGCTTCACGTCCCTCTCTGTTATCTTGATATTCTACCCAATGGGCATCAAGATGAGATAAATCATAAACTTGCTCATTGAAAACGAAACGTTTCCAACGAAGAACTTCTTGTCGAGAAGGTTGAGATGTCATAGGTTAAATTGTATCAATTAATGGCTAATTTCCACTAATCAATTGCAACAATTGATCCGTCGAAACCTTACCACTCATATCCGTCCCTTCCAACAAACTATCCGCCAGATCGCGTTTTTGATGGTGTAAATCCACAATCTTTTCCTCGATCGTATGTTGGGCAACCAATCGATAAATTGTTACAGGACGCTTTTGGCCAATACGATGGGCGCGATCGCTGGCTTGATCCTCTACGGCAGGATTCCACCAGGGATCCATGTGAATCACATAGTCGGCGGCAGTGAGATTTAAACCCGTTCCCCCTGCTTTCAGACTGATTAAAAAGACATCCCCTTCCCCATTTTGGAAAGCATCTACCCGTTTTTTACGTTCCTTGATCGGGGTGCTACCGTCGAGATATTGGTAGTTGATTTTTTGTTCATCTAGATAGTTGCGGATAATCGTCAGGTGATCCACAAATTGACTAAATACCAGAGCTTTGTGACGGTTTTCTAATAATTCTTGTAAAATTTCCCCAAAGGCTTCTAATTTAGAACTTTTAACGGGACTATCGGGCATAATCAAACTGGGATTACAACAAGCTCGACGTAAGCGCATAATTTCCGCTAAAACCTGTAAATGTTTGGCTCCTGCCTGGGCATCGCTATTTTCTAATTTCGCGATCGCCTTTTCCTAACGATTTTCTGATTAGGCTCAAAGAAGCCAATGCCAATAAAGTAGAATAATTGGTAGAATGTAAAGCCTTTATGCACACATCGCCATGAGTCATTGGCAACCTGGAACAACAATACAAGAGGGCAGATATACAATTGCGAAAATTCTGGGCTACGGTGGTTCGGGAGTGACCTATCGCGCCCAGGAAAATCCGACCGGGGATTGGGTCGCCATTAAAACCTTGAATGCCCTGATGCAAACCCGTTCTGATTTTAGTAAACATCAGGAGCGGTTTGTCCAGGAAGCGTTTCGGCTCGCGAAATGTAGCCATCCCCACGTGATCCGTGTCGATAATATCTGTCAGGAGGGTGCGCTTTGGTGCATGGTGATGGAGTGCGTGGCGGGGGGAGACTTGCGACAATATGCCGTCGCCAAAGGAGGACTCCAGGAAGCAGAAGCGTTGCGTTATATCCAACAAATCGGCTCGGCGTTGGATTATGTGCATCAACAAAAATTTTTGCATCGAGATGTCAAACCCGCCAATATCATGCTACGGAAGCAGACAATGGAAGCAATTCTCATTGATTTTGGGTTGGCGAGGGAATTTGTTCAGGATGAGATTCAAACCCATACCAATTCCCGTACTGAATCCTTTGCCCCGATAGAACAATACGAAAAAACTGCTAAACGGGGAGCCTATACGGACGTTTATGCCCTAGCAGCCACCTTTTACTATGTTTTAACCCTACAATTACCCTTTCCTGCTCCTTTTCGTCGTCAAGGGGCTAATTTGATCCCGCCTCAGCAACACAATCCGAATATCAGCGATCGCATTAATTTAGCGATTCTCAAAGGTATGGAACTCAATCCTGAAAACCGTTCTCCCTCTATTTCCGCTTGGCTAGAATTATTGAAGGGGCCTACCGTTCCCCATCAGTTTCGCCCTAAAAATCCCCAATCCCCTGCTTTTAATCCCCCAATTCCGCCCCTGAATCCGATTTCTTCTCGTTCTGCCCGAAATACTTCCCCAACGTCCTCTCGTAGTGTTCCCCAAAACGTCGCTCCTCCCATCGATACTTCCGCCCCGACGGTTCAACCCATTCAATCAATTTCTCTGATTTCTATTGCGGGAGTTGACTATGTTCCTCTTCAGGAATTACTCAGTCAGGCCAAATTTAAGGAAGCCGATCAGGAAACCGCTCGAATGTTGCTGAAATTAGCCAATCGAGAAAAGGCGGGTTGGTTAGATCAAATTCATGTGGATAATTTACCCTGTGAAGATTTACGGACAATTGATCACCTCTGGCAACAGGGGAGTAATGGTCGTTTTGGGTTTAGTGTGCAACGGCGGATTTATAAATCTGTGGGGGGAACCTCAGAGCATAACGTTGATACCTGGAAACTTTACTGCGATCGCATCGGTTGGCGACAAAATAATAAAATGTTGTCCTACAAAGACCTGAATTTTTCCCTGTGGGCCACTGAAGGGCATTTACCGATGTTGGGACTGCAAATTTGGGGCTTTACGGGCTGGTTTGCGGTTTTGGTTTCCCGTTTAGAAATGTGTCAGATTTAATGCCGAAGAATAACTGGAAAAAGTTGGAAAAACTTGTCAAACCTGTATTTTCAAAGCTAGAAAATCGGCAGTGATTAAAAATGACTTTTCCCAAAGTTTTTCAATAAATAGGCTTGTTCACTTTTGACCCTGCCGAAAGCTAGATTTTTTCTATGAATTCTCAAGAAGCCGCGATCGCCCGATACCGCTACGCGATCGCCAAAGGATCTGCTTGAGTTTGGGGATTGGTCTCTTTTAAGGAGGATTGTTTTTTATGTTCTAAGGCCGCATAAAGACGATTCAAAGCACCGAGATAGGCACGAGCCGAAGCAACGATAATATCCGTATTGGCTGAATATCCCGCATAAACCTTGCCTTCATAGCGTAGGCGAATGGTCACTTTCCCCATTGCGTCAATGCCCTCTGTGACGGATTTAACCGAGAATTCAATCAACTCATTAGGAATATTCACCACTCGATTAATGGCTTTATAAACCGCATCCACAGGGCCAGTCCCAATCGCTGCATCAATCAATTCTTGACCATCGGGAGTCCGAATATTCACCGTTGCCGTTGGACAGGAATGATCGCCACAGGAAACCTGCACAAACTCTAGGCGGAATAGCTCAGGAGCTTGGCGAATTTCGTCATTGACGATCGCTTCTAAATCCCAATCCGTAATTTCCTTGCGTTTGTCGGCGACTTCCTTAAAGCGCAAGAAAGCATTATTGAGTTCCGTATCATTTAACTCAAAACCCAATTCAATTAAACGAGTCCGAAAAGCATTCCGTCCCGAAAGTTTACCCAAAACAATCTGATTATGGGTTAGACCAATGGATTCGGCATCCATGATTTCGTAGGTCAATTTATTTTTGAGAACGCCGTCCTGGTGAATACCTGACTCATGGGAAAACGCATTCGCCCCGACGATCGCCTTATTGGGTTGCACCACCATGCCCGTTAAATCCGAAACCAAACGAGAGGTATAGTAAATCTGTTTCGTGTCGATATTCGTCAAGGGTTCGGTAGAGTCTGCTGGTCGCCCTAAGAAGGGATTGAAATAGGCACGGCGCACATGGAGAGCCATTACTAATTCCTCTAACGCCGCATTGCCCGCCCGTTCTCCGATGCCATTAATGGTGCATTCCAGTTGACGCGCTCCATTTTTGACGGCTTCTAGGAAGTTCGCAACGGCTAACCCTAAATCATCGTGACCATGTACGGAAATAATTGCTTGGTCTATATTCGGTACATTTTCCTTAATTCCCCGAATTAATGCGCCAAATTCCCCAGGAGTTGTATAACCCACTGTGTCTGGAATATTCACCGTCGTGGCTCCTGCGGCGATCGCCCGTTCTAGGACTTGATACAAAAACTCAGGATCACTGCGCCCTGCATCTTCAGGAGAGAATTCCACATCATTGACAAAAGATTTGGCATAGGCGACCATTTCAGGCACAATATCCAAAACTTCCTGACGGGTTTTCTTTAATTTGTAGGCTAAATGAATGTCGGAAGTTGCTAAAAACGTGTGAATTCGATTATTAACCGCAGGTTTGAGGGCTTCGGCGGCGGTTTTAATATCATTCTTGGTGGCTCTGGCCAAACCGCAAATTGTGGGGCCATTTTCTATTCCTACTGTTTGGGCAATTTTCTGAACCGCTTCAAAATCTCCAGGGCTGGCGTAGGGAAACCCCGCTTCAATGACATCTACTCCCAGTCGGGCGAGGGCGCGGGCGATCGTCAGTTTTTCTTCAACCGTCAGGGTTGCACCAGGGGATTGTTCCCCATCTCGTAGCGTGGTGTCAAAAATGATGATTCGGTCTGCTCGTTCGGATTGGGTAGTCATAATCAATGTTGCACTTCACTGATGAAGGATTGTTTCTATTATTAGATTATAAAGTCCCTTTTCCCAAAATAACTTCTAACCCAGAAAAATCTATCTTTAAGCAGGAAATTAAGGCGGATTGGCAATGATATTTTCTCTCCGAGAAATAACCCAAGTGATACTGAAAGAATCGATTCACTAAAAGAAACGAGCTTAGTGGTGAACACTGCCATCGGGCATAATCGTTTCGGTTAAATTAATATTACTGATATTACTTTTCTCAAAATTAGCATTCCTTAAATCCGCTCCTCGCAAGGAAGCATCCATCAAATTAGAAACTTGTAAGTTCACACTCACTAACAAGGCTCGATGCAACAGCGCGTAATCTAAGGTTGTATTCTGGAGCAATGCTCCTTGGAGTTTCGTTCCTTTTAGAATTGCCCCGCTTAAATCAATCAATTCAGGTAAATTTGTCCCCCTTCGTCCCAGATCCGACAAATTTCTGACCCCCAAATTGTCTTCTCGCAAGATGGCTCTGGCTAAATTCACACCTTTTAAATTTGCCCGACTAAAATTAGCCTGCTGTAAAAAAGCTCCTTTGAAATTGGCATTACGCAGTTGACTCAAACTGAGATCCGCCTTATAGAGATTGCAATTTTCTAAGTTTGCTCCCCGTAGATCAGCCCCTGTTAGATCAGCGCGACTCAAATCCGCTCCTGTTAAATCAAGCCCACTGAGATCAGCTCCACTGAGATCTACTCGGTTCAGATTTGCCCCTGTTAAATCGGCTCCCAGGAGGTTAGCTTCACACAGCACTGCTCCTCTCAATTCGGCATGGATTAGACGGGCTTGCTTGAGGTTAGCACGGGTTAGATTTGCCCCCACCAGGGTCGCTGAGGTTAAATCCCCCCAACTGAGATCGGCATAACTGAGATCGGCTCCCGATAAATCGGCATTCATTAATTTTGAGGTAATCAGTCGAGCGTAGTTCAAATCCGTTCGATTAAGATTGGCATAACTCAAATTGCTTCCACTCAAGTTAGCCCCATTTAAATCAGCTCGACTCAGATTAATTTCACTCAAATCGACCTGTATAATATCGGCGTGTTGCAAATCTAATCGACTAAAATCCCTTGATCCTTGACCATATTGCCAGATCAGTTGCTCAATATCCATAGGTCTCGCTTAGAGTTGGCCAGATAAAAATATGCCTCTAAGTAATTCCGCTTGTAAGCGGTTGAGGGGATTCAAAATTCCAGTGTAGATAGGGTAATTGCTGGGCAGTAGTGTGAACGTTGTCAATGTTTTGAACTAGTTGTCCGCAACTGTCCCAGGTTCCTGATATTAGCATTTTTCTGGCTCCTTCATTTATGTGAACAGAGATTTCAGAGTCTTGAGCGCGGATTGTCATGGTTTCTAGATCAACGGTAATGACGGCTTGGGGATCTTTTTCTAACAGTGCTTGAAGTTTTTTAACATCGTCTTTGTTCGCCGTTAGACAGGGAATGCCATTGGCGATACAATTTCCAAAGAATATTTCGGCAAAACTTTCTCCCACGATCGCCTGAATGCCCCATTTAATGATGGCTTGGGGGGCGTGTTCACGACTGGAACCACAACCAAAGTTGCCATTGACGACTAAAATTTTGGCTCCTTGATATTGGGGTAAATCAAAGGCGTGTTGGCCTTGAAGTTGAATGCGATCATCAGCAAAAACTTTTTCTCCTAGTCCGTCAAAGGTGACGGCTCGTAAAAAGCGGGCGGGAATAATGCGATCGGTGTCAATATCGTTACCGCTTAGGGGAATGGCACGACCGATAATTTGTTTAACTTGGCTCATAAATTTATTACTGGTTTCTCTGAATCTAGATTGGGATCATATCCTCTAGATTAAATCACAATGCTTTAATTCTAACGATGTCACCTTCAATGGCGATTTCAGGCTTGATCCGCAAATTTCCCGCTTTCAGTCGCGATCGCCGACATTAATTCATTCTCTGGTGGGCAGACAAAAACGGTTGAAAAACTTGCGTGTTAACCAAACGATCACTATTTATTAATTTTTGTGCCAAACTAATCAACATTCCCTACACCAAAAGCCGTAAAGTCTACCTCAGTATATTCACTTAATTTTTTTAGGAAAGATTAATTAACTAAGTATTTTTGCGTAACCAAGACTTTTTTTTAATTAAGGATCGCCTTTTGTTTTTTTTTCGTGCATAATAGTGGGCATTTATGAAATGAAGATTGATTAGATTCAAATTTAAAGATTGATTAATCTCAATCCAACAGTAAGTTCAAATCATTTATCTGAGAAATCAATGAAAACACGCATCGCTAACCGCCTTTACAAATTCTATCAATCCTTAGCTCGTACCTATAAGCGAAAGCTTTTATTGATTACTGATGCTGGCATTTGCGTCGTGGCCATTGTAGGAGCCTTCGTTTTGCGAGATTCCTCCACTTCAGTCTTGGACAATATCCAACAACATTTTTGGGCGATCGCCTTTTTAATCGGTGTTAAGCTGGTTGTGTTCAAGTTAAAAGGAATGTATAGTCCTATTTTGCGCTACACAGGGACTGAATTTCTGGTAACGGCTACTCAATCGGTATTGCTCAGTTCCGCAATCTTGATTATTCTAGGGTATATTCAAGGCTCCTGGCCCCTCCCCCGCGCGGTCGTCGGGATCGATGCCTTATTAACCTTGGTTTTGATTGTCAGCGTGCGAATTTTGATTCGTCAACTGTTTCGGGAATTGGACAATCGCGTCGGCAAATCCCAGTCTAGACAAAGGGTGGTCATCTATGGAGCAGGCGCATCAGGTTCCCAATTAGCCCGTGCTTTTCTGGATGAACCGTCCTATGAAGTCGTGGGTTTTCTTGACGACAATCCCGAATTACATCGACAGGTGATTCAAGGAGTCACAGTATATTCTCCTGAAAATATCACTACTCTCTACAGAAAACAACCCTTCGATCTCGTCATACTGGCTATCTATGAAATCAGCAAAAACCGTAAACGTGAGATTGTTCAGAGTGTTGAGGCCTTGAACATCACTGTTAAAGCGGTTCCACCGATGGCGAAATTAGTCTCAGGAGAAGTTTCCCTGGGAACGTTAAGAAATATTGATGTGACGGAATTACTGGGGCGAGAAGAAGTCATGCCCTATCCCGAATTACTCAGCGTTAACATAACGGGAAAATCGGTCTTAGTCACAGGAGCAGGCGGATCGATTGGTTCTGAATTGTGTCGCCAAATTGCCCAATTAGACCCTAAATGTTTGGTAATGTACGAGATGAGTGAATTTGCACTCTACAGTATTGATCTAGAATTAGCCGAGGCCTATCCCCATCTTCAACGAGGAGCCTATTTAGGGAATGTCACTGAACAATTACCATTTCAGAATGTATTAAGAAAACATCAGGTCGATACTATTTATCATGCAGCCGCCTACAAGCATGTTCCCATTGTGGAAGGAAACCCTGCTTTAGGTATTTATAACAATGTTCAAGGGACTTTAAGTGTTGCCCAAGCCGCGATCGCCTGTAACGTATCTAACTTTGTTCTAATTTCTACGGATAAAGCCGTTCGTCCCACCAATGTAATGGGAGCAAGCAAACGAGTCGCTGAATTAGTCGTCCAATCCCTAGCGGACTTAAAGCATTCCACCTGTTTTACCTGTGTCCGTTTCGGAAATGTCCTCGATAGTAGCGGCTCTGTTGTCCCCCGTTTTCGCAAACAGATTGCCAATGGTTTACCGATCACCGTTACCCATAAGGATATAACCCGCTATTTTATGTCTATTCCAGAGGCGGTACGCCTCGTTATCCAAGCAGGGGCAATGTCCACAGGAGGAGAAGTCTTTTTGCTGGAAATGGGAGAGCCTATTCGCATCTATGATCTGGCTCTACAAATGATTCGTCTAAGTGGTTTAGAACCAGGGAAAGATATCGAAATTCAAGTAACAGGACTAAGACCAGGGGAGAAACTCTATGAAGAATTGCTGATCGATCAAAGCAAAGCAGAAGCAACAAAACATCCCCGTGTTTTTTCTGCCAAAGAGCATAAATTAAGCTGGGATATTTTAGAAGGCAAACTCGAAAAACTTTTATTCCAGACCCAAACGGGTAATTATCCTGAATTAATCAATAGTCTCAAGGAATTAGTCACAGAATATCAGCCGACCAATCAAATTGTGACGACAACCAGTACAGCATCTAATGATAAACAACTAATAGAAAAATAGAAATTCAGTATATCTCAACAGATTTTGATTATTTCATTGAAATAGGATTAGAAACTTACGATGGTAGGGTTCTAATCTATTTTTTTGCAGATTAATAAATACAAATTGCTAATTTTTCTATTTCTCAAGGAACGCGATCGCCTAGAAATTTATCCGATTATAAAAACAGAAAAAACTTACAATGAGAATTTCTCAACATAAGCCCGTGACGAGGATTGAACTCGTGACCTCACCCTTACCAAGGGTGTGCTCTACCACTGAGCCACACGGGCAAACTTCAAAAAATGTGGTGGGCCGAGCTGGATTTGAACCAGCGTAGGCATAGCCAGTGGATTTACAGTCCACCCCCATTAACCACTCGGGCATCGACCCATTTACACCACAGCTTCTTATCCTAACATACTTAACAACCAAGTCAAATATTTTTTTTAAGAAGCAAACCATTCGCATAATTCTGCGGTCTGAGGACGAATCACATCCAGTTGATTTTGCAGAGGTTGCAATGCGGTCTCATAGATTCTAATTTTTGTCTCGATTTGCATCACATCCTGTTGTAACTGCCTCCAAGCATTCTCTTCCTGTTGAATATCTTTGGATTTAGCCTGTTGCTCCCGATCCAACTGATCGATCATGTCTTGGATCTGCTGGAGATTTTCCTGAAGATTGTGGATATCGGTTTCCAGTTTCAGCTTTTCTGCTTGGGTTTCATGTTGTAAGGAGTCTAGTTGCTCAATAACCGGATCGAGATCGATGGCAGGGTAATTGGCTTCTAGGTCAATAATTCCTTGGCGGCGGCGAAGAATTTGGAGATGTTGGACTAATATCGTTTGTCTTTCTTTCAGATTACGACGTTGACCCACTAAAGTTTCATCAAGCATTCGTTTACGCTCTTGTTCTTCCCCTAACTCCTCCTCAATTGCAATTCTGTCAAATTCGCTAACCTGGGATAATTTTGCTTGCAACTCTTCCACGGATTGACATTGGAGGGTGAGTTCTTCCTCTTGATCATTCACAAAACGCACGAGCCGTTCCAAATCGGACTGTAAATGTTTAATGGTTTCTTCTAGTTCATTGAGGGGCATGACCTCCAGGGCGGCAGGATCAATTTTGGATTCGTTAGCGGTTTCTGCCGAACCAGTCGCCAGGCGATAGAGTGTTTTTTGTAGCTCTCCCTTACTTGCTATTTCACTATTCAGACGACCCAGGAACTCTTGTTTATTGGATAAAACATTTTTTTCGACAGCAAACTGAATTTTGGCACTTTCTAGGGAAGAACGGACTGATTCTAGCTCTTGTCTTCGTAGATCTAAAATTTCGCCTTTTTGCTGAATCTCTTGATGGATTTGCCCTGCTTTGGTTTTATTTTTTTCTAGATCCTGCCAATAACGATTGAAAATATCTTGTTGGTGTTGGGCAGATTCAGCCATTGTTTGCAAGACAGGTAACAGGGCGTTTATTCTGTCGGGATGGATAGCAAAGCGGTTGATTAGGAGCTGGAGTTGATGGGTTTGTTCGGGGGAAAGATCTAGAATATTGCCAAAACGTTCCTGTAGGGCGAGTAATTGCTGCCGTTCTGTCTCTAGGCGTTCCCAGGCCAGGTTAACTTCCTGTTGCTGACGATTGACCTGGGCGAGTTCTAGGGATTTATCTTCGATATCGCTTTCTCTTGCATCAATTTCTGCTTCACGACGGGCGAGTTCTTGGCTTTGGTAGGTTAAGGATTCTTTCCACTGCTCAATTTCAACCTGTTGCTCTTTAAATTTTTCTGATAAGCGAGATAATTTTTGCAGTTGGCGTACCAGTTCGGGGGCCGCGAGGTCGGGTTTTCCCTGAAATTGGCGATTATTGGTCAGCTGAAGCACCCACAAAGTCCCTTCTCCTGTGATGTCCAATTCTTCTGTGGTCAGGACTTCTTCGTTGGGAATGGCACTCCAGGTCTGATCGCTGTGTTGACAGGCTAAAAGTCTAAGATCTGTTCTGAGAGATCCTAGAAAAGTTCGAGTTTGCTTTTTAACTTCCGCTAGATAGAGCACGAGTTGCAATCCTGTTAATGGAGTCAGGGCTACCGATGTAATAGTCTTTTAGTATTAAACATAACCCAAAAATTTGGGTTATGCAGATTCTTTATTTTTTATCAGTTTTTTATCAGTTCAAAGGAACGAATCTTTTTTTATGGGTCTTAAGCAATTATCTCTGGATTCGTCAAGTAAACTGGAGTATGGGGCATTATTTAAAAATATTATGAGGCATTTGCTGTCAAAGTTATGCAGGGAAGCTTAAATGAAATCGATCTCCGCAGTATTCTGCAATTAATTGAGCTGGGTCAGAGGACGGGAGAACTTTTTATTGAGACCTTTGGTAGTGCTAATAAGGGGCGAAAAGAGGTTTCTTTCCAGGAGAGTTGGGTCGGTCAGGGAGATGGACAGCGATCGCGACAAGAGGACTCTAGGGGTTGGTTTGTTTTTTTTGTAAGTGGTAGGGTGGTCTATGCGGCAGATCATAACTATGGACAAATGAAACGACTACGGGATTATCTCCGACGCTATGACGTGGTTGACCAGTTGAAGTATTTTAATGATTCGGCGATCGCGACCAACAATAATCCTGAATACGCCTATCTTTGGCTATTGTTAGAAAAAAATATTCTGAATCCCTCTCAAGCAAGAAACATTATTAGCTGCATGGTGCAGGAAACGTTGTTTGAATTATTAAATTTACGTCAGGGAACCTTTACTTTTGAGTTAGGAAATGCCCTAGATCCCCCCATGATCTCCTTTGAAATGGGGCCCTTAATTACCCAAATCACCAAACAGGTTCAGGAGTGGAAACAGTTTCATCCCCATATTCAATCTCCCGATCAGGTGATGGTGATCACCGATGACGAAAAATTACAATCTACTTTATCGGAAAACCTCTATCAACGGTTAGTCTTTTGGGCCAATGGCAAAACCTCCCTCCGCCAACTCGCTCGTTATTTACATCGAGATCTCCCCACCGTTGCACGGGGTCTCTATCCCTACATCGAACAGGGATTATTGCAGGTGAAAAACCCTATCCCTGCGATCGCCTACCAGCCCAAACTGCCTTCTCCCTGGGATACTTTCCCCTCCGTGCGCCTTCCCTATGTTGCTTGTATTGATGACGATCTGACCGTCGGTAAACAGGTGGAATTGATGGTCAGTCGGCAGGGGTATCAGATCCGACTGATCACCAATCCCCTCGAAACCTTTTCCCAATTATTCCAGTGTCCGCCCGATCTGATTTTGTGTGATATCACCATGCCGCAACTCGATGGTTACGAAATTTGTGCCATGCTCAGACACTCCACCGCCTTTCGCCAAACACCCATTATTATGCTGACGGGTAAAGAATCTTTCATGGATAGAGTCCGCGCTCGCATGGCGGGAGCGACAGATTATTTAACCAAACCTTTCGGAGAAGGCGAATTATTACTCTTATTGGAAAAATATCTGGCTTTGTCCTGAATTCAAAAAGTAAAAATTCTTCCTTAAAAAATATTTATATTTCCTAAGTTGCATCGTTTTTTTGAAATTTGGGCATATTAAATAGTGAAAACCTTTCAAGGGGGAGAATTCAATGGTATTTTAACTACTATCATAGGAAGGAGAGAGAGCGTTAATCTGTTCGCGCGAAACTCTGAATTCCCAGCGAACCCTGCCGATAGGATATTTATGAGCGAAGTGTTGCTTGTTGAAGATAGCCCCGTTCAGCGAGAGATGATCTCTGGCATTCTCAAAGATAATGGTTGGAAGGTGACTATAGCTTGCGACGGTGTGGAAGCCCTAGAACAGCTAAAAACCTTTAACCCCGATCTGGTGGTGTTAGATATCGTTATGCCTCGAATGAACGGTTATGAGGTTTGTCGTTGGATTAAATCTAACCCCGGAACCAAAAATGTCCCTGTGGTGATGTGTTCTTCTAAAGGAGAAGAATTTGATCGCTACTGGGGGATGCGCCAAGGAGCCGATGCCTATATTGCCAAGCCTTTTCAGCCTGTTGAATTGGTCGGTACGATTAAGCAACTTCTACGACCCTAAGCCACCCGTCTAAAACCCAGTATTACGCAAGGAAACAACTCAATGGTTGCTAATTCGGAATTTTTAGTTGACACAAATCCAGAAGATCTTAACTCAGAGTTCCAAACAATACAGGCGTTGGAGGGAGAACTTCATCTGCGTTTTTTTCTACCGTCGAACGAAGAATTTGCCCTCCCCGCGATCGCCATTCGGGAAGTGATGCAGCAACCCCCCGATCGCATTACCCCCATTCCCAATGCGTCCCCCCTACTGCTGGGAACCATCAACTTGAGGGGTCAGGTAATTTGGGTAGCAGATTTGGGGCAATTTTTAGGAGATCCAACGACGCTCAATACTGATCGGGTAGAAATTCCCGTGATCGCCGTCGAGGATCAAGATACCCTTCTGGGATTGGCCATTGAATCTTTAGGAGAAATGGAATGGCTCAACATCGAAAACCTACAAACTGCCACTAGTGTCCCCGATCACATTGCTCCCTACGTGCAAGGAGAGTGGGTTTCTGGAAACGAATCTCCCCAAATGCTACGCCTACTAGATCATATTGCCATCCTCAGATCGGCACGATGGGCGACCTAACGCTAGAAACCCTCACGTTATAGACTGCTTTTATACTATTTTGATTTTAGTAATCACTAATCTGCCTAATTATTGTGCTTTACTAAGCCTTGATTATTTTTATTTTATTTTTATTCCCTTAAATACCCTAAATTAACTGATTAACCGACTACTGATTACCGATAGGAGATAGGCAAATGACATCAGGTCAAGATTACGCTCAACTATATGGACAAGCCTATGTAGCTTATGGTCAAGGAAGTTACGATGAAGCGGCGGCTCATATTGAAGAAATGGCGAATGCTTTTCCCGAAGATCCTAATGTTTTACTCCTTCAGGGTCATATCTACGTTGGTTTAGAACAGTATGACCAGGCCCAACAGAAATACGAAAACGTTCTTAAATTGACCGATCGCCAGGATTTACTAGATTGTGCCGATCAAGCCCTAGAACAAATTCGTGGAATTAAGCGGGGAGCAAATTCCGCTTTTCTCACCCAGGGAGCCGCAACTCCGAGCAATTCAGGTTTTTCAAGTCAAAGCCAAACCCCATCCGTTAGACAGAGTGATAATTTTTCCTCTAAGGAAACAGATTTTCCTGAATGGAACGAGGCAGAACATTCGGGGGATTGGGACAACGATTTTGATGGACTCGATTGGGATAGTGCGGTTTTCAATGATGCCGATTTGGGAGAACCGACCTTGGGGCAAGCCGCACCCTCAACCAATCCCTTTGGCAGGGCAATGAATACGGGTAACATGGCAGCCAATGATCCCGTTGATGCCTTTTCCTCTAATCCCTTTGCCTTCGATGGAGCGTCGGGTTTAATTGACTGGAACGCAGATTCCTTTACTGAGAATGCCAATGAAGAAAATGATGACGATGAAAAAACTCTTCTGCCAGAAGTCGGTGGAGAATCGACCTTTATGGTTCCCCCCGATCTAGCGGGCCAATCCTTTGATTTTGAAAGTTTTACAGACCAAGCCCATTCTTCGGGTAGAGCAAATTCGGAAAATGTTCCTACCTACCAACCCTGGCAAGGAGATTCGGAAAATAATGGCTTAGATTCTCTGGATAATGTTCCTACGGTGCAGGCCTCTCCCCTTCGTTCCTATGCAGAAGGGCAAAATCCTGATTTTTCTGATAACTTAGATAATTTGGCAGAATTTGACCTAACGGATATAGCTCCCGAATTGCCCGACTCGACGATGTTTACCCAGGGAAATGTGGGTTTTTCTGCCCATCCTTCCCTGGGAGGCGAAGATGACTATGGGGGGGAATCGATTCCTACGGTGGCGACGGGAACCCCTCCTGGCATGAGAACCTGGCTTAAACCAGAGGAAACGATCGCAGGAGATTTAACGGGGGGATCGAGTCGTTTTGTCAAACCCACAGTGGAAGTTGATCCTGGTTGGATGGGATGGTTTAGTAATGCTCCTCTCAAACGCAAACAAATTTACCTCGCGATCGCCACAGGAGTGAGTTCTACTCTCGCCATGCTCATCGTCGGGGCAGTGATGGGGACACCAGGGCCAACAGCCGCACCGACCCCCGCAACGGCCAATAAATCAGCAACGGTCAATAAATCAGCAACAAAAGCTCCGACTGCTAAAAAAACAGAGACAAAAGCTAAAACGTCTGGGTCTCAAGCGGCTAAAACTGCTGAGGGGCCGCCCTTTTTTCTGATCGCTCTGGCTTCGGGATTGCTCACAGGGGCGGGAGCTTGGCTATTGAGTCAGCTTTTAATTCGTCAAATCAAAGGAACTATTGATGATTTACAAAATCAATTTGATGCGATCTACGAGGGAAATTTTAATGTGCGTGCCAAGGTTCTCTCGGAAGATGAACTGGGGCAACTAGCCCAACGCTTTAACTACATTTCCCAGGTCATTTTAACGGCGACAACGGAAGCTCAGGAACGGGCCACTGCAACGGAAAAGGCGCGGGAAAAATTACAACGTCAGGTTATTCGCCTACTGGATGACGTGGAAGGTGCGTCTAGGGGAGATTTGACGGTACAGGCGGAAGTAACGGCCGATGAATTGGGGGCAGTGGCAGATGCCTTTAACCTGACTATTCAAAATCTCTGTGAAATTGTCCAACAGGTAAAAAGAGCGGCCAAACAGGTTAATAAAAATTCCACCGATAGTGAGGCATTTGCTCGGA
Source organism: Snowella sp. (assembly GCA_003249095.1). Taxonomy (GTDB): domain Bacteria; phylum Cyanobacteriota; class Cyanobacteriia; order Cyanobacteriales; family Microcystaceae; genus Snowella. Next base: position 16,448 of record QBMS01000082.1, read on the forward strand.
ATAATTCCAGTGATGCGTTACGGATGGCGGAGGAGTTGGCCGTTACCCTCAATTCTGTCCAGTTAATGACGGAATCCATTCAACGGGTGGCAGAAAACGCCCACGAAGCGGAAGAAGTCGCCCATACTTCCTCGGTGACGGCACTGAAAGGGGGAGAAGCGGTAGAAAGAACGGTGGGCGGTATTCTCCAAATTCGAGAAACAGTGTCGGAAACAGCCCGTAAGGTAAAACGATTAGCCGAAGCTTCCCAGGAAATTTCTAAAATTGTGGCAGTTATTTCCCAGATTGCTTCTCGGACGAATTTATTGGCGTTGAATGCCTCTATCCAGGCGGCGCGGGCGGGGGAAGCAGGTCGGGGTTTCGCGATTGTGGCTGACGAAGTGCGACAGTTGGCGGATCGGTCGGCGAAATCTTTGAAGGAAATTGAACAAATCGTTTTACAAATTCAAAGTGAAACTGGCTCGGTTATGACGGCAATGGAAGAGGGGATTCAACAGGTAATCGATGTTACCGATAAGTCTGAGCAATCTAAACGCGCCCTGGAGGATATTATCGAGGTTTCTAATCGGATTAATACCCTGGTGCGTTCGATTTCAGGGGATACGGTTAAACAACAGGAAAATTCGGGAGCGGTTGCCCAGGTGATGCAATCCATTGAGTTGATCGCCCAGGAAACGTCCCAGGAATCCCAACGGGTGGCGGGTTCACTCCAAACCCTGGTTTCGATTTCCAGGGATCTATTAACGTCGGTGGAACGGTTCCGTGTGGATAAAAATGGCAAATAGGGATAAGAGAGGCTAATGAGCGATCGCGGCAATAAATCTTTTTCGGGCGAGTTGGATCGATGGTTGTCGCGTTTGGTGGCGGCGGGTCTTTTGGGGGGGCAGGTTTTTCTGCATATTTTGCAAGGGCGCATTCATCGGCGCAATACCCTGGAACAAATGAGTATTGTCGGCCCTGAATCTATTAGTATTGCCCTGGTGACGGCGGGTTTTGTAGGAATGGTTTTTACAATCCAGGTGGCACGGGAGTTTATTAATTTTGGGGCAACGACAACGGTGGGCGGGGTTTTGGCGATCGCTTTAACAAGAGAATTAGTGCCAGTTTTAACGGCGGTGGTGGTAGCGGGGAGAGTGGGATCGGCGTTTGCGGCGGAGATTGGGACGATGCGGGTGACGGAACAAATTGATGCTTTGTATATGTTAAAGAGTGATCCGATTGATTATTTGGTGGTTCCCCGTGTGTTGGCCTGTGGGTTGATGTTACCAGTTTTGGATATATTGGCTCTGATGATGGGGATGGGGGGCGGTTTGTTTATTGCCTATAGTTTGTATGATATTGATCCGAGTGTGTTTCTGAAGTCGGTACAGAATTTTTTGGAACTGTGGGATGTTTTTAGTTCGATGTTGAAGTCCTTGGTTTTTGGGGTATTGATTGCGGTGATTGGTTGCAGTTGGGGGTTAACGACGACGGGGGGCGCGAAGGGGGTTGGTCAATCGACAACGACTGCGGTGGTGACTTCTTTGTTGGCGGTGTTTGTGGTTAATTTTTTTCTGTCTTGGATGATGTTTCAGGGAACGGGAACGGCTAGTATGGATTAATTTTGTTTGGGCAAGTTATCGATTTTTCGTTACAATGTTGTTAGTAATTTCAGGAATGTTTGTATGAAAACGATTACTATCACGGAAGCGAAGGATCAAATTGAGGCGTTGGTGAATGATGCTAACGATAATCATCAACCGATTTTGTTGTCTGGCACGGCAGGAAATGCGATTTTAATTGCGGAAGAGGATTGGAATTCTATTCAGGAAACGCTTTATTTGTATTCTGTTCCTGGGATTGTTCCGTCAATTATTGAGGGGGGAAATTCTGCGATCGAGGATTGTGTGAGTGAGGAGGCGATTAGAGATATTTTAAATGGATAGTTGGCAATTAATATTTACGAAACAAGCTGAAAAGGATGCTAGGAAACTTGTTCGTGCAGGTTTGGCGAAACAAGCTGATAAGCGGCACTGGTTCAGTCTAATTATTAGAATGAAATCCTTACAAGACAAGGACTTAAC
>QBMS01000083.1 GCA_003249095.1 Snowella sp.
CAGGTAGTAGCACCGCTCCCGTTTACACCGCCCAAACAGGCACGGCTAACCCCTTCAATGGCATTGATATCGGGTCTAACAGCGCACCCACCTTGGCGGATATCGATGGCGATGGCGACTTCGATGCGATCATTGGTGAATGGGGAGGCACTCTCAAATACTACAAAAATACAGGTAGTAGCACCGCTCCTACGAACTCTGCCCCTACTGCTGTTAGTTTAACTAATCAACAAACAGCGATCGCCGAAAACACCAGCACTACAACCCGCATCAAAGTCGCTGATATTGCCATTACCGATGACGCATTGGGAACCAATAACCTCAGTGTCAGTGGAACCGATGCCAGTTTCTTTGAAGTTGATGCAACAGGGCTATACATCAAAGCCAATACAGTTCTCAACTACGAAGCCAAAACCAGTTACAGCGTCACCGTCAATGTTGATGACAGCACAGTAGGCAATACAACTGATGCCACAACCAACTTCACCCTAAACGTCACTAACGTCAACGAAGCTCCAGTTATTACCAGCGCTGCCACCGCCAGCTTTGCAGAAAACGGCACAAGCACAGTTTACACCGTCACCGCCACCGACGTAGATGCAGGTACAACTCTCACCTACAGTTTATCTGGTACAGATGCTAACCTCTTTAACATCAATAATGGTGCTGTCACCTTCAAAACCGCTCCTAATTTTGAAGTTCCCACTGACAACGGTACAAATAACGTTTATGACATCAACGTTATCGCTAGTGATGGTGCATTAACCGCCACACAAGCCGTAGCCATTACCGTTACCAACGTTAACGAAGTTATTACCCCCAGCTACACCGCCCAAACTGGCACGGCTAACCCCTTCAATGGCATTTATGTCGGGAATGACAGCACCCCCACCTTAGCGGATATCGATGGCGATGGCGACCTTGATGCGATCGTTGGTGAATCGCTCGGCACTCTCTACTACTACAAAAACACAGGTAGTAGTACCGCTCCCGTTTACACCGCCCAAACAGGCACGGCTAACCCCTTCAATGGCATTGATATCGGGCTGACCAGCGCTCCCACCTTGGCGGATATCGATGGCGATGGCGACCTCGATGCGCTCATTGGTGAACATGACGGAACTCTCAACTACTACCAAAACACAGGTAGTAGCACCGCTCCCGTTTACACAGAACAAACAGGCACGGCTAACCCCTTCAATGGCATTGATGTCGGGAATGTCAGCGCTCCCACCTTGGCGGATATCGATAGCGATGGCGACCTCGATGCGATCGTTGGTGAATATGACGGAATTCTCAACTACTACAAAAACACAGGTAGTAGCACCGCTCCCGTTTACACCGCCCAAACAGGCACGGCTAACCCCTTTAATGGCATTGATGTCGGGCTTCGCAGCGTTCCCACCTTGGCGGATATCGATAGCGATGGCGACCTCGATGCGATCGTTGGTGAATTGGACGGAATTCTCAACTACTACCAAAACACAGGAAGTAGCACCGCTCCTACGAACTCTGCCCCTACTGCTGTTACTTTAACTAATCAACAAACAGCGATCGCGGAAAACACCGACACTACAACCCGCATTAAAGTTGCTGATATTGCCATTACCGATGACGCATTGGGAACCAATACCCTCAGCGTCAGTGGAACCGATGCCAGTTTCTTTGAAATCAGTGGAAATGCTCTCTACCTGAAAGCTAACACGGCTCTCAATTTTGAAGCTAAAACCAGCTACAGCGTCACTGTTAATGTCGATGACAGCACAGTAGGCAATACACCTGATGCCACAACCAACTTCACCCTAAACGTCACCAACGTTAACGAAGCCCCTACCGTTGCCAATGCGATCGCCAATCAAACGATCGCCGTTAATGCGTCCTTGAATTACACATTTGAGGCAAATACCTTTAGCGATGCAGACAGTGATCCCTTAACCTATACAGTAACCTTAGCCAATGGCACTGCCTTACCTAGTTGGTTAACCTTTAATGGTACTACTCGTACCTTTAGTGGAACCCCTACCACCCCAGGCAACCTTGATATCAAAATTGTAGCCAATGACAGTAATGGCGGTACCATCGCCGATGAATTTCAGCTATCCATTGTCACGCCCATTGTTGGCACAGCAACCAACGACAGCGTATATGCCATAAGCACCGCAGAAATCATTGATGGAGCAGGGGGTATTGACGAAGTAAACTATGCCCGTTCCAACTCTGGTGTAACCATTGATCTAGAAACAGGAAAAGGAATAGGAGGTTATGCCCAAGGAGACATCCTGACAAACATCGAAAAACTAACAGGGTCATCCTACAACGATCACTTCAAAGGAAATGCAGCCTATAACTACTTCTATGGTGGAAATGGGAATGACCTCCTCGAAGCAGGTAGTGGAGGCGGATTCTTCTATGGAGAAAACGGCAATGACACCATCTATGGACGAGAAGGACAAGACCGTCTATATGGACAAACAGGAAATGACCTTTTAGACGGAAAAGGAGGAAACGATATCCTGCTAGGAGGAAATGACCTAGATAGTCTTTTCGGTGGAGCAGGTAACGATACTCTATACGGAGACGATGGGAATGATGAGCTAACAGGGACAAATAGCACAGCCAAGGGAATTGGAGAAATCGATATTCTCTACGGTGGGGCTGGCTCAGATACCTTCATTCTAGGAAACACCGCCAATATTTTTTATGATGATGGTAATCCGTTGAATATGGGTAAAACAGACTACGCCCGTATCAAAGACTATACCCAAGCCCAGGACATTATCAAATTAACTAATGGTAAGAGCTACTATCTCGGTGGAGCACCAGGGGGAATTGTTTCAGGAACTTCTATCTTTATCGACAATGACGGTATAGGGGGTCTGACTAGCAAAGATGAGTTAATTGCCAACCTAGAAGGGACGAGTCTGACCCTTGGATTAATTACAGGTAGTACTCAAGGTTTCAGTTTTGTTTAAGATTATCGAAGGAAAAAATGTTCCGCTTTAAAAGGTCAAAAAAATCAGCAAGAGCATCTCCTGTTGTTGATAAAAACCAAATATCTACCCATCTTTTTGTCCAGTTCAATTAATCCTTATCAACTAAATCCATGCTTAAAAATTTTCGTCTCTCCTTAGCTCTTGCGACATTAACTTTAGTTAGTTCCCTCGGTGTTGCCTCAAAAGCCTCCGCCGATACTGCAACTGTAACTATTTCCGAAGATGTTCCAGCAACTTGTTTATTTAATGATGCGACAAAAACGTCAGGTACATTAGGATACAATATTGCCGATAAAACATTGGATACAGCATCAGAAAGTGGAAACACTGGCTCGATTAGTGTTCTTTGTAATGCAGCTGGGAGCATTTCAATTACTGCGGTAACACCAACTATTCCTGCTGGAATGACACAGTCCAGTTTAACGGCAACCATTAGTGATGGTAGCGATACTGCGACCCATAATGGTACTACTCCAACTGGAACAATTACCTTAGCCAGTGGAACAGAGGATATCACTGTTGGGTTGAATGTTCAATACTCTGAAATTTTGGCTCCTGGAAATTATTCCTATGCAATTGAACTAACCGCTAACCCCTAATTTTTCATCAAGAAAAAGGCTCTGTAAATAGCTTGGGTTAAGAAATTAGCCCAAGTTCTTCTTTTGTATTTCGTCTGTTAAAATAAAAAAACAAACCCGTTGTCACTTTCTAATGTGGAAATCTAATGTGGAAATTAATTAACTTATCCCTTCTGAGTTTGGGGTTGCTAGTTCCTATTCTATGTGGTATAACAAAACAAGTTAGAGCAGATACCGTAAATGTTATATTGTCAACCGATGTCCCCTTAGTTGTACTTCTAGATGAAAATTCAATCACTACGGAATTAGTTGATAATGACAAGGAAGTAGTTGAAACTAATCTGTTAGAATATCGCATTTATTCTAGTAGAAATTTTAATATTCACTGCAATACTAATTGCACCGTTGAAATCAGCAATGTGATTAATAACACCGTTGCGGATGACGGTAATTTTAATCCAACTCTAACAGAATTAAAAGCAATTATTTCCAACCAATCAACCACAAAAGAATATAATGCTTTGACTTCTACCTCATCTGGTTTCATTTCCTTGATCTCTGGAGAAAATTCAATGAATCTTGCTATTCAAGCAGTTTATAATCAGATTCCCGAAGCTGGAACTTATCGTTTTGATATCCAACTAAATCTTAACCCTTAAAAAATCGAGACAATGTTTTTTAATCAGCTTTTACAAAATCCAATAGTTCATCATTCTCAACAACTTCTCAAGAATACGGTTATAGCAACAGGGCTAATGTTTAGTTTAGCCTATAATCCCCATCCTGCCCTTGCTCTATCCTTATCTCCTATCTACCTCGAATTAAAAGCAGATAAAACCCAAACAACAGGTATCTTAAAAGTTAGTAATACGAGCGATAAACCCCTTAGAGTCCGTGTTTCTGCCACAGCTTTTAGCTACGACGAGCAAGGTAATTTTAAACGATTAGAGTCGGGAAGCAAAGAAGATTTAACTTCTTATATGCGTTATAGTCCCAAAGAAGTTACTATTCCACCGAAAAGTACGAATAATATTAGATTGGCCGCAATTCTTCCCCCTAGTTTACCTGACGGTGAATATCGAGTAGCTATTTTCGTTAATAGTTTACAGGAAATTAATAACGAGACAACAAACTATCGTGTTAACTTCACAACGAGTATGGGATCTGCGATATATGTGAGAAAAGGAAATATTCACCCCAATCTAAATGTTGATAAAGTTCATTTTAATACTGAAAAATCAGAACTAAGACTAACCATTTCCAATCAGGGTCAAGCAACTGCTAGACCTAAAATAACTTGGAAATTAACCCAAAATAATAAAGAGATTATCAAAGGAGAAGGCGGCGGATCGTTTTTGCCCAATAAAACCATGAGCGTTATTCTCAAACCAAACACCAAAGAAAAAATGATCCTCAATGCAGGGAATTATCAACTATCGGGGGAAGCTGTATGGAATGATGATGGAATGAAAAGTCTTCCTTTTGCACTAGATTTAGTCATTAAATAGTTATCAAAATAGACAATTAAAAGATAATTTATTAAGCCAAATGAAAAATAGCTTGTGGCTAAAGCTACATTTATGCTTATTGATTATCTTAGTTTCACCCTGTAGCCAGCTCCTCGCGCAACCTACTGAACTCGAAGATATTAATCTATCACCAAAGCAAGATAAATCATCTAATAATTTTGAGCTTATTCCAGTAGGAATTAACCTCAATAAGCGCAATATTATTCCTAGCACTTTTATTCGAGGAGCAGAAGATGGCGAAAAAACAATTAATTTTGAGCAATGGTTAATCCCTCTTTCTGAAATCACTAAAGCATTAAATATTCAAGTTAATTCTTTACAAGATGGACAACTAGAACTTAAAAGTGCAGGTTTTTTGATTCGGATTAAAGCCGAAGATTTAATAACAGATACTCAGTTAGGATTAGTTATTTCTGTTGAACAAATTCAAACCTTATTAGGTATCCCCACAACCTTTGATTTTTCCACTTATGCAATTAATTTAAATCCTCCTTGGTTAAATTTAACTCAAGCAGGAAAATCAAATACACCTTTACCTATTATTATTGAAGGATTGCCTCTAGTGGAGGCTCCCCAATTCAGCTTAACGACAATTGGTAGTAATATTGGTTATTCTAAATTAAATAGTATTAGTAACAGCAATGAACAATTCCAAGGGCAGATAGGATTGGTCGGTAGCCTATTAGGTGGGAGTTGGTATTTAGGCGTAAATCAACCAGAATTAAGCACTAATATTATTGGACGACTTGGAGAAGCTCAATATTTAAAACAAACTCCCCAGGCTGATTATGTCCTTGGTTCCCATTCAACTTTTTGGAATGGTAATAACTTGGGTCAATATTGGGGATTTACAACGATTCAACGATTCGGTTATAGTCCCCAATTTCAGGATAACTTTGGAGGTTTTAATCCTCGTCAAAGGTTACAAAGTGATGCCGTTTTACAAGATATTATTGGTGATGCCGCTCCTGGTACTTTAGTACAACTAACAAAAGGTTTCAAAAATGAAATTCTTGCGGAAGTTTTAGTTGATGAGTCTGGACAATATCGCTTTGATAATATCCCCACACAAAATCGACAAGGAAATAAATATCGTCTGCTTCTTTATCCCAAGGGGCTTTTGGCGACTAATCCTGAGATTAGAGAAGTTGAGTTTTTAGATTTGCCAGGACAATTAAGTAAAGGCACTTCGGCTCTGATTTTATCAACTGGCTGGAGTCGTAACTTTAACAATGATGATTTTTTCGGAGATCTGACTAACTGGAGAGCGGCGATCGCCTATCGTATGGGATTGAGTGATGAGCTAACTGTTGGTATTGGAGCTATCCAAGAGGAATCCACTAATCTAATAGGAGAAATCTTTTATCAACCCAAAGGCATACCCTTAAAAATTGGTATTTCTGGACTAGCTACTGCCGTGATTGGAGAATTAGATTATGCTATTAATTTTCAATATAAACCCAGTGAAAAATTTAATTTAATTTTACAAAGTGATCCACTTTCACAAAGCTTTGAACTTAACTTAGGGATATTACCTGGTTTTACTTTGCGGGCTAGAGGTGATAATTTTGATAATACAATAGCAATAGGGGCTAATGTATCTCAAAAAATCGGTGATTTTTTCTTTTTTGGTAGTGGAGAATATGAAATTAATAATGAATGGAATCTTAATTTACGCTCTCGTTTTTATAATTGGGAATTCAATTATCAACAAGATCACGAATTGACCGAAGTTGAATTAGCTTACTATTTTTCTCGTTCTTTTACTAAAGGATCTGCTTTATGGCTAAACTACCAAAGGAGAAATAATTTTAATAATAATGATAATGATGGACTTGCCTTTGGGTGGAGATACATTTCTGATGCTAGATCTCTTGATGGTAGAGATTTATGGAGCTTGAATTTTGGCTATAGGATGGGTACAGAAGGTAATGGTTTAGTTACGGCTGCTACGACAGCTATAATTCCAGGATTAGATGTCAGAATTATTTATGAACAAGTTTCGTTATTTTCCAATGATAATCGTTTTGCAATTCAACTTTTGCCCGCTATCAATATTCAACCCCAAATTGGCAATGGGGAACAACGATTTGAACGTCTGCGTACCCAGGGAGGGATATTTATTCAGCCCTTTATTGACAATAACGAAAATGGTCTGCTTGACAACAATGAAACAGTTTATTTAGAAGATTTAGAAGCTCTATTGATTCTTAATAATCAGTCTTTAAAACGCTATCCTAAAAACATTGTTGATCATGGAGTGTATATAAGACTTCCATCAGGAAATTATCGACTAGATTTAGATTTAGCAGGCTATCCTTTTGATACAACCCCTAAAGACCCTGCTCTAGCCATAGAAGTGATTGCAGGGAGTTATACAACAGTACAAATTCCATTTAGCCCTTCTTATACTATTATGGGTGTAGTTTCTGATAATCAAGGAAAACCTATCACAGGTGCAAGAGTTGAAGCTATTAATCAGAATAATCAAAAAATAATTTTTTCTTTAACAAATGAAGCAGGTATTTATTTTTTAGAAGGTTTAAAAAAAGGAGAATATGAAATTATCATTAATTCTAAGTTTACTGAATCCTTACATTTTAGCATTAAGGAAAATTCAGAAAAGCTTTTAGAGTTGAATCTAACAAAATAATAAAATTTCTATCGTGTATAATCTAATATTTCTACCTGTAAATAATTCGTTGATAGATTATCCTCTGAAACGGTACGACAAAATTTTTGCGATCGCATCAGACGTAATCAACGAAAAATTTACAGCTAGAAAAAATAGGAAAAGAAAATCATGATTATTTGTCATAAAAAAAACAGAGGAAAATTCATTCCTCCGCATTTCAGTTTGAAATGAAAATATTTAAGACTATGGTTTAGGGGCAACTGTTGTAGGAGTTGGGGGTGTCGCTTGAACAGGTTGGTTTTGAAGCAGTAGCTGTTGTTGACGCTTAAAATCGTTGGCAGCCTTGTTGAGATTCTGTTGGGTATCTTCAGCAAAATCAGCCCCATTGCGACTACGACTAAGATTTGCATTGTGAATCAGGGATGCGGGATCGAAGCCACTAAAAGATCCTTTCGAGGGATCTTGTTCGCTACTTTGATAGGCTGGAGGTTCCTGGGAATTTTGTAACTGGGCAAAAGCCGATTTTTCGAGGCCCATTAACAATCCACAAATTCCAAGAGAAAGGGCAAAAGGTTTAACGAGGGATCTTTGATTCATAGTTAACTGGGGGAATAGTTACAACGACAATTAAAGGAAACGACGACGTAATAAAGGTTGTATTAATGATAATACTAACGCATCGAATAGTAATAACACCCCTAAAACTTGGATAAAGCTTAGGGCCGCCCAGGGGGTCTGGAGGACTAAACTACTGAAATTCCAATCCTGGTGCAAATAAAGATAACGAATTGGCTCGATCGCGTAGGTCAGGGGATTTAAACTGGCAATCACCTGTAACCAACCTGCCATAAAGGAAAGGGGCGCAAGGGCGGTGCTGGCGAATAAAAGTGGTAAATTTGTCACAAAAATGACTGCAATAAGTTCAATATGGCCAGGTAAGGCAAAGGCTAATCCTAAGCTTAAAGCGGTGACACCGAGGACAATCAAAAAAACGATAAAGGCGATCGCACTGAGTCCTGCCCAATCGGGTAAACCCGCCCCCAATAGGCTACTAGCTCCCACAATGACCGCCGTTTGAATCATGCTGAGGGAAACAATATAGATAGTAGAAGCGGCTACGATTGAAAAACGAGAAGTCAGGGGAGCAACCAATAAACGGTTGAGAAACCCAAATTCTCGGTCAAACATTACAGGTAACCCCGCGTTTAAGGCTCCTGAAAAGGCGGTAAAAACAATGATGCCAGGGGCAAGGAATTGGGCATAATTTTGATCGTTGCCAAATAATCCCTGGGGCGCGTTGAAAAATAAGGCTCCAAACAGGACTAACCACATAAAAGGCTGGATAATACCTGCGATGAGAGTAGAAGGGCGACGTTGCAGCTGAATAAAAAGGCGTTTAGTTAAAGCCAAGGTTTCCTGACTAAAATCTGCGAAATCATTGCTTTTCGTTAACGCACGATTAACCAAAGGATTGGGAGATAATAGTTGCTTTTGCTCGATGGCATTTAAGGTTTGAGTCATAATAAAAAAACGCTATAACTAGATTGATCGCTTACTGGGCATCTCTATAAACATTATGGAGGCTTTTATTTAGTTTTGGAGATTTTGGCGATCGCGTAGTGCCGCTTTGCGATCGCGTACATTGTCTTAGATTTCTCGTTTCCTGGGGAACTAAAGAGAACCTGCCTGAAAAACCTGATTCGCCGTTAAAACTAATTCGGGAAAAGTCGGGGATAGGATTCGCTCATCTCCCTGAAAAGATGTCACTTGATATTCTCCTTCGATCAATTCATGAATTAAAATTGTGGGTTGTTTAGGATTGCCAATAAACCGTCTTCCCCCTAACCCTAAATAATCAACAATCCAATATTCAGAAATACCGATCTCTTCGTAATCTTTGACTTTGGTTAAATAATCCACCCGCCAATTCGTGCTAACAACTTCCACAACCAAAGGGATTGAAGCCCCCTGAGTCACCGTAGATTGCCGCTCCCATAATGACTCATTAAGCAAATTAGGACGATTCAAAACTAGAATATCGGGCAAATAAGCCGATTCCTCGCCATTTACTTTAACAAATGCTTGACTAGGCAAGAAATAAGGAAAATTTAAGCGTCTATATTCAAACACTAGCTCTGTCGATAAAAAACCCTTAACTTCTTCATGCTTTCCTACTGGCTGCGGCATTTCAATAATGACTCCATTATGCAGTTCATAAAATTGGTTCTCTGGTTTCCATTCAGCAAATTCCAAAAAAGTCACCAATTCAGTTTTAGCTAGAGCTTGAACCATTTGTTTACCAGCCTCCCTTATCCAATGATTCAATTATAAACATTTAAGCCCCATTACTTAGCTTTCAAACCCATTAATTCATGATTAGGATTCCTTGAAAACTCAATTATTAACCCATATTCAGCTTCCAATCCTCTGAGGCGGGCTAAGTGGCGATCGCCTGAGTCATTATCACCTATTCATAAACTAAAGAGAACCTGCCTGAAAAACCTGATTCGCCGTTAAAACTAATTCGGGAAAAGTCGGGGATAGGATTCGCTCATCTCCCTGAAAAGATGTCACTTGATATTCTCCTTCGATCAATTCATGAATTAAAATTGTGGGTTGTTTAGGATTGCCAATAAACCGTCTTCCCCCTAACCCTAAATAATCAACAATCCAATATTCAGAAATACCGATCTCTTCGTAATCTTTGACTTTGGTTAAATAATCCACCCGCCAATTCGTGCTAACAACTTCCACAACCAAAGGGATTGAAGCCCCCTGAGTCACCGTAGATTGCCGCTCCCATAATGACTCATTAAGCAAATTAGGACGATTTAAAACTAAAATATCGGGAGAATAGGCTGATTCGGAATCTTCTGGTTTAATTAATACCGTTTTAGCAATCCTGTAGGGTAAGCTTAAACGAAGATATTCAAGCATGATTTTTTCAGCTAAAAAACTAGTAATATCCTCATGCTCTCCTCTTGGTTGCGGCATCTCAACAATAACTCCATCATGTAGTTCATAAAATTGATTCTCTGGTTTCCATTCAGCAAATTCTGAAAAAGTCACCAATTCAGTTTTAGCCAGAGCTTGAACCATTTGTTTTCCAGCCTCCCTTATCCAATTACTCAATTATAAACGCGCAAGTCTCATCACTTGGCGTTCAAATCCATTAAACTCAATGATTATTTAATCAGCGATCGCCGTCGCCAAATATTTTCCCATAAAAAAAGACAGACTAAACAGCCTGTCTTCTGAGAAAAATAGATTCGTTAGAAATTACTTCACGGTCACTTTAGCACCAGCTTCTTCAAGTTGTTTCTTGATAGCTTCTGCATCATCTTTACCCGTACCTTCTTTTACCGCTTTAGGTGTAGATTCTACTAAGTCTTTAGCTTCTTTCAAGCCCAAGCCAGTGATGGTACGAACAACCTTAAGGACGGCAATTTTCTTGTCAGCAGGAACTTCTTCCAGAATGACATCAAATTCTGTTTTTTCTTCAACGGGTTCAGCAGCAGCAGCCGCACCAGGAGCCGCCATTGCAAAACCACCCACAGGAGCCGCAGCACTAACACCAAAAGCTTCTTCGATTTGCTTAACCAATTCAGCCGCTTCTAACAAGCTGAGGGTTTTTAACTGTTCTAAAATTTGATCGGTTGCAGCAGACATTTCGTAAACTCCTTAAATAATTGATAGTTGATAATTAATAGTTGATAGTTACAAAATATTCACTAAAAACTATTCCCTAAAATAGCCCTACTCTTTTTCGGAATAGGCCTTGATACCACGACCCAAAGAAGTCGGAACTTCCTTGATGCCAATAGCAATCTTCGCGGTCAGACTGTTGAGTGCGCCCGCAATTTGCGCCATCAATTGTTCCTTCGACGGTAAATCGCCCAAGGCATCGACATCCGCTTTACTTAAAGCCCGCCCCTCTAAGACACCACCGCGTAATTCGGTTTTTTTGGTTTCTTTTTGGAAGCCCTTATAGGCTTTAATCACTCCGCCGAAGTCTTCTTTAACTAGCAAAAGAACGGAAGATCCTTTCAGGAAATCGTTCATCGGTTGCCAATGGTCTTGCCCTTCTAAGGCAATGCGAACTAGGGTGTTCTTGGCAATTTTGCAAGTACCGCCCAAAGGACGGACACGGCTCCGTAGATCGCTAATTTCAGCGACGGATAAACTTTGGTAGTCAATCACTAGGGCCAATTGGGACTCTTGGAAAAGTTCCTTGACCTCAGCCACTACCTCGGTTTTGTTTTCTCTCGTTCTTCCCATTCGGTGTTCACCTCCTTAAAGCGTGGGATTTTTTAATGGCTTGACACACAACAAAACCCCTAGCGCGATCGCCGGGGCTGAAATTCGGAGACTCAGTAACCCTAGAAACAATAACGCTCTAGGAGTGAATAAGTCATTTAACCGATTTCAAGCTTCAACCTCGGCAGGACATTAAGCAAATTGCCCCTGCTTTCTTCGGTACAGAGCCGAATATCTGAGTTTTGTCGTCTTTATCTTCAAGAAAGACTTTTCGGGCGGGAGGCATAAACTCCCTTAATCATTACGGTTGGCCCTAGCCTTCTGCAAGCTTGAGGTCACGCAGACCATTAATATCCACCTCAATGGAAGGGCCCATCGAAGAAGAAATATAGATACTGCGCCAGAAACGACCCTTAGCCCCAGAGGGACGATTGCGGTCAATGGTTTCTTGCAATGCTTTCAGATTCGTCAATAAATCTTCCGCAGAAAAGGAAGATTTTCCAAACTTAACATGAACGATCCCCGTTCTGTCAGCCCGAAATTCCAATTTTCCTGCCTTGTATTCATTGATCGCGCCCGCTAAATCGGTCGTAACCGTACCCCCTTTGGGAGAAGGCATCAGGCCCCGTGGCCCTAGAACCCGTCCTAATTTAGCGATTTTGGGCATCATGTCAGGAGTTGCAATCAAGACATCGAAGTCCATCATACCACCCTGAATTTCGTCAATCAATTCTTCTGAACCAGATAAATCAGCCCCAGCGTTTTTTGCTTCCTGGACTTTTTCTCCCCTGGCGATCACCGCGACTCGCACGGTTTGTCCCGTTCCCTTGGGCAGAGAGACGGTTGTTCTCAGTTGTTGATCCGTATATTTGGGATCAATTCCTAATCGAACATGAACTTCTGCGGTTTCATCAAACTTAGCAGTGGCTGTCTCCTTCAAAAGCGCGATCGCTTCGGTCGGTTCATAGGCTTTACGTTGATCAACCTTAGCAAAGGCTTCTTTAAAACGTTTTGAGAGTTTTTTCGACATTTTTAAATTGAATCTCCTTGGGTCATAACGAAGTTAAAAACCTCTCCCCTAAATTTAGATACTAGTCTTTGACGGTAATACCCATATTACGGGCAGTTCCTTCAACGATATTCATCGCCGCATCAATGTCATTGGCATTAAGATCAGGCAACTTAGTTTGAGCAATTTCACGGAGTTGTTCACGAGAAATAGCCCCTACCTTTTTCTTATTGGGTTCATTAGACCCTCTATCGACACCAGCCGCCTTACGGATTAAAACCGAAGCAGGAGGGGTTTTGAGAACAAAGGTAAAACTACGGTCTTCATAGACTGAAATTTCAACAGGAATAATCATTCCAGGTTGATCAGCCGTTTTTGCATTGTATTCCTTACAGAAGGCCATGATATTGACCCCATGTTGACCCAAAGCTGGGCCCACAGGAGGTGCAGGATTAGCCTTTCCCGCAGGAAGCGCGAGCTTAATCAGAGCGACGACTTTCTTTGCCATTGCTAAATGTTAATTTTGTTTTTCTACTTGGTTAAATTCCAATTCGACGGGGGTATCCCGACCGAAAATGGATAGTAAAGCTTTGAGCTTACTTCTTTCAGGACTGACCTCGATCACTTCCCCTTCAAAGTCTTTAAATGGCCCAGAGAGGACGATGATTTTGTCTCCCGTCTGCATCTCAATCTTCACCACAGGTTCTTGTTCCTCGGCTTGTTTGAAGATGCGTTCCACTTCGCCATAGGCTAGGGGAAGGGGTTGAACATGGCCCCGTCCTCGACCATAATGCCGTTTCTGTTCAGAGCCAACAAAGTTGATGACATGGGGCGTATTTTTAACCACCTGCCAAGCTTCGTCGTCCATAACCATACGGATTAGGACATAGCCTGGAAAAACCTTTTCTTCACTATGTAGGCGAGAGCCATCTTTCCGAATTTTTACGATGGGGGTTTTGGGAATTTCAACTTGAAGAATGCGGTTAGCCACATCCAAGGTATGAATCCGTTGTTCCAAATTGGCTTTCACCCGTTTTTCACAACCAGAAGCAACCTGGACAGCATACCAGCGACCTGATTTAGGTTTTGTTTCTTTGGGTTGTTCTTCTTCCAAAATTGTTGATTGATCGTCAGCAAAACTCATTTCAATACCCTTTGTGTTTCCTTAGTAGCAATAATCAACCGAATAGAAAGGGTTGATGGGCTACCCAAGAAAAGAAGTGATCCACTAAGTAAATCGTGGTAGAAACCAACGTCACCATTAAAATAACGGCGACGGATTCGCTGATTAGCTGTTGGCGGGGAGGCCAAACGACTTTTTTTAGCTCTTCTTTGGTCTCATCAATAAAGACACCAATTTGGGGCTTGGCTTTCTCGCTTTTTACCTCAGACAGTTCTGGTCTTGTCACTTCTTTTCTGGCCACAATTTCGCCTCTCCGTCAATAATGAAATTATTCGGTGATGTCAGGAAAGGATTTACAACGGAATGTTTATCACCCTTTTTTCTGACTGACTTAGGGCTATTGGTTGTCAACGCGCCCTGGAGGACTTGAACCCCCGACATCAGGTTTTGGAGACCTGCGTTCTACCAACTGAACTAAGAGCGCATAGTCTGAGCAATACCGATTGGTTTGCTCCCAACTCCTAATCATCATATCCTATTCTGTCACTATTTTGCCTATACGCTTTATCTTTAAGTTTTTGGCTTAGAGGGCGCGGTCAAAACGTTGTTTAATCCGTGTTGCCTTACCGACGCGATCGCGTAGATAGTACAGTTTAGCGCGGCGAACCTTACCCCGACGAATAATTTTAATCTCGGTGACAAGAGGAGAATGAAGCAGGAAAACCCGCTCTACTCCGACACCTTGAAAAACTTTCCGCACGGTAATGGTTTCACCGATGCCGCCATTGCGCATGGCGATGACAGTGCCTTCATAGGGCTGAATCCGTTCTTTTCCACCTTCCTTGATTTTAACGCCGACTTTGATAGTGTCGCCGACATGGATGGTGGGCAGGTCGCTCTTGAGGAACTCTGCTTCGATTGATTTAATGATTGCTTGGGCGTTCATCACGTTAGTAAAAACTCACAATTTCTCATCATAACCTGTATTTGGCAAAATAGTATATTTCGATTCTCTTTCACCATAACACTTGTCGATCCTATCAATCATTGTCATGGATTGTAACAAATTGTCATAAATTTTATTCTGACTCTATTTAAGCAGTATCATGGCTAACCATATAATACTGTTTTTTAGTATCGCTCATTTAGGAAGTTGTCAGTATGTCTCCCCTTTCAGATTCGACCGTGACCGAAACTCATCCCATTGCTTGGCATACGATCGCCCCCGATCAATCCCTGACGTTATTAAATAGCGATCGCGATCGCGGGTTAAGTCAAACTCAGATCGAAGAAAATCGGCGGGCCTATGGCACCAACGAATTGATTGAAACGGGGGGCAGAAGTTCCTTTGACATCTTCATCGATCAGTTTAAAAACATCATGTTGATCATGCTGATTGCGGTGGCTCTGATCTCGGCGGGTCTGGACATTCATCAAGCGATGGAAACGAAACAGTTTATCTTTCCCAAGGATGCAGTGGCGATTTTTGTGGTGGTTTTACTGAATGGGGTTTTGGGCTATGTCCAGGAAAGTGGCGCGGAAAAAGCATTAGCGGCGTTGAAAGATTTATCTTCTTCTAAGGTGCGGGTGATTCGGGAGGGAAAAACGGAAGAAATCGACTCCAAGGAATTAGTGCCAGGAGATTTGATGTTACTCGAAGCAGGGGTTAAAGTTCCCGCTGATGGTCGCATTTTAGAAGCCGTTAATCTCCAAATTCGAGAATCTGCGCTCACAGGAGAGGCCGAAGCGGTGCTGAAACAGGCCGATTTAATTGTGAGTCAAGATAGTGCGGTGGGCGATCGCCTTAATTTAGTGTTCTCTGGAACGGAAGTGTTGCAGGGAAGAGGAACAATTTTAGTCACAGAAATCGGCATGAAAACCGAATTGGGTAAAATTGCCGCCGCCATGCAATCGGTAGAAGCCGAACCCACTCCTTTACAAAAACGCATGACCCAATTGGGAAATGTGCTGGTGACTGGCTCCCTCGTTCTAGTGGCGATCGTTATTGCGGTCGGAACCCTGATGAAACCCGATCTTTTTCGAGAATTAGTCGAAGTTTCCCTAAGTATGGCGGTGGCGGTGGTTCCTGAAGGGCTGCCTGCGGTGATTACCGTCACTTTGGCTCTGGGAACACAACGGATGGTGAAACGCAATGCCCTGATTCGTAAACTGACTGCCGTTGAAACCCTGGGTTCTGTGACCACCATTTGCTCCGATAAAACGGGAACCCTGACCCAAAACAAAATGGTCGTACAAGCCGTTTATACCCCAAATTGTGATCTGCGAGTGACAGGAGAAGGTTATATTCCCACAGGAGAATTTCAGACGGCTGATTCAGAAACAGTCGAGACTCAAACTCAACCCGAATTACAGTCTTTGTTAATGGCTTGTTTGTTGTGTAATGATGCGATCTTGCAAAAAGAAAATGGAGATTGGGCAATTTTAGGCGATCCGACAGAAGGAGCTTTGTTGGCCGCCGCAGGAAAAGCGGGTTTGTTTAAACATGACCGAGAACATCTTTTTCCCCGTGTGGGCGAGTTTCCGTTTTCTTCGGAACGTAAGCGCATGAGTGTGTTAGTTGCCGATGAATCGAATCAACTGAATTCCCAAGGCGTAATGATGTTTGTCAAGGGTTCCCCCGAATTAACCCTAGAACGGTGTACCCAGATTCAAATCGGTGGCGAGATTCAACCCCTCAGCGATGAACAGCGAACCCAGATAAGCGAAAAGAATAATCAATTAGCCAGTCGGGGATTACGGGTTTTAGGCTTTGCTAGCAAGTCTTCGGGTGAAATTCCAACTACTGAAAATGAGGCAGAACAGCAATTAACCTGGTTAGGCTTAGTGGGAATGCTCGATGCGCCCCGTCCTGAAGTGCGAGATGCCGTAGAAAAATGTCGGATTGCAGGAATTCGTACCATCATGATTACGGGAGATCATCCCCTCACCGCCCAGGCGATCGCCCAGGATTTGGGGATTGCCCTACCAGGTCATCAGAGTTTAACGGGTAAGGAACTAGAACACTTTAGTGACGCTGATTTTGATAACGTGGTTGAAGATGTCGATGTCTATGCCCGTGTTTCTCCTCAACATAAACTGCGAATTGTCCAAGCCTTACGCCGTAAACATCAAGTTGTGGCCATGACAGGGGATGGAGTGAATGATGCTCCCGCCCTCAAACAAGCCGATATTGGGGTTGCAATGGGGATTACGGGAACGGATGTCAGTAAAGAAGCCAGTGATATGGTTTTATTAGATGATAATTTTACAACCATTGTCTCCGCGATCGAAGAAGGTCGGGTCGTTTATTCCAATATTCGTCGTTTTATTCGTTATATTCTCGGCAGTAATATTGGAGAAGTAATTACCATTGCGGCGGCTCCTATTCTGGGTTTGGGGGGCGTTCCCCTGTCTCCATTGCAAATTCTCTGGATGAACTTAGTTACCGATGGGGTTCCTGCTTTAGCCCTCGCGGTTGAGCCAGGCAGTCCTTTAATTATGCAACGCGCCCCCAAGGATACCCAGGAAAGTATTTTTGCACGGGGTTTAGGGTCTTATATGGTTCGTTTAGGGATTATTCTTGCCGTCGTCGCGATCGCCATTATGGTTTGGGCCTATGGTTATACGCCAGAACACACCGAGAACGGAACTTTAGACCCCAATCGCTGGAAAACCATTGTGTTTACGACTCTGTGTATTGCCCAAATGGGTCATGCAATGGCGGTGCGCTCCCTTAATCGTTTAACCATCGAAATGGACGCGTTCTCCAATCCGTTCCTGTTGATTTCCGTTCTTGTCACGACATTTTTGCAATTATTATTAATTTATGTAGAACCGCTACGAGCTTTTTTTGGAACCCATTATTTACCCTTTAACGAATTAATGGTTTGTTTTGGCTGTAGTGTTTTGATCTTTATTTGGATTGAGTTAGAAAAAGTTGTCATTCGTGTCTATCAAATGTATCAAATTCGTAAAGCAGGAGGGACTAATTGACAAGAGAATAGATTGGCAATGGTTCAGCCTGATTAAAGGCAGAAAGGATTACTGGGCAAAGGATTAGAGAAACAAAGAAGCAAATATAAGCTTGGAAGTAATGGTTATAACTTTACAGGGGTGTTAAGGGTAATAATACTATAAATAAATCGGTAAAAAAAGGAGAGAGAGTATGTCAATCCAAAAGATAAAGCCAATCCAAGAGTTTAATGATTCTATATTTTGCAATGGGAAAGAAAAAGAATTATTTAAACGAGACTGTCCTCATTGTCACAGCGAGGAAGTGAAAATTCATTCTCATTACAAAACGAAAAATAATGGAGAGAGAAAAATATTTATCTGTCAAAAATGTGAGTCACTATATTCAGAAACGTATAATAC
>QBMS01000084.1 GCA_003249095.1 Snowella sp.
TTTTAGCTTGCTTTTCATGATAAGTTTTGATTATCACTTTTTATTCAGGAGAGCCAAAAAATTATGGTTTAGGCTTAGGATTATTCGCAGGATTTTCGCCCTGGCTCTCCGCATTAATCGTTTGAATTTGATTAATAAAATAATCCTCTCCATCTTCATATTTCAGCGATCGCGCCAGGGTTAGAGCTTGCTGATAGGCTCTTAAAGCAGGTGGATATTGTTTGGCTTCTTGATAAATTTGACCGATCGCTTCATAAACTTTCATTAAGCCGTAATAGTTATAGGATTGTTGTTCAACTTTTAATAATTTTTGATAAATTTGCAGTGCATAATTCGGCTGATTATGGTTTTTATAAAGCGTTGCTAATTTTTTGAGAGCAAGACTAGCGGCACCATACTGTTGTAATGACCAACTTAGGGTAAAGGCCTCTTGATAGTTTTGACTGGCTTTTTCAGGTTGATTGAGAGTAGCATAATCGTCTCCAATGGCAACTTTTAAATCAGAAATTAATTCTATTTTTTGGTCTGTAAAATAACGATTTACCAACCTTTCTTTAATCTTAACTGCATTTTCGGGAAGAGAAGATTTTGTATAAATTTCAGCGAGTTTTTGTAAATAAAGTCCTTCATCATAGGCATTTTGCTCAGTCTGGGCTTGGGCTAACAAAATCTCATAGGTTTCGGCGGCATTGATGTAGTCAAATTTTGCCAGATAAAGTTCTCCTAAAATATTTGTAGCTCGTTTTTCAGCTTTGATATTATTTTTTTGGCGGGCAGTATTGCGAATTTGTTGATAAATTTGAATGGAATCATCCAAGCTTCTCATCTGTTTATAAGCCTTAGCAAAAGCGGTTAAAATTTCTGGCGTTAGATTGCCATTTTGCGCTTCTTGAATCACGTCCAATCGATGGTGAATGACGGCTAATTCTTCTTTTCGATTTTTTTCCCAAGCAATCCCTCCCACTCTTCCCAAGGCATCAATTTCGCCCAGGGTTTCTAAACTTTGTCTGACTCGCAATTCCCGATACCAAATCTCGAAAGCCGCTTCCAGATTGCCCGCATCCGCTTGAGCTTGAGCTTCGGTGTTAAGTTTATTTAGGGCTTCTATGAATTTGCGTCTTTGCAAAGGAGTAAACGGAATCTGGGAGGGAACCAAGGGATCGGGGGGATACTGCTTCAGGTCGAGGGGATCGGGTTTAGTGAGTTCGGGCTTTTTGGCAGGGGCAAACAGGGGTCTAGCCAGGATCATTTCAGGCGGACTAGCGGCGATCGCGTCCTGACGACTGAGCAAGCAAACTTCCCCACTGAGAAACAAAATAAACGGTAAAATCTTAGAAAAATTTTTAACAAAAGAATAAATCATAGAATCACAAAAACCTTCCCCATTTTGTCCTATTTTCTGACAAAATAATGGCACAATAGACAAAAAGTTAATTTAGTTGTCTCAAATCCTAACATAGCTTGCCTTACCTTGATGAGATTCCCCCCATGAAAAGAATCATTTACGGACTTTTGAGTTTATTTTTTATTATCACTCTAACTTCCTGCGAAAATTTACCCCAAGTGAGTGCAGAGGATAGACTTTTTTTAGATATTAATCTAGAATTTTTAGGTGAATACGAATTACCGAAACAAATTTTTCAAGAAACTAAATTTGGTGGGCTATCGGGATTGACCTATGATAGACAAAAAGACCTATTTTATGCCATTTCTGATGATCGCCAAAACCCACGTTTTTATACCCTTAAAGTTAATTTAAAATCTACTCAAAATAATACACCCCAGATTGATGCTATTAATATAGAAAACGTCACCTTATTAAAAGACGAAAAAGGTGAAATCTATACGCCCACGAGTATCGATCCAGAAGGGATTTCCCTCACTGCTAGGGCAACGGTGTTTATTTCTAGTGAGGGAGATAATCGGATCAATATTGCACCATTTATCGGTGAGTTTGACGTAAACACAGGACAAGTTAAAAATTATTTAAAACTTCCCCAAAGATATTTACTCCCTGCTGTTGGTGAAACGGATACTCAGCCTCGCGGAATTCAAAATAATTTTAGTTTTGAGAGTTTGGCTGTCGGATATACTAGCACCTTAAAAGATGATCCTTTTCGTCTTTTTACGGCTATTGAAAATCCCTTATTACAGGATATTTCTCAGGAAAAATCTCAAAAAGAGTTACCCCTACGTTTTTTACATTATGTCATTAATCCCATCGGCGATCCTGTGATCGTTAGTGAGAATTTATATTTACTGGATTCTGCTCCTAGCGGAACGATTTATAATGGATTGAGCGATATTACGACTCTCGAAAAAGAAGGCTATTTTATTAGTTTGGAACGCAATGCGGGGCTGGCGGGCTTTGGAGCGAAACTTTTTCAAGTGGTTGATTCAAATTCAACCGATACCTCTAAGATTAGCAGTTTTAAAAATGGTGTAGAGGGAGTGGAACCGCTTCGTAAAAAATTATTGTTAAATTTAGACGATTTAGAAATTGATTTAGATAATTTGGAAGGATTAGCTTTTGGCCCCAAGTTGCCTGATGGGAGTCAAACCTTATTGTTAGTCAGTGATGATAATTTTAGTGATCTTCAAATTACCCAATTTCTTCTTTTTAAAGTAAAAATTGCTTGAAATTCATCGTCCTGACTTCACCGATTCTCTGTTCGTCTCCTAAATAATCCCTATTGCTTCTAATCCTAATCGAAATACCTGACTGCTAGGCGATCACGACGGTCTGATTTCAGGCTTTGGCATAATACCTGAGAGATCTCTACCCATCGAACCCAACGGGAAAACCTAATGGGTTTGTGATAATGTATCCTGAAATAGCCAGATAGCACAAGATTCAAAAGGAACTAGGGATGACAAAACTGCGAGTGGGTTTACTGTTTGGGGGACGCTCTGGAGAACATGAGGTCTCTATTAATTCGGCACGGGCGATCGCCAAAGCTTTAACTACGGGAACTAATCTGGAAAAATATGACGTGATTCCCTTTTATATCCAGAAAAATGGTGTTTGGCATAATCCAGAAATTGCGCGATCGGTCTTAGATGCAGGACAACCCCTCGCGGATGAAGCCATTAATAAAGCCCAACTCTGGCAATTTCCCTCTCAAGTTGCTGAAATTGATATTTGGTTCCCCATTTTACACGGCCCCAATGGGGAAGATGGGACGATTCAAGGTTTGCTCTCCCTAATGCAAGTGCCTTTTGTGGGGAGTAATGTCCTTGGTTCCTGCGTGGGGATGGATAAAATCGCCATGAAAATGGCTTTTGCCCAGGCGGGTTTACCCCAGGTGAAGTATGTCGCGGTTGAGCGCAGTCAAATCTGGTCAAATCCCTGTGTTTCCCCCAAACTTTGTGATGATATCGAGGAAAAAGTCGGTTATCCTTGTTTTGTCAAACCTGCTAATTTAGGATCATCGGTGGGAATTGCCAAGGTTCGCGATCGCAAAGAACTCGAAGCCGCCCTGGACAGTGCCGCCACTTATGACCGTCGCATCATTGTGGAAGCAGGGATCAATTCTATTCGCGAGGTGGAATGTGCGGTTTTAGGTAACGACAACCCGAAAGCCTCTGTGATTGGGGAAATTACCTACGATAGCGATTTTTACGATTACGAAACCAAATATACCGACGGACGCGCCCAACTCCATATTCCCTCCCAACTTCCTCCAGAAATTGTTAGCCAAATTCAAGAAATGTCTCTCCAAGCATTTCGGGCAGTAGATGCGGCAGGTTTATCTCGGATCGACTTTTTCTATGTTGAAAAAACGGGTGAACTTTTTATTAATGAGATTAATACTTTGCCTGGTTTTACCGCCTTTAGTATGTATCCCCAACTCTGGGGCGCGAGTGGGATTCCCTTTGTGGAATTAGTCGATCAGTTGATTCAATTCGCCTTGGAAAGAAGTTAGTCGGGTCTAAAAACTTTAATTTTAAAATTCTCATCAAACGTTATGGCTGTTATTACCAATCTTCAACGACTTTACGAAATTGATGACTCTCAGTGGTTAGAAGAAATGATCGAACTACTGAAGAAACGTCAATTTGAAAATTTAGATCTGGAAAATTTAATTGAGGAGTTAACAGATTTGGGAAGTGAAAAGAAAAATGCTGTTGTCAGTCTTCTAGAGCAAGTGATTCGGCATTTATTATTGTTAGAGTATTGGGCAATAGAACGAGACAATAACCAGGCACATTGGAAATCAGAGATTGTTAGTTTTCGGACGCAATTAAGAAGAAGATTAACGACTAATTTACGCAATCATTTAGCGAAGGAATTACCGTCGATTTATCGAGATGCTCTGATTTATGTGAGAACAAAAACTAGTTTTAAGGTCGATTTTCCTGAAAATTGTCCTTATAGTCTTGAACAATTACTAGATATGAATTATCTATCTCATTAAACAACTTTTTTCCTATTCACATAACCATTTTATCTATGCTCATAAACTTAAGAAATATAAATTGATTAACTTTCTTCATCCGAAGGAGATAGTTTTTCTTTTTGAAAGCCTTGAATAATCAATTGAATCGCCAATAAAATCAAGCCGATCGCGACAAAGCCAAAAATAAACGTTGCCATCGAAGCGACTCCCACCACCAAAGTCCGCACGGCGGAACCAATTTTAATGACCAATAAATTATCTGAAGTAATCGGTTTCTTCGCAAAAGTTGACGCGATCGCATAGGTGAGGGAATACAGCCCTGTGGCCAAGCCGCCTGCCATCAGCGATCCCACTAAACAACGGAGGGGCGTAACGTCTTTTTTTTCGGCTTCGATTGGGGTAGTTTCGGTGATTTCAGTTTCTTTCTTCTTCATTCGCACCTGATTAAACGAGGTTTACCTGTCGATCAAATCATAACTTATCGTTGTTCTATCAGGTGGATTGTTTTCTTTAAATTCAAACCCTGAATTCCTTGATGACTAAGCGATCACTAACTCCTTTTATGATAAAAACTCAGAATTTGAGTTTCTGTTAGTTACTAGCCACTTGAATACTTACCCTGAAAGAAATCTAGCATTTAAACAAGATAACGGTTTTCCATGATTGATAGAACAGCGATAACTTTTATCTTGAAATCATCTGAAAGCCATTGAGTCGATTCTGCCATCGTTTGTAAACGACGCAAAACAGCATCCTGAATTAAATCATCCTCTAGGAAACATTCACGATCTTTTCGTGTGTATTGATTGATTTTAATTAGACACTCTAAAATATGCTCAAGATAAACTTTATCCCTATTCATAGGTATTTCGCCTCTTTTAAAACTTGATCCTTAATAAAATGACTTAACCCCTTCTCTGTAACAATATCAACTTTACAACCTAACAAATCCTGTAAATCCATCAGCAATCCACCAGGAAACCAAGGAGAAATTTGTTTTAAATCATAATCCACTAAAAAATCAATATCACTAGCTTCAGTTTCTTCTTCCCTCGCTACTGAGCCAAAAACTCTTACGTTAAAGGCTCCATGCTTGGCCGCGATCGCAAGAATATCTTGACGTTTTTCCTGTAGTAATTGCCTCAATTTCATTCAAGCAACCTCTTACATTTGAGTTATCAAGAAGATAACACTTCCACTTCCACTAAAGGCACATCATCCTCAACCGCGATCGCGTCTTGTTGAACTTCCTCCTGCTTACCAAAAACCAAATGATTATCAACACAATCAATTAGAATTCTGTCCCCTGCCATAAACGCATTTTCTAGAATCTTCGTGGCAATAGGATTTTCTAACTCCCGTTGAATCGCCCGCTTTAAAGGTCTTGCACCATAGACAGGATCGTAACCCGCACTGACAATACGATCCAATGCTGATGGGGATAAAGATAAGGTAATCTTCTGCTCATCTAGAAGCTGTTCAATGCGTTTAATTTGTAAGACCACAATCCGACACAATTCATCCCGTTTTAAAGTATGGAAAATAATCAGATCATCAATCCGATTTAGAAATTCAGGACGGAAATGTTTGCGGAGAGATTGCATCACTTGTTTCTGCATTTGATCATAATCCGAATCATCCCCTGCCATCCCTAAAATATGGTCACTGCCAATATTACTGGTCATCACAATAATCGTATTGCGAAAATCCACCACTCGACCTTGGGAATCCGTAATTCTGCCATCATCTAATACTTGCAAGAGAATATTAAACACATCTAAATGGGCTTTTTCCACCTCATCCAATAGCACCACCGAATAGGGACGACGACGCACCGCTTCCGATAATTGCCCCCCTTCCTCGTAACCCACATAGCCAGGAGGCGCACCGACAAGACGGGAAACCGCGTGTTTTTCCATATATTCGGACATATCAATCCGTACCATCGCCTCTTCACTGTCAAAGAGAAAGGATGCTAAGGCTCTCGCTAATTCCGTTTTTCCCACTCCCGTTGGCCCCATAAAGAGAAAAGAACCAATGGGACGGTTGGGATCTTTCATACCTGCTCTGGCGCGTCGAATGGCGGCGGAAACGGCGATTACGGCTTCCTGTTGACCGATAACCCTTTGATGTAAATGACCTTCGAGTTGCAACAGTTTTTGTCGTTCGGAGGCTAGGAGGCGATTAAGGGGAATACCTGTCCAACCTGCCACAATTTCCGCAATGTCGGATTCAGTGACCTGTTCGCGCAAAAGGGTTTTTCCTTCGGCTTGAATTTCTAATAGTTTGGTTTCCTTTTCTTCGATCGCCGTTTGCAGGACTTCGAGTTTACCGTATTTCAGTTGAGCGGCTTTGTTGAGGTCATAATCCCGCTCTGCTTTTTCCACTTGACGACGAATTTGTTCTTCTTCTTCTTTGAGAGTATTAATTTCCTCTAACATTTGTTTTTCCGAGAGCCATTGTCCCGAAAGTTCTTGTTGTTTGGTTTCTAATTCTTCAATTTCTGATTGGATTTTTTCAAGCCGTTCCTTGGAAGATTTATCTGTTCCTAAGCCTGAGCGTTTTTCTTCTCCTTCTAGGGATAACTTTTCCATTTGCAATTGCATTAATCGGCGATCAATCACTTCTAATTCAACGGGTTTGGAGGTAATTTCCATTTTCAAACGGGCCGCCGCTTCATCGACCAAATCGATCGCCTTATCGGGTAAAAAGCGATCGCTGATATAACGATGGGACAAAGTTGCCGCCGCGACTAACGCAGAATCGGTAATTTTAACCCCATGATGGACTTCGTAACGTTCCTTAAGACCGCGTAAAATGGAGATAGCATCTTCCACACTCGGTTGTTTGACGTAAACTTGCTGAAAACGACGCTCTAGGGCGGGATCTTTCTCAATATTTTTACGATATTCGTCCAAAGTGGTTGCACCGATACAACGCAATTCACCCCGCGCCAACATCGGTTTAAGCAAATTACCCGCATCCATCGAGCCTTCACGACCACCTGCCCCAACAACGGTATGGACTTCATCAATGAAAAGAATAATCTGTCCATCGGAATTCGTGACTTCCTTCATCACCGATCGCAGTCTTTCTTCAAATTCCCCCCGATATTTTGCCCCCGCAATCAAACTGCCCATGTCGAGGGAAATTAACTGCCGATTTTTCAAGGATTCAGGCACATCTCCATTGATAATCCTTTGGGCCAATCCTTCCGCGATCGCTGTTTTTCCGACCCCTGGTTCCCCAATCAGCACAGGATTATTTTTAGAACGACGAGAAAGCACCTGGATCACCCGCCGAATTTCTTCATCTCTACCAATCACGGGATCTAATTTTCCCTGTCTCGCCTGTTCGGTCAGATCTCGTCCATATTTTTCCAACGCTTCATATTTTTCTTCCTGATTAGGTTCCGTGACCTTTTGACTACCCCGAATGGCTTTAATCGCCACTTCCAAATCCTGGGGATCGAGATTAAAGGTGAGCAAAAGTTTACGTCCCACCCGCTCATCTTCAGCAAATCCGACCAATATATGCTCAACAGAAATGAATTTGTCGTCCCAGCTTGCCTTAGCCGCATCCGCGCGATCGAGCATCACATCCAAACTGCGACCCAAATACAGTTGATCAATAAAACTCTGTTTCGCCTGACGATTGGTAAATGCTTCTAGTTGTTGCTGAAAGCTAGTCACATCAATGGTCGCCTTCTGAAAAATCCGCAAAGCTAACCCTTTTTCCTGTTCGAGGAGAGCCAGGACAACGTGTTCCACTTCTAGGGTTTGATTTTTGAAACGACGGGCGACTTCTTGGGATTTTACGATCGCGTCCCAGGCTTGTTCGGTAAATTTGCTTGGATCGGTGGGTTGCATTGGGATGGGTCTAATACTTAGGCGTTAGGTAATCTACTCCTAACATTGTAGAAGGGGTCGGAGTCATTTTTCTCGTTTTCATCACTTCTGAGCTTTGGATAGAGCTTGGAAGGTTTAAACCTCTTGAGTAGATCTATTAGCCAGGGTTTACAATAGACTCATCCTAGATTCAGATCAATCTCTGGAGATCATTATGTTAGCATCACGAATCTTTCGTATGACATCAAAAATTCAATATCGAATCTCACGGAAAAAGAGTTTTAGAAATCATAAATTTGTAGAGCGAATCAATCAAGATGCTAATGAAAAAATGCAAGTCCAATTTCGGTTTAATCCCCAAAAAACCATTGAGGCCGCAGCTTTATTATTAAAGCTAAATGATAATAAGCCAATGAAATATTGGGGCTTGCTGAAAATGCTTTATCTAGCTGACCGTACTGCTCTAAAAAAAATGGATCGGCCGATTACTGGCGATCGCTATGTCTCTATGAATTATGGGCCTGTCCCTTCTCTAGTTTATGACCTTATTCAAGGGAATCAAGCATTACCTCTTTGGTCTAAGTTTATTTCTGCTCCTAATAAAAAAAAGTATGTTAATTTACTGAATGATCCAGGCAATGAAGAACTTTGTGAAGAAGAAGAAGAAATTATAGAACAAGTTTACAAAACCTTTGGGCATCTTAATCCTTTTGGCAAATGGACTTATCCTCTTCCAGAATGGAAAAAAACTTACGGCTCTGCTATTCCAATTTCAGTAGTGGAGATTCTAAAAAATGTAGGTAAGAGTGATCAAGAAATAGCCGAGATTCAGAAAGAAGCCAGTTGGGAAGCTTATTTGGATGGGGTTTTGAATGGCTAGTGTCAGCATTAATTTAGGCGATGCCTTTTTGCTAGATACGCCTCCCTATGGAGAACATCTTTATATCGCAATTGCAAAAACCTCTGAAAACAAATATTTGTTTGTTAATGTTACCAGCCGTAGAGAAAATTCTGAAACGACTTGTATTCTCATTCCCTCTCCTGAATTACCCGTTTTTATTCGTCGAGAATCCGTAATCGCTTATCAATTTGCCCGTGAAAT
Source organism: Snowella sp. (assembly GCA_003249095.1). Classification (GTDB taxonomy): domain Bacteria; phylum Cyanobacteriota; class Cyanobacteriia; order Cyanobacteriales; family Microcystaceae; genus Snowella. The sequence goes on from QBMS01000084.1 coordinate 9,351, forward strand.
GAGCGCAACAGATTTGGCTAGATTAATTACTCCTGGTAGTTCTATCCCTAAAGGATCTTGTTCTGCTTCAATGTTAGAAAAAATCCAACAAGGAGGATTAATTTCTAAAAGATTAAGCAATCGTTATAAGACGGCTCTTAGAAATTTTTTAGCAACAGAATAATTAAGGCATTGCGGAATGACCCGTAACTTTGGCTTAATCTTCAGCAAAAGGTGGATATTTGGGATACAATGCAAAAAAAGGCAGAGTACAGCAAGGTTGCTTCGGTAAATTGATTGCGATCAATAGGTTGCATTCAGGTCGAACGCAGGTAGTTACAATTGCTTATAAGCTTGTAAGAGGGTTCTGAATTATTTTTCTCGTATCACCGATTTTTTCTACTTATTATCAACTATTTGATAAAATCACGATATAAAATGTTTATACAATTGGATCGCATAATTTATTATTAACCATCACAACATATGACGGAGTATCAAAAAAGAAGTATTAATGGTGATTCTGGCGAATACTTTGTCGCCTACCAAATCACAAAACTCTTCGGTTGGCCTTGTAGACTTTACGGAGTAGATCTCGATGTTGATGCTGAAATGGAAATAACCGATAACGATGGAATATCAACAGGAGATATTATAAAAATACAAATTAAGTCTTGTGGTTTTATCGACGAAGCTATTAATAAATCTGTTCATGTAGATGAGCGTCATATTTTATATTGGAAGAGATTTTGTCTTCCAATAATTATTTGTTGTGTCGATCTTTCAGCTGAAAAAATATATTGGAAGCCGATTACAGCAACAGAAACATATGAAACTAAAGGCGAATCAAACAAAGTTAGCTTTTGTCTAGAGAATGACGTACTCAAAAGGGAATCCAAAGAAGAACTTATGGAGCTTGCTATTCCACGAGAATCAAAAGAGCTAGATAAATTATTTTCTAAGTTAGAAAACATCAGCCAAAATTTACCTGATGAGGCTCCAGGATGTTACTATACAGATGATTCAATAATTCCTATTAAGAATCAATGCAGTGAAGCAGAAAAAATCATTGAAGCAATAAATACTTTAATTGTTCATTTTCCTTGGCGTTTAAGCTCTATTGGAAGAAATAAATTAAGACGTATTGAAAGAAACATACAAATCATTAAAAACCATTGTAAAATTTATGCTGCTTCTTCTGAGGAATAGCAAATCTTGATTTTTGATAAGAATTGGAACGGAGAGCGTTTTGAGAAAAACGATCGCGTTTGGGTTGGGATAAAGTGCGATCGTTTTCAGTCATCATGTAGAATAATTACATAACAATCATCTATAAAAAATAAACCATGATTCAATCTGTTGAAGCAATTATTGATCCAGAAGGAAACGTACATTTGCTCGAATCGGTTAAACTTTCCACATCGAAAAAGGCGATCGTCACCATTCTTGAAGACAATCCGATAATTTCTATCTCCGAAACAGCCCTATTAAGTGAAGCAAGTTTGGCAGAAGATTGGTTAAGACCCGAAGAGGATGAGGCATGGTCGCACCTACAACTGGCTCAATTCCAAAGTTGGCGAATTGAAACAAGAAAAATTGCTGGAAATTATTAATGCAGTGATCAGTTTATTGAGAAGATGCTTATAAAAAAAATTCTTATCTCTAAGGCGATCGCATTTTAGTCTTATTGTACAATAGTAATATTAAAAGTATTTTGTAAATCCATCATGACAGAACTAATAAAACAAGCAATTTCAAAGCTCAAAACCCTGCCATCTGATCAACAAGAAGCGATCGCGTCTATCATTCTAGAAGAAATTCAAGTAAATCAAGAATGGAATCAATTTTCTTTACAGCAAGCCATGAGAGGCTTAGAAAATGATAACTTACCTGAATACACCGAAACCGACCTTATCGAAAAATGGCAATAGCAGGTCAAATCGTATTATTTAAGTTTCCTCAAACAGACCTCTCTGTTGGCAAATTGCGCCCTGCTCTTCTCATCAAACTTCTATCCAATGGTTATGATGATTGTCTTGTCTGTATGATTTCTACGAAAACAGGTCAAGAAATTCCTGGTCTTGATGACATTATTTCACCCAATCACTCTGATTTTGTACAAACAGGTTTAAAGTCAGAAAGTGTTGTCAGAGTGTCACGTTTAGCCGTCGTTTCAGAAAAAATATTACTAGGCAATATAGGAGAAATTTCAAGTCAAAGATTAGAACAAATTAAAAGAAACTTAGCTACCTGGATTATCGCTAATTAAAAGTAATTATTTTTTAGAAAGCGATCGCCAAATTCAAAATCAAGTAAAATAGTGAAATAGTAAAGTATCCAGAGGTCAAGTGATGGAAACCCAAGAACTAAAAACATTAATAAAAGAAAGTGTTCGAGAAGTATTGCGAGAAGAAAGACTGATACTTTGCCATACTCTAATGCCCTACATCAGTGAAACTGAACAAAAGGAAATAGAAACTGAATTAGGTTCTCCTTCAGATTATGAAGATGATGAATTAATTGACATGACAGACTGGGTAAAAAATGGCGGTCAAATTTCGTAAACAAGCAGTTAAATTTTTACAGAAAGCCAATTCTGAAGATGTTGCCAAAATTCAGAACCAACTCAATCAACTTTTGACAGCGATCGAACAATAAGGTATTATTCCCTCCACTGAATTGGATATCAAAAAGATGAGAGGAGACTGGGAAGGATTTTATCGGCTTCGAGCGGGAAAAATGCGAGTTATTTTTATCGTTGATTTTGATTCTGCTGAATTAGAAATTTATACAATTGGTGCAAGAGGAGATGTTTACAAATAAAATTTTTGCCTCTAAGGCGATCGCGTTTGGGTCGGGATAAAGTGCGATCGCGGACTTTATGAATCCAATTTACGACTCATCAAAATGGATTTAGATTGGAAAACTGGGAGTGAAAATGATAGGGGAAAAGTATAGAAGCGATCGCAACTTTTTCGATTCCTGGACAGATTTATTAAGAATCCCAGACGAAAAGTCAGTGAAATCCCCAAAAGCAAGTTACCCTATAGGGGAAATAATCTTGCCAACTAGCCAAATTAGGAATTATGACAAAACGAACTTTTGGTGTTATTGGGCTGGCCGTCATGGGAGAAAACCTAGCCCTGAACGTGGAAAGTCGGGGATTTCCCATTGCGGTCTATAATCGCTCTCCTGACAAAACCGAAAAATTTATGGCGACCCGCGCCCAGGGCAAAGATGTTAAAGCGGCCTATAGCCTCGAAGAATTTGTCCAAGCTCTAGAACGTCCCCGCAAAATTTTAGTCATGGTCAAAGCAGGCGCACCCGTTGATGCCGTTATTGAGCAACTGAAACCCCTCCTCGAAGAAGGAGACATGATTATTGATGGTGGCAACTCCCTCTATGAAGATACGGAACGTCGGACAAAATATCTCGAACCCACTGGGCTAGGATTTGTCGGCATGGGAGTGAGTGGCGGAGAAGAGGGCGCATTAAAAGGGCCTAGTTTGATGCCTGGAGGTACTAAAAGCGCATATCACGAATTAGAACCCATTTTAGTTAAAATTGCGGCTCAAGTGGACGATGGCCCCTGTGTTACCTATGTGGGGCCAGGCGGTGCGGGTCATTACGTCAAAATGGTTCATAACGGTATTGAATACGGCGATATGCAGTTAATTGCAGAAGCCTATGATGTCTTAAAAAATGGACTAGGACTCAGCAATGAAAAATTACATTCTGTTTTTTCTGAATGGAATAAAACCGATGAGTTAAATTCCTTTTTGATTGAAATTACGGCTGATATTTTTGGCTATATTGAACCCGAAACGCAACAGCATTTGATTGATCTGATCGTGGATTCTGCGGGGCAAAAGGGAACGGGACGCTGGACAATCATGAGTTCTCTGGAGTTAGGAGTTCCCATTCCCACCATGTATGCGGCGGTCAATGCCAGGGTGATGTCTTCCTATAAAGAGGAACGGGTTGCGGCTTCTACCCAATTACCTGGCCCTTCTACTACCTTTGAGGGAGATGTGGATGCTTTCGTTGATAAAGTACGAGATGCTCTCTATTGTTCTAAAATGTGTTCCTATGCTCAAGGAATGGCATTAATCGCTAAGGCATCGGCGGAATATTACAATGGCGAAGTGAGTTTGCCTGAGTCGGCTCGGATCTGGAAAGGCGGCTGTATTATTCGGGCGGGTTTTCTCGATAAAATCAAAAAAGCCTTTAATGACAATCCTGCTTTACCGAACTTGCTCCTCGCTCCTGAATTTAAACAGAGTATTCTCGACCGTCAAGCGGCTTGGCGAGAAGTTTTGATGTTAGCGAATGAGTTGGGGATTCCTGTTCCTGCGTTTAGTGCATCTCTAGATTATTTTGATAGTTATCGTCGCGCTAGTCTTCCCCAGAATTTAACCCAAGCTCAACGGGATTATTTCGGGGCGCACACCTACGAACGGACGGATAAACCCAGGGGTGAATTTTTCCACACGGAATGGATGGCTAAGGACTAGAATTTAAAAAACTAGACATAAATATAGAACAGGGTTGGGTTTTACTCACCCTTTTTTTTGCCTAGACCGATTCAATGGGAGGTAAGGGTTTGTTGGATTGCAGTAGAGAGGCGATCGCATCGGGGGACAGGGGAGAAGAAAAATAATAACCCTGGGCAAAGGAACAATCTAGAGTCATTAAGGTATCAATTTGTTCAAGCCGTTCTACCCCTTCAGCGACGACTTCCAGTCCTAAATCTTTGGCTAATCTGAAAATCGCCCTAGCAATTTTTCCCTGGGGAGAATTTTGATTAATTTCACGAACAAAACAAATATCAATTTTTAAAATATCAATGGGGAATTGGTGCAAATAACTAAGACTGGAATAACCCTGTCCAAAATCATCAATACAAATTTTAATGTTACGAGATTGTAATTGTGTTAGCAGTTCATTAATAGAATTTTCATCATTCAAATAGCAACTTTCGGTAATCTCTAATCGTAAATATTTTCCGTGTAATCCTGTTTTTTCTAAAATATCATCTACTTGTTCTAATAAATCAGAAATCTTTAATTGTTTTACTGATAAATTCACACTAATCGTTAGATTTCTATGGTTTTTATGGGCTACTTTGTGCCATTGAGCCAGCTGGCTACAGGCTTCTTCTAAGATCCAGAAACCGATGGGAATAATTAGTCCTGTTTCTTCAGCGATCGCAATAAATTCTCCAGGAGAAATAAATCCTTTTTTGGGATGTTGCCAGCGTAATAATGCTTCAAATCCTAATAATTCTCCTGTTTCTAATTTAACAATCGGTTGATAATGTAATCTAAATTCCTCATGGGCGATCGCGTGTCGTAAATCCGTTTCCCATTGCAATAAATCAACGGCTTTTTGGTGCATGGTAGGATTAAAAATTTGATAACTTCCTTTGCTCACATTTTTAGCTTGGTAAAGAGCGGTATCCGCATCGCGCATTAGATCTTCGGCTGTCAGGGGTTCGTCAATTTTTTCATCAATAAATAAAATCCCAATACTAACTCCTGCAAAGACCTGATTTTGCTTGAGTTGAAATGGCGATCGAAAAGACTTTTTAATGCGGTCTGCTACCTGAGTCGCCTGCTCCAATGACTCAATATTCGGTAACAAAATAATAAATTCATCTCCTCCTAAACGGGCGATCAAATCCTGATCTCGGAGACAATTTTTGAGACGTTCAGCGATCGCCATTAATAGTTGATCTCCAACCAAATGACCCAGGCTATCATTAACTAATTTAAAACGGTCTAAATCGAGAAAAAATAAAGCAAAAGATTGGTGATAGTGTTTGGCTTCCTGGAGGATTTTTCCCAAATGCTCCATAAACATCGCCCGATTAGGTAAACCCGTTAAGGTATCATAAAAAGCTTTCCATTGAAGTTCTTCTTTTGCTTGTTTATAATCACTAATATCTTCAACAGTACCTTCGTAATAGAGTAATTCTCCTTGCCTATTCCGAACGGCTCGTGCATTCTCAGAAATCCAAATTATTTTGCCATCTTTACGGTAAATTTGTGATTGAAAATTAGAGACAAAATCATTGTCTTGTAAAAGACGGACAAACTCAGACCGACGATAGGGGACAATATAAAGTTGATGTTCAATATCCGTCAAGGATTCCATTAATTCCGTCGGTGATTCATAGCCGTAAATTTTTGCTAGGGCAAGATTTGCGCTCAGATAGTGACCATCTGGTGTGGTTTGAAAGATGCCATCTAAAGAATTTTCAAAAATACTGCGATATTTTGCTTCAGAAATTCGCAATGCTTCCTCTATTCTTTTGAGTTCACTAATGTCGGTAATAAAACCCTCAACGCCTAAAAAATTCCCCTGTTCATCAAAGGTGCTATGGCCTTTTTCCCAGACCCATTTTTCCTGACCCTGTTTGGTTAAAATACGATATTCTAGGACATAAGAATCGGGTGTATTTCTAACTTTTTGTAAATTCGCTAAAACCTTGGGTAAATCTTCGGCATGGGTAATATTATTGAATCCATAAAGGGGGTTATTAATCATTTCATTGCTGGTGTATCCTGTTAGTTGTTCGCATCCCCGACTGATATAGCGCATGGGGAATCCTTCTTCATGACTCGTCCGAAAAAAAATCCCAGGAATCGCATTCATGAAACTGTCTAGTTGTCTTTGGCTTTCTTTTGCCGCTAATTCAGTGGAATAGCGATCGCTGATATCGGTGACAAAACCCTCAATAAACAGTAGTTCTCCTGAATGAGAATAAATACCCGTTCCCTTCTCCCAAACCCATTTTTGTTGACCCTCTTGGGTAATCAATCGATATTCTAGGTCATAGGGCTGACATTGATTTAACGCATTTTGTATCTGTTCATTGAGCCAAATTTGATCTTCATAAAATACATATTGATCGTAAACCTGCCGAGATTTCCCGATGAATTCTGAGGAGGAATAACCGATTAATTGGGTACAACCTTCACTCATAAATTCAATTGTCAATTGATCATCCCATTTACAACGATAGGCAATCCCAGGCAAACTATTAATTAAGGTAGAAACTTGGTAAATTTCTGATAGCACCCCATTGGGATAGCGTTGCTCTATCTCTTCCTCTAGTAATCGAATAACAGAGTTTACATCTTGATAGGTTGATGTCATGATCGGGTAGAAATTTTAAATACAATATAAATCTTGAAATTTTTAAAATAAGAAATTTTTGGGTATGATTAAAAAGCTGATGTTCGACTAAATCAACAGGATAAAATAGTCTTCATTACCCAGTATTGAGACTCGTCAAGATGCCATGATATAGATAAAACGCCTATTTTCCCTAGTGAACGCGAAAAAGCCGTTAGGACTCAAAAAATAACTGTCTATGGTAGAAAATAATCTGAAAAACCCCAAAATACTGTATCTATTTTTGCAATTTTCCCACCTATATGATGTTGTTGGTCTAACTTGGGTGATCACCCTGGGATAATGAGGGATTGGTTATTGTTCGGCAAAGTATGATGGAAATGGAAACAGTTGAAATCACTTTCTAGCTGGAGTACAAGGGGAAAAAGCTATATTAAGCCCATAATCTTGTTTTATTCTAATTAAATTTTTACGGATGTTTCATTATATTTTGTTTTATAAGCCCTATGGGGTGCTTTGCCAATTTACGGATAATCATGGGGACACGCCCCGCAAAACCCTCAAGGATTACCTTAATATTCCCGAAATTTACCCTGTTGGCCGCCTAGATTACGATAGCGAGGGTTTATTGCTGTTAACGAACAATGGCCGTCTCCAACATCGTTTAGCCCACCGTCAATTTGCCCATCCCCGCACCTATTGGGTACAGGTTGAACGGATTCCTGATGAAGCGGATCTCCAGCCCCTGCGTCGGGGAATTTCTATTCAGGATTATCAAACTCGTCCCGCGATCGCGAAAAAATTAGAAACAGACCCAGAGTTGCCGCCCCGTGATCCCCCCATTCGCTATCGAAAAAATATCCCGACCTGTTGGCTAGAAATTACCCTCACCGAAGGGCGCAATCGCCAGGTGAGACGGATGACGGCGGCGATTGGATTTCCGACCCTGCGTTTAGTCAGAACCGCGATCGCGACAGGAAAAGATAAACACTCTCCTAACCTCAGCTTAAGGGGACTTGCCCCTGGTCAGTGGCGAGAACTGCAACCGCTAGAACGACAACAGATTGAAAATTTATTAAAAAATTGAAAAATTATCCAGAAATAAATTCACAAAAATGTTTATTCCAAGGTAATTTCGGGAATACTAAAACCAGATAGCTCTATAGTCGCCATTAAAGTCTCTAAAACCAGGACAATCTTTCTCTTAATTGCCGTTAGTAATCTAAAGTAATTTAGCTTAGTGATGTCGGCTGGTGTTAACCTAATATGCTTAATATTGGAATAAAACGAAGATTTACGATGCACGCACACTCCATTGACCTTGGGATAGGAGACAGTCCGATTGACACGGGTAACCGTCTCTCCTGTCGATTAGATGGACTCTCTTCGACGATTCGTGAACAAAACCGAGTCGGCAGTCTGAAAGATCTCGGTTTGTTGGAAATGGACACGATTCCCATTTTTGATGAAGCAACCCAAATGGCGGCGCGTTTTCTCGAATCTCCCATCTGTGTTTTGACTCTCATGGTCTTTGATCAGGTGTGGATTAAATCGGCGATCGGTTTATCTCGGTTAGGTTTGATGAATCGGTTAGCAACTGACCGTAAACTTGATCGACTAGAAGCTTTTTGTACCTATGTTGTCGATAGTCAGCAACCCCTACTCATTGAAGACACCTTATCTGAATCTGTTTTTTCCCAGAGTGTTTTAACCCAGAATTACGGCATTCGTAGTTATGTGGGTGCGCCCCTGATTACTGCCGCAGGCCAATGTATTGGGAGCTTAAGTATCCTGGATTTAACGGCTCGACGTTTCACGAATCGGGAAATAGAATTTTTGTGTGTGACTGCTCGCTGGTGTATGGGCGAATTTGAACGGGATTATTTGATCAAAAAACAAGCGGAAGTTGTCGCAGAATCCTTTGTTCTGCCCAGACCGTCTTCTCCCCCGGAGGCGATCGCCCCTTCCCCCAGTAATGC
>QBMS01000085.1 GCA_003249095.1 Snowella sp.
CGAGACTTTTTGACATCTTTCTCGTATATTGATTTTCATCGTTACTCTAATTTTTGTCGATTAAGAGTACGATAATAGCCCTTGTGACTAATCACTTGGGCTTTCCTTGGGTTTTAAAATACAACCCATTCTGTCCCGCTTTATGTTGCTACCCAATTATTGCTAAGTTTGACTGAAGAGAAAGAGCTACAGGCGATCGCATTTTTTGAATGGAGCGTTAAGACGGCGATCGCGTCTAAATAGAAACAGTAACCTTATTCGGCAGATAACCCCATTCTTGAAACTGAGTTTGTAATTCAGGAACGTTACAAAAAGCTAAAAAGTATAAATATTCTGGCGCAAAATCTGCACCATTTTGCCAACAAACTGTCCCTAATTCCTGATCAAGTTCAAATTGTTTAAACAGTAATAAATCTTGTAAAGGTTCAAAGACTTTACCTGTCAAACTTTCAGATAAATCTGCTATACCCTCAGAACCATTGTTAAATTTTAAGGCAATTTTATAATTGTCAACGTAACTAGCAGAAATAATATGCAAAAACATTAGTTTACTCCAATGGTTCAATCCAATTAAGAATTTCGCGCTGACGACATAGTTTCCAATTAGTCGCTAGTTCAGATTGATGAAGATCGTGCCACTCTAAAACATGACGGAGAGATCGCTTGGGAAATGATCCCGTGACAACTGCGGTCTCGATTTCAACAATCACCTCGTATTGTCCATATTTAGCATGGTAATGAGGTGGTAAATGATCATTCCAGTAGAAGCTAATCGTAATTCCTAAAAATCGACTAACAACAGGCATTTTTAAGTAAAATAGGTAAGTTGTTCAAAGTTTAACATTTTATCGCCTCTTTGGACGTGACTCAATAGAAATAAAGCGATCGCATTTTTTGAATGGAGCGTTAAGACGGCGATCGCGTTGAAGGGATTTGAAATAATCTATCCAAATGTCACTTCAGCTACAAACTCAAATGTCCTTCTCGTTGATCTTGTTACTAGAAGCAAGATTAGAGGAGAGCCAAGAGTGTCATTAGAAAACTATAACCCCGAATCATTTTATGATGAACTGTTTTCCGACATAGGATCACCCCGTCCCCATGCCGCCTCCTTGATCCAGTGGATGCAAAATTTGCCCCCCGAATCCCTACAACAACACCACGACACCGCCCAATTAGCCCTATTCAACCTCGGTGTAACCTTTAGGGTTTACAGCGACCAGCAAGGTGTAGAACGAATCTTTCCCTTTGATATTATTCCCCGCATTATTGACGCTGACGATTGGCAAGCCCTAGAAAAGGCCCTCAAACAAAGAATTAAAGCATTAAATTGCTTCTTAACCGATATCTACGGCCCCCAACAAATCATTAAAGACGGCAAAATTCCCCTAGAAATCATCGAATCTGCCAGTGGTTTTCTCAAAGCTTGCTTAGGAATTACCCCACCTGCGGGAGTTTGGTGTCATATCACAGGGACAGATTTAGTCAGGGATAAGGACGGAACCTGGTATGTCCTCGAAGATAATTTGCGCGTTCCATCGGGAATTTCCTACGTCTTGGAAAATCGGCGGGTCATGAAAAGCACCTTTCCCGAAATTTTTCAAACCATGAATATCCAGCCCGTTGATGACTATCCCAGTCATTTACTGGAAACCTTACTCAACCTAGCTCCACCCCGTTTACCCAATCCCAGAGTCGTCGTCCTCAGTCCTGGGATTTACAATTCCGCCTATTTTGAACACTCTTACCTAGCTCAACAAATGGGAGTGGAATTAGTCGAAGGTCGTGATTTAATCGTCGTGGATGGTTATTTACAAATGCGGACAACCAAAGGTTTAGAGCGCGTAGATGTGATTTATCGTCGTTTGGATGATGAATTTTTAGATCCTCAAGTATTTCGCCCCGACTCCTTCTTAGGGGTTCCTGGGTTAATGGAAGTTTATCGTCAAGGTCGAGTTGCCTTAGCCAATGCGCCTGGCACGGGGGTTGCCGATGATAAGGTCATCTACGCCTATGTGCCTGACATGATTCGTTATTATCTGGATGAAGAACCGTTACTAGCCAGTGTTCCGACTTATCTTTGTTGGCGAGAAAAAGATCGAGAATATGTCTTAGACCATCTATCGGAATTGGTGGTGAAATCGGCTAATGAAGCGGGGGGCTATGGAATGTTAATGGGGCCAAGTTCTACTGCCGCAGAACGGGAAGAATTTTCCGATAAAATTAGAACCCATCCCCGCAATTATATTGCCCAACCTGTGTTAAGTTTATCCCGTGTTCCAACCTTAATTGATGGAAATATTGAAGGTCGTCATGTGGATTTACGTCCCTATATTCTCAATCGGGGTGAAGAAATTTATGTCCATCCAGGAGGATTAACTCGTGTCGCCTTAACCAAAGGATCATTGGTGGTTAATTCTTCCCAGGGCGGTGGCAGTAAAGACACTTGGGTTTTAAGTAAATCCTAGAATCATATAGCAATATGTAGTTAGATGAGGTACGGGCAAGGGGCTTAAGCCCCTTGTTTATAAACATCGAGAATACCTTACCCTGGGAATACCGCGATCGCACAAGACCCTATAAAAAGTGACTGATTAATTATCAATTATCAACTATCAACTATCAACTATCAACTATTAATTATTAATTATCAATTATCACCATGTTAAGCAGAGTTGCAGATTCTATTTATTGGTTAAATCGCTATATTGAACGGGCCGATAATGTGGCGCGTTTTGTCGATGTCAATCTCAATTTGATGCTGGATTTATCAAATAGTATTAATCAACAATGGGAGCCACTGGTTCTGACGACGGGAGATTTAGAATTTTTTCGGGAGCATTACGGGACATTTAGTGCGAATAATGTGATTAAGTTTTTAACCTTTGATCAGCAATATTCCAACTCGATTATGTCTTGTCTTTACATGGCACGGGAAAATGCTCGCTCTATTCGGGAAATTATTTCTTCGGAAATGTGGGAAGAGGTCAATGGTTTTTACCTAATGGTCAAGGAAGCGGCAGAAAAGCCCCCCGAAAATATTCCTAGTTTCTTTTCCCAGGTTAAATTATCCAGTCATCGTTTCGCTGGAGTAATGGATGCCACCATGACTCACAACGAAGGTTGGCATTTTGGACGGGTGGGACGATTTCAGGAGCGGGCGGATAAAACGGCTCGCATTTTGGATGTGAAATATTTTTATTTGTTGCCCTCGGTGGAATGGGTGGGAACGCCGTTGGATCAGATTGAATGGATTGCCTTGTTAAAGTCAGCTAGTGCCTACGAAATGTATCGTAAATGTGAAAGGCGGATTACTCCCACTAGTGTGGCGGCCTTTTTAATTTTAAATCGGGAGTTTCCCCGTTCCATTCATTTTTGTCTACATGAACTTCAGCGATCGCTGCATTCGATTGGGGGAACCTCCTTGGGAACCTGGAGTAATTCAGCAGAAAGGGATTTAGGAAAACTCTGTGGAGAATTAAGTTATTTAACCATTGAAGAAATCATTGAAATGGGTTTACATGAATTTCTGGATACTATCCAGGGAAAAGTCAATAACATTGGCGTAAAAATCGCCCAAACTTTTTTTGTTAATGAACCAGTCTTGCCCCTTGCCCAATCCCAATATCAAAATTAAAATCGCGAGACAATCTCTTACTTGTCGGTTTATTATCTTAGAAACTAAACTGCATCTATAGCAATTAATTTGGTAAAAAACCTATGCTTTCTGACGAGACCTCCAAAAACAGAAAGAATCCCTTAGTTCGAGTTTTTCGGAAATATCATCGAGTTTTAGCGATTATCCTGTGTTTGCCCTTAGTTTTAACCGTTCTCACAGGAGTTGCCTACACGATCGCCGTAGATTGGTTTGACCAAACAGAAGCGATTGAGCTATTGATGGGACTACACACCCTAAAAATAGTCCATCTGGAAAAATTCTATCCTTTGCTCAATGGGATCGGTTTGATTGGGTTGCTGGTGACAGGGATGACGATGACGAATTTATTTAAAAAGCCAAAGGGCGTTAATCAAAATTCCGAATAGTTTTTAGTGAATCAGGCTAATTCTTTAACCTTGGCTAATACAGATTCAACATGACCTTTGACCTTAACACTGGGCCAGACATAAGCGATATTACCCGATGGATCAATCAGGAAAGTTGAACGAATAATGCCCATATACTCCTTGCCCATAAACTTTTTCAAGCCCCACACTCCATAGGATTCGGCAACTTCGTGGTCTGGATCGCTGAGTAATTGCACAGTTAGACTATGCTTTTCGATAAATTTGCAGTGGGATTTGACCGAATCGGGACTCACTCCTAACACTTTAACGTTTAAATTTTCCCATTCTGCTTGTTTTTGGCTGAAATCAATGGCTTCTGTCGTACAACCAGGCGTATTGTCCTTGGGATAAAAATAAAGAATTAACCAACTCCCTTGAAAATCTAATAAGGTTAGGGTTTTGTCATCTTGATTGGTTGCGGAAAAAGCGGGGGCGGGTTGCCCGATCGCAGGAAGTTGGGACATCGTTATGTTAGTAATGTAAGGGAATTAAAATCAAAGGAAGAAAGGCTAAACCCAATAAAACCCAATTTAAAAAATTATTTTCAATTAACAAGGTATCTGGGGGTTCAATTAGATAATTAATGCGGCTAATTAAACGATTATCTTGATGATTGAATGCCGCACAAATCGCTTCAAAATTGGGAAAAATTGGAATTTCCTGTATATTTTTTGCGACCAACATCAGAGATTCTGCTAATAGTAATGGATCGACTTGTTGGGCCGCTTTTTTGTCTGCCCGAACTTCTCTCATAAATAATAACTCTTGCCAAAGTTGTTCGGTTTGGGGGAGCCAAAAACTCATCTGACGCAACCAACCCAAGCAGAAAAACCAAAAGGTATCCCGATAGTAATAATGGGCATTTTCGTGGGCGAGAACGGCTTGTAAATGCTCATCGTCTAGACTCTCTAATAATCCTTGACTAATCACTAATTCAGGATTCCAGAGGCCAATTTGCGCACTGTAGGGGAATGGTGTGTCTAGGATGCGAGTGGGTTGATTTTGGATAAATCCTTTGGTGTAATGGCGAATGTGTTGAATAGCTCTGGTTGCTTGCCAGAGTCGATACAAACCTAATCCCAAGCTCCACAGCAAAAACGCGATCGCCAAACTATAACTTAACCAACTTGCCTTTAACCCAAACATCATGCCCTGATAACCCATTGAAACAACAGCCAGTGCAGTCATCAGCAGTAATACAGGGGGAAAAACAAAGAGAAATAGGACTTTTTGCCAACAAAATTTTGATTCAGGACTTAAAATAGGAATTAATGCCCGTAATAACCAAGCAATGCCTACCGCCAAAATTAATATCATTAAGTGCATAGATTAAAACTACTCCCCCCGTTGAGAACGAATGGCTTTCAGTCGAGTTGCGATCGCTTCTAGTTGTTCAATGCTCGCCGTATCTAAACTATCGGCAAAGGAGGCGACAACATCGGGATTACTAATAGACAAAAATTGCTGTAATTGTTCGTAGGACTTAATCGCCTTGGCCTGAGACCTAGAAACGGTCGCTTTCCAAGAAAATGCCTTACCTTCCCTATGGCAAACCAGCCAACCTTTTTGGGTCAGACGATTTAACACCGTTGTGACCGAAGAGTACGCTAATTCGCGATCGGGATTCGCTAAAATTCGTTCATGAATATCTTTCACCGTCGCGATTTCCAGATCCCAAACAATTTGTAAAATCTCGCTCTCTAGGGGGCCAAGGGACAGTTGATGGGGACGATGGGGAGGAAGCCAGGACATAAGCAATGGGAATCAATAACATTAAGTCAGTCAGACAAAAACCTAATGCCATTATATCCCTGCGTGTTATCATAAGTTAGGTGTATTTCAAAAAAATATAGAGGAAAAATCATGGGACAACGATTAAAACGGTGGGAGTCACCCCGTCGCGAGGGTCGAAATGACAAAGGCAAAGGGGGTTCGGCGCGGCAACGACAACTGAAAAAACGCCAACAGATGTTACGCCAGAAACTCCAAGACAATTCCAATAATCCAGATAAGGGAAGAGATTTTATAAAGAAGTCTCTTCTTTTTTTGTGGACTAGCTACTTGCGTGTTAATCGTTATACCAACAAGAACTACGGCCTTTTTCTATTCAATCTCAACAGGTTAAAGACATAATATAGTATGTCCCTAGAGGATTTTGTCCGTCATCGCAAAGGCAAACATTGATGCTGAAAAATATACAGTTTAAGAAAATTATTAATATTAAAAATTATCAAGACAGAGAGTGGTTCATTATCTTAACGTTAGCGGCATTTTTTCTATGGTTTATTGATTTGGGAACAGTCGCTCTCAGGGATTGGGATGAAGGGTATTATGCGACCGTTTCTCAGGATATGTTTCATCGAAATAGCTGGCTTTATCCAACCTACCAAGGCCAGCCTTTTTTATTGAAACCGCCCCTATTATTTTGGCTTATTCATCTGAGTTATTCCCTATTTGGCGTTAGTGAATGGACATCTCGTTTACCGTCTGCATTTTTAGCGGCTTGCGGTGTGCCTCTTCTTTATCTAATTAGTCGAGAATTATTGATGAATCGTTCTGCGGCTATTTTTTCAGCAGGGGTTTATTTAACCTTGTTGCCTGTGATTAGATTAGGAAGATTAGCGATGTTAGATGGCATGATTAATACCTTTCTTTTATTCGCTATTTTAAGTTTACTTAAAGGAAAAAAGTCACCCGTTTGGTTAATGGGAATTGGTATTGGCTTGGGTCTAATTACTTTAACAAAAGGAATTTTAGTCTTGGCTTTAGGCGCGACTTTATTTGTGTTTATTATTCTTGATGGGCGTTGGAAGGTTTTACTAAATCCCTATCTATGGATTGGTTTTGTTCTCGGATTTATCCCTGTTTTTCTCTGGTATGGTTTACAAATTCAACATTACGGAGAAACCTTTATTCAGGTTCATTTTCAATCCCAAAGCTTTGATCGTCTTTCCACTGCGGTAGAAGGAAATACGGGGCCGATTTGGTTTTATTTGATTGATTTATTAAAATATTCCTGTCCTTGGTTTTTCTTTTTTGTCCCAGGCTTTTATTTAGCTGTTAGAAACCATCAACAAAGTTGGGCAAAATTAGGATTAATCGGTAGCATTTTATATTTTGGGACGGTTTCCTTGATGACTACTAAACTGCCCTGGTATCTCATGCCTTTCTATATTTTCTTTGCTTTGATTACAGGAGCTTATTTAGATCATCTCTATTATTATCCTAAAAAATATCCCCGTTTAATCTTGTATTTACTCTGTCTTTGTGGAATTGTCACCTTGGGAGGAGTCATTTATTTTACTTTTTTTGAACCAAAATTCTCGTTAATTTTAATTACGCTAACAATCTCTATCACTTTTATTTTGACTGCAATTCAATTTTGGAACAATCAAGCAAACTTTATTCCAACGTTAATCATTGGTATTTATTTGACGTTAACTTTTTTAATGATTTCTCCCCTCTGGCTTTGGGAATTAAATGAAGCTTTTCCCGTCAAACCCGTCGCTCAATTCATTAAACAATCGACTCCCTCCGATACCATTATTTATACCTCTTTTGCCTATAGCCGTACTAGTTTAGATTTTTATAGCGATCGCCACATTCTAGCAGTCGATCACAGTAAGCTAGAAGAATTAAAGCAAAAACCAAACTATTTTTTGTTGGACAAGGAAAATCTAGACAAATTAGCCCTAACAGATTACCAAATTCTAGAAAAAGGAGAAGGTTTTGTGTTAATCTTGTCGAATCCTCGTTAAAGATGATTTTAAAATTATTGATTGACCATGACAACGAAACGATTAATTCTAGCCGTTTTAACAGTTATTTCTTTGATTCCTTTTTTTCTATCTCTTTTTGGGAGTCTCAATGAAGCCCAAATCCAATCTAATTTAGAACTCTCTCAGACAAATTTACTGTTGGATGCGACTGAAATTCAAAATGATTTAGGTGAGCTTAGTCAAGAACTTTCGGCAGAGCAGATTAAATCCTTAGAAAAACTGTTACTGGGAAATGAACCCTATAGTATTGCGGAAAATCAATATAAAGAAGCACGGAATTCAATCCAAAAGAATGTCGATCAACTCAACAATCAATTAGCGAAAGTAGCAAGTCTAGCTAATTCTGAAGAAAATAGTTTGAGGGATTTTAAATTAATTCAAAAAAACACCTCCCAAGAAAAACTTATTGAAAAAAATATTACTAAAGTTAGAACTAATCTTTATGAGACGGATTTAAAAATTGGCTTAATACAAGCGAGACAAGATAAAATTTTAGAGGCGCAACAAATCTGGGAAAAATTAATTAATTTAGAGTCTATTGATGGTCAGTTAGATAAAATTCAGAAAACGGCTCAGGTCTTAAAAGAATTGTGGACTAATCCCGCGATCGCCGATCAAAATGCCGAATCAATTTTGACCGAAAATCTCAAGGGTTGGTTTCGCTATCAAGCTTTAGATCGTTACTATGAAATTACGAATCAACCAGAGGCAAAAACCCAATTAGAACAACAGCAAACTGTTATTGCAACCCAAGCTATTTTAAAATTATTAGCAATTAGCACCCTACCCCTATTGGGAGGACTATTGGGAGTCGGTCTTTTAGTATTTTTATTGATACAATTACTCATTAAAAAAGAAGAGGCAATTCTAGCGCGTTTTTATCAAAAAGACTGGGAAACGCCCTGGGATTGGGAAACAATTTGGCAAGTGTTGATTGTCGGTTTCTTTTTTCTGGGACAAATTGCCCTACCGCTTTTGTTAGGATTCATTCAATTTGACGCATCAGCCCTCTCTTTACGAGGAAAAGCCTATTATGTCTTGGCCAGCTATGGCGCAATGACGGCGGGCGGTCTGTTGGTGCTGTATCTTTCTCTCAAAGCTTTTTTCCCGTTGCCCCAGGATTGGTTTTGCTTTAATTTAGGCGATCGCTGGTTTTTGTGGGGAATTGGCGGCTATCTCATCGCGTTACCCTTGGTGGTGATTGTTTCTTTGATTAATCAAGAATTTTGGCAGGGTCAGGGAGGTAGTAATCCTCTTTTGTTTTTAGCCCTAGAAGCCCAGGATAAAGTGGTTTTAGCCATTTTCTTTTTTACCGCATCGATCGCGGCTCCCTTTTTTGAAGAAATTATGTTTCGGGGATTTTTATTACCTTCTCTGACGCGCTATGTTCCCGTTTGGGCGGCCATTGGTTTGAGTAGTTTGCTATTTGCTATTGCCCATCTGAACTTATCAGAAGTTTTACCCCTAGCAATGTTGGGGATTATTCTGGGTGTGGTTTATACGCGATCGCGTAATTTATTGGCTTCGATGTTATTACATAGTTTGTGGAATAGTGGCACTCTGCTCAGTCTATTTATCTTAGGAAGTTGACTGTAATTCGGTATAAATCAGCGATCATGCTACCTAATTTTTCTATTACTGGAAATTTTTCGTTGATTACGTCTCATGCGATCGCTGGTCAAGAATCATGAGCTTATGTTTTACAGATGATGAGCATAGGAATTTTACTTTTTTGAAAAGCCGTGTTATATTTCATTAACGAGACCGACAAAAGCCGCGATCGCAGAATGAATAATTTAGATTTTGATAATATGACTATTGATCAACTCACGGTTGCTCTGGATTTAGATGAAGAGGAATGGGAATTGTTAGAAAGTATTGAAAATGATGAATGGGTTAGTATTTCCAACGAAAAGGAGGAGATTAATCGTTTACGTCAGATGGCGATCGCGGATCGTTCTAGGCAAAAGATTGAGATTAATTTGTCTATGCAAGATACCAATAAAATTTATGATTTAGCGGAGCAGTTTCAAAAACCTGTTTCTAATCTAGCTCAAGAGATTATTCATCGGTATTTGGGAGGTGAGTTGATTGAGAAAATGTAATATTTGTCAAATTCGATATTTTGAGCAACAGGATGTTCTAAATATCGTAATTTCTAAGAATTTATAAGCGGATAGTGTCGAAATTAGTCCGAATACTACGAATGACGTTGAATAGTGAGGAGAAATTGATAGGGATAGAGATTATCAATGTTAGCGTTTTTATGCGAGATGCGATTTTGGAGTCGGTGCAAAGGAAGTTGTTGAATATGGCTAGAGCTTCATTTTGAGCCTGTTTCGGTAAAATTTTAGAAATATTTTAGGATTGAGTTGACTAAAAAAGTCTAGGGATGATACAGTACAGAAAGAAACTTGATTTATCTTGATAAGACTCAACAGATGTTAGGCTTTGCAAGCAGTGGCTGAATCTAACTTTGACGCGATCGCTTGTCAAGAGTTATGGATTCATATTTTACAGAACTTTGATGATAAGAAAGCATCACATACTAAAAATCAATTAGCTGCACTTTTAATTCTATGAAATTTTTGGAAACACTGCCTGGTTACGAAAAATTTGAAACATATCCCAACTATAGATATAACCCGTTTTTCGAGCTACAGATTATTTATTTCAAGTATTTTGTTATTCTTCGGGATTCAAAGATAGGTATTGGGAGTCTTTATTCCATTCAACACTTTCATCAGGCCGAACCTTTTAATCAGGCCGAACCTGTAATTGTCAGTCGTCTGTGGTTTGACGATGTTTATCCACTTAATGACTATCTTAAAAAAGCAAAAAGATTTTTATTAGTTGAAAATGAAATCCAAGTCCCCCAACCTACTTCTCATATAGATTGTAACGGTGATTTAATTAATTTTATGCACCTAATTCCTTTGCACGGTTTTTGGAAAAATCTTGGATCGACATTAAATTATGCTTTCAGTGAATACAATCATGACCTTTTTTGCAAAGATTTTAAAGAATTTATAGATAGAAATAAAAATTGCACGCTGACTGATTATCTAAATGAAAAAAAATACCACATAGACTTACACAATGAATCAAGGTCTCAACTATTTGAGATGTGTTTTTATCTTAATCTATTGCATCAAGAATTGAATATTAACAACAAAATATTAAAAAGGTTAGAGTCGCTACGAACGAAAGATAAATTAGCTCACAACGATTCCTCTTCTGAAACATTACCATTCTTTATTTGAAACATTACCATTCTTTCCATTCTGAATGATTAGACTTTTTCTGGCTAATTTACTTGTGCTTTGGTTAAATTATTAAATTCTAAAACTACTGCTTATTAATACGAAAATCATGAAAAATATTAACACCCTGCCAAATTTTGAAAAAATAGAAAATTACATAAACTATCGTAGTATATGGTGGGAAACATGGGAACTTACCTTTGACTTACAGCTTATCTACTTCAAACGATTTTTAATAATTAAGGAGTCTCTGTCCGAAAATATTCTTTACAAAATATATACAAATCAAATTAATTATGGTCTATACGAGTTTTGGGAACACCAGCCAGTTATCGTACCGCGCGAGTGGTTTGATTTAGTGCATCCCATTGATAATTGCATAGAAAAAGCAAAACGATTCTTTCATGGCGATTTATATTTATCATGGACAAGAAAAAAGCTTCCATTATTTAATTTTCTTGATTTTCTGACCTCTTGCAATTTCGAGATCAATGCAAATGAGGAAAAGACTCTTCAGAATTTGCTCAACATCCTTTTTTCAGAAAATCCTAAAAACTTTAAAATCTATGAAAAAGAAACAAGAAAGAGACTTTATGAAAGTATGCCAAAAAACTTTCATAACCTAAAAAAAGATCAAGAGTCTATATGCAAGGGTTTACACTATAACGATTATTTAGATTTGCTTGAATATCAAGAATTTTACTTGAAATTTCTTAAATTGATTATGTCTATAGATTATATTTTAAAAATAAGTGAAAATTCTATCCCTTATGAAGAATTATGGTTGATTTTAACTCTTGATGAGATACTACAAAAGGATGAGGAAGACCGCGAGAGAAACCACGAGGAAGACCAAGAAAAAGACTATGCTTTTCTAGAACAACAAATAGAAGATGACTTTGCACACAGAGCATTTTTAGTCCATGAGGGAGAGTTAGGCCCTAATGATCCTGACTATCCATTTTAGTAATTTTAGCGAGAGTTGTCTTCTTTTCCAGTGTAACTATCCGTTTTTTTTGCAAAATTCAACAAATTATTTTCCTTATCGCAAATCTAATCAGTAGTTTTAGAGTGCGTCCGATGCACCAAAATCTTTTTCTTCTAACCTTACTTTACCTCTCATAAGGTCGTATAAACCCTAATAAAAACTAACTTTAGGCAAATGAGCAAAGCTGATTTAAGAGCCTATATTTTAGAAGACTGTGAGGATGACAAGACTTTAACAATGAAATTTTCTCTTTTTTCTCAAGTTCAACTAACCCAAAATATTCCTCAATTGAATCTAAAAAAAGGGAGTATCGGCACAATTGTCGAATATTATCCAATGTCCAACAGTCTAGAAGATGGCTACAGTATAGAAGGCTTAATTGATCAAGATACCGTTGAAGTCGCCGAATCACAAATTGAATTAATTTTTACTCACCAAAACCAAGAAAAAGTAAGTACTAAATAAAATATATTCTACGCACCAAAATTTTTCTTATTATATCACCGTTAATTATCATGAGGGAAAAATAGTGAACTCCATAACCATTAACCAATTTAGAAATAATCTCCAAGACCTTATCAAACAAGTTATTAATCAACATATTCCAATTAAAATTACTAATCAAGATGGCCAAGACTTCATCGTTATTAGTGCCGAGGATTGGGAGCAACAACAAGAAACTCTATTTGTTTTACAAAATAGTAATTTAATGAAACAAATTTCTCATTCAATGGCTACCCATACCCAAAACCAAGGCTATTCTCCTAACCAGGAAGAACTCAATGAGATACTTAGTCTTTGAAGGTAACACTTGGGAAATTTACGAAGAACTCAGACAGAAAGACAAAATTCTGCATAAAAATCTTTGTAAACTCATCAAAGAAATGTTGAGAGAAGATCCCGCCAAAGGAACAGGTAAACCTGAACCCTTAAAACATAACTTATCGGGCTTGTGGTCAAGAAGACTGTCTCAAAAAGATCGCTTAATTTACAAATTTGATGATAAATATGTTTATATTTTTGCCATAGGTGGTCATTATGATTAAGTTAAACAAAGCGCGATCGCCGCTAATTATTCCATTAAATTCTTATCATCAAACATCTTAATTTAAACTATGTCCTCCGAAAATATTGCCACCGTTACCAAAATGCTCGAATCTCTCCCAGAGACAGCCCAAGTCCAACTAATAGAACATCTTAGAGAATATATTGCTAGTCTTCAAAATGAACTAGAGTGGGATAACCTAGTCAGCAAAACCCAAAATAATTTAATTTGATTAAAGCCGCCAAACAAGCTAAACAGGAAATTGCTGAAGGTAAATCTCAACCGATATAATCCCGATCAGGAGGTAATTCAACAATGGATAAAATAAACAACTATCGAGAAATTATTCAAAACTTTTTAAAAGACTATATTAGTGATGATTATCCACGCAAAAATGTAGATAGAGAATTGATTTTTGATGTAGAACGAGACCACTATCAAATTGTTAACGTTGGTTGGGAAAACAATCATCGTATTTATGGCTGTATCCTACACTTTGATATAAAAGATGGAAAAATTTGGCTCCAATATAATGGAACTGAAATTGATTTTGCCGAAGAATTGGTTAAAGCAGGCGTTCCAAAACAAGATATTGTAGTTGGATTTCACTCCTCCTTCATGCGGCAATTTACAGAATATGCTGTTAATTGATTGAGTTTTTCATTCTGTTCCTTGAGATCAAATAAAGACGAGAAATAGCCAGCCTTAAATAAGGTAATAATAAGTAGTAAATATAGTATATTCCACTTAGAAAATAATTGCTAAAAAACTTCTAGATCCTTAAATTCCATTGATTTTTGAGCATTACCCGCTTCACCACAACTGCGAGGAGTGGGAAATAACTTATTCGGATTTGCCAAATGATCAGGATTAAAACAATCTCTCACCCAAGCCATTGTTTCTAAATCCGTTTCATTAAACATCGAGGGCATAAAATTATTTTTATCCGAGCCAATGCCATGTTCTCCTGATAAACTTCCGCCTAATTCAACACAGCGTTTCAGAATTTCTCCTCCTAATTCTTCCACCCTTTCCCATTCTCCAGACACAGAATTATCGTACAAAATCAAAGGATGTAAATTGCCATCTCCTGCATGGAAAACATTGGCAATACGAAAACCATATTTTTCGCCTAACGCATTAATATCCCCCAAAATTTCTACCAAACAATTACGGGGAACGACCCCATCCTGAACAAAATAACTCGGACTCATTTTTCCCGCCGCCGCAAACGCCGCTTTTCGACCTTTCCACATAGTCAAACGAGTTTCTGGGTCATTGGCGGAAGTGGTGTTTCTCGCTCCATTATTGCGACAAATTTCGGCGACTCGGTGTTTATTGGTCTGGACTTCTATCGGTAAACCATCCAATTCGACGAGCAAGATCGCCGTAGCATCCCTGGGATAGCAATTGGTCGCAACCACATCTTCAACCGCATTAATACTAAAATTATCCATAATTTCCATCCCTGCGGGGATAATTCCTGCGGCGATAATATCGGCAACGGATTGGGCGGTGGCTTCCAAGCTCATAAAATCTGCCAGTAACACACAGATGGATTCGGGCGTTTTCAGGATTTTTAGGGTGATTTCTGTGGCGATCCCTAACGTTCCCTCTGAGCCGACAAAGAGGCCCGTTAGGTCATAACCAGGCATTTCAGGCAAATAGCCGCCCACTTCCACAATGGAACCATCGGGAATGACTAATTTTAGTCCCAACACATGATTGGTTGTCGCACCGTATTTTAGACAATGCACACCGCCTGAATTTTCAGCAATATTTCCACCAATGGAGCAAACGGTCTGACTAGAAGGATCGGGAGCATAATAAAAACCTGCCCCACTCACGGCTTGAGTGACCCAATTATTAATCACACCAGGCTGGACAACGACCCGTTGGTTCTCTAGATCAACTGATAAAATTTGGCGCATTCTAGCAGTAACTATCAAAAGTCCGTCTGCTAAGGGCAACGCTCCGCCCGATAATCCCGTTCCTGCTCCCCTAGCGACCCAAGGAATTTGATGCTCATGACAGAGTTTGACCACTGCGGCGACCTGTTCGGTGGTACGGGGTAAAACCGCGATCGCGGGACGTTGACGATAACCCGTGAGTCCGTCGCATTCGTAGGTTAATAATTCATCTTTGCGCTGAATAACGCCGTCTTTTCCTAAAATGGCTTCTAAGGCTTTAACGATGGGTTGCCATTTGTTTTCGGTGGGTTTAAAGAGAGATTTTAGTAACATTTCTCTATTTTGGCTTATTTTTTTCTATCTTAGCAAAATATAGGTAAGCACTCACGGTTGTCGCATTGGTCACAATGGAAATCATATTCCAAAAAATCACCGCAGGAGCCTGAATCAAGAAACCATAGACCAGCCAGAGACATTGAAAAATTCCCGTAATGGCCGCCATGCGCGGATTTATGCCCTGACGCGATCGCTTTTTTAGCATGACAAACAAATCGGGCAAAGCCGCAAAGGTTGTACCAAATCCAGCAATTAATCCGATTAATTCTACCCCAAAGGGTTTATTAGATGACAAATTTGACGGATTAGCCTGAACGTTCATGATGGGAGTGAGAATAAAAGCAACCGTTATCAAGGCATAAATGACATAACGAAAAATTTTAATGACTAACTTATTTTGAATCATTAGCTCTTAAACTGGATGTTTGACAACAAATTGTGTTGTGATGACGGACAAACGTTTGTAGGGGCATATTATGTCTTTACTCTGTAAGGGATTTAACGACAAAATGCTGTAATTTTATAGTAATAATATTCCATCATCAATCTATGACACTCAAACAAGTTTTGGTCACGGGCGCAACGGGACGGACAGGATTCTTAACATTAGAAAAATTACGTCAACACTCGGACGAATTTACCGCATTAGGGTTTGCTCGTTCTGCGACGAAATTTAAGGAATTATTTGGCTCAACAGAGGGATTTTTTGAGGGAGATATCAAAAATATTTCCTCTCTAGAAAAGGCGATCGCGGGTTGTCAGGCCTTAGTGATTCTAACCAGCGCGATTCCTAAAATGAAAGCTCCCCCGCAACCAGGACAACAACCAGAATTTGAGTTTGAAGCGGGGGGAATGCCAGAAGAAGTTGATTATCTGGGGCAACGGAATCAGATTGATGCAGCGATCGCGGCGGGGGTGGAACAGATTGTTTTGGTCGGCTCAATGGGCGGAACCCTGCCCGATTATCCTCTCAATAAAATCGGTGAGGGGAATATTTTAATTTGGAAACGGACTGCTGAAGCCTATTTAATTGATTCTGGCATTGATTACACTATTATTCGGGCGGGCGGACTCCTAGACAAAGCAGGAGGAGTGCGAGAATTATTGGTGAGTAAAAATGATGTCTTTTTGACCAATCCTCCTAACGGAATACCAACCTCTATACCCAGGGCCGATGTCGCTGAAGTCGTGGTACAAGCCTTAAGGGAACCGAATGCCAGAAATAAAGCCTTTGACTTGATTTCTAAGCCTGAAGATGATCCGTCGGCGATCGTCACGAAAGATTTTGCGGCTCTGTTTGCCCAAACCTCTGCTGGACTTTAAAAAATAGGTGAATAGGCGATCGCGACCATGAGCGAATTGAATAGCAGGCCCATAGCTGATTTAATGATTCATCTCCAGAATTGGACTGATCAGAAAAAATTTATTGGTTATGATAATCGTCTTTTTTATCAATTAGTACAGACCTATATTCAACAATTCAATAGCTCAAAAAAACAGTTAAAAAATAACTCAATTTTTAAGGTTATTTTAGCAGAAAGAGAACCTGATAGATTTCTAGCGGTCTTTCTAGCTTGTATTATCACTCAAACCCTCGTTTTTTTAGCCAACCCTGATTGGCAAGAATCGGAATGGCAACAGGTTTTTGAATTAGTCGATCCAGATTTAATTTTCGGTCTGGATCAAGATTTTCCTGGGAAAAATATCACCGTCAAACAAAATTTTTTAATAAACAATGAATATTTAAATCAAAGTTTAGTAATGATTCCCACAGGAGGAACATCAGGAAAAATCAAATTTGCCATTCATACCTGGTCAACTTTAACAGAATCCTATGAAGGTTTACGAGAATATTTTAATTTAGAAAAAATTAATTCCTTTTGTGTACTGCCTCTCTACCACGTCAGTGGCTTAATGCAGTTTGTACGGTCTTTTTTGAGTTTGGGTGAACTAATTATTTTTCCCTATACTTCCTTTAAAAATAATCCTACTTTATTATTTCAATACCACTCTTTTTTTATTTCTCTCGTTCCCAAACAACTCTATTTTTTCTTAGACCATTATCCTGAGTGGCTCACTCAATTTCCAATAGTTTTATTAGGCGGAGAAAAAGCTTCTCTTAATTTATTAGAAAGAGCTAGAGAACAAAAAATAAAACTTGCTTTAACCTATGGAATGACAGAAACGGCCTCCCAAATTGTTACCTTGAAACCCAAGGATTTTATTTGTCAGAATAATACGGTCGGTCAAATTCTGCCCCATGCCCAAATCATGATTTGTGATGAACAGGGGCAAGTATTATCTAATAATCAAACGGGCATGATTGCGATTAAAGCAAAATCTTTGTTTTTAGGCTATTATCCTAATTTCAATGATGCTAATGTTTTTCTAACAGATGATTTGGGCTATTTTGATGAGCAAAACTATTTGCATATCATCGGTCGTAATAGCCCAAAAATTATTACAGGGGGAGAAAACGTTTTTCCTCTTGAAGTAGAAACGGCTATTTTAGAGACTCAATTGGTGAAAGATGTTGTAGTTATTGGTGTACTTGATGAGCAATGGGGAGAAGTAGTCACAGCAATTTATATTTCCCCTAACAACAATTTTGATTTGGAAAAGCTGAAAATTATGCTACGAAAACAACTCAGTGCGTACAAATGCCCTAAACATTGGTTGGCTGTTGATCAAATTCCGAGAACAA
This sequence comes from Snowella sp., assembly GCA_003249095.1. Taxonomy (GTDB): domain Bacteria; phylum Cyanobacteriota; class Cyanobacteriia; order Cyanobacteriales; family Microcystaceae; genus Snowella. Next base: position 18,091 of record QBMS01000085.1, read on the forward strand.
CTATCGGAAAAATTAATTATCAATCCCTAAAGCAGTATGCTTCATCCCAATTGAGAGATTAATTTTGATTTCGACTAAGCTGGCACTGGTTCAGTCTAATTATTAGAATGAAATCCTTACAAGACAAGGACTTAAC
>QBMS01000086.1 GCA_003249095.1 Snowella sp.
GTATTATACGTTTCTGAATATAGTGACTCACATTTTTGACAGATAAATATTTTTCTCTCTCCATTATTTTTCGTTTTGTAATGAGAATGAATTTTCACTTCCTCGCTGTGACAATGAGGACAGTCTCGTTTAAATAATTCTTTTTCTTTCCCATTGCAAAATATAGAATCATTAAACTCTTGGATTGGCTTTATCTTTTGGATTGACATACTCTCTCTCCTTTTTTTACCGATTTATTTATAGTATTATTACCCTTAACACCCCTGTAAAGTTATAACCATTACTTCCAAGCTTATATTTGCTTCTTTGTTTCTCTAATCCTTTGCCCAGTAATCCTTTCTGCCTTTAATCAGGCTGAACCATTGCCCTTTTTCTCTCTTAAGAAGAAAATCAATCCTAGAGTTACGTCCTGCTGAACTGTTGGTAAATTCTTCTGAGCGGATATCATCAAAATATAGAGTTAAAAGAGCGTGAAGTAAGTCTTGAACATCATACTCGTCATCAATTCTAATAGTTGGACGATTATCGTGCCGATTTTGAAGTTTAAGATTAATTCTATGAAAACGGGAAAAGATCTTTTCTAAAATCGTCAAAATGTCTTCAGAATTATTAGAAATTAACTCACTTGAATTAAATTGCTGAATCAAGGTATCTAGAAATGTTAGTAATTTTCGGATAGCATCTTTACCTTTGTTTTTATTACTGGCTTGTTCAATAGCCTTATTTTGATCATTTAGACCTGAATTAGGGGTTGAACGACTAAAATCTCCTTCATCAAAAGAATACATTCGTCTCGTCGAAACACGTGGTAAATGAGTCCAAATTGGTTTTTTGCAGTACAGATCAAACTCTTCAAAATATTGAGGAAATTGAAGTTTAATAATAGAAGTAATTCCTGCAATCCATATTTCTACTTCAGACCATTGAGAATAATTATCTAGTATTTTATTAAGCTCATCTTTTTTTTCTTGCAATATGATGATTTTAGGATTAGTCATGGTTATTCGTCAAAATAATTGATTTGTTATTGTGATCATAATTTATTTAGACTACATAGAAAAAAGAAAAAGGTGAGCCGAGACCCACCCTTCTATATTAACGAAAATGAACCAAATTAAGGAGCTAAAGCATTACCCCGTAACAAACTCCCAATCGTTTTCGCCGTAATCTTCATTTGCACCAACGGATTCGCTGGAACAACCGTCTTGTACAGATAACTATCAAACGTTAAACGTTGAACATCGATATCCGCACACATTTCCACAAAAGCTTCTCTCGTGGCATCCGTACGATAGAAAACCCGTTGCAGAATATCGAGAACCAAATAGGTTATGCCGTAACGCTTATCCCATTCCTTGATATAGGTTTTGAGATCCGCTTCAGTGGGAACCCGTTGACCATTATTACTGGTAGCAACAATCGTTTCTGCACACATCCGCGCCGATTTCGCCGCAAAATAAATGCCTTCACCCGAAGACTTGGTGACAGTTCCCGCCGCATCACCGACTAGGGCAACCCGACCCACTACACGGCGAGGTCTGGGATGTTCAGGAATGGGGTGAGCTTCAACCTTAATGATTTCGCCACCTTCTAATTTTTTGGCCGCACGGGCGCGAATTCCTGCCTGTAGATCTTTGATTTTCGCTTTGTTGACCTTCATCGTTCCCGTTCCCACAGCAACGTGGTCGTATTTAGGGAAGACCCAAGCATAAAAATCAGGGGAAACATCATCACCGACATACATTTCAGCCAAATCTTCGTAGTAGGCCATTTTGTCGTCGGGAAGACGAATTCTTTCCTGAAAGGCGATCGCGTAATTGTAATCTCCTGCATCAATGGCCTTAGCCACACGGGAATTTGCACCGTCTGCACCAATGACGAGATCAACCTGGAGGGTTTTCATTTCTCCCACTGCTTGCCCGTTAGCGTGGTCGGCATAGTGGAGCGTGTAGGGATCGGTATTATTTTGGGGAATATCTAACTGATACATCGTACCGTTAATGAGGTTGGCCCCACATTTAACAGCGCGATCGCGGAGGAAACCGTCTAAAACTTCCCGACGACACATCCCAATATATTCGTCATCATTGAGCGTATGACCGATATTGACCTCAATATTAGAAGGCGAAATCATCTTCATTTTGCGAACCCGACGATCAATAATTTCGGGGGGCAAATCAAACTCACTCACCATACAGAGGGGAATCGCACCGCCACAGGGCTTGACGTTATCCAGCTTACGCTCAAATAAATAGGTTTCAATACCCGCTTTTGCCAGTGTCTCGGCTGCGGATGCACCAGCCGGGCCTGAACCCACAACAGCAACCCGTAATACCAAAGCTTTATCTCCTAAAATTTATCTAAAACGAAAAATTGCAATGTGCTACGAATCGAATCCTATCACAGCTTTCTAGATAAAAGAAAGGCGATCGCGCCTTGGGCGAGAAAGTTGCAATAGAGCTTAACAACTGCGTTACATAAGTTTACAAATGCGCTCTTTAGGATAGATTAATTTGAATTGCTAGTATTCAAAAATTTCTATTGTTTAATTTAATAAAATCATAGGGCTTTCTCGCTGAATTATTCACGAGGAAAGAGCATGATTAACAAGATAAAAGGACATAATATATTATGTCCCTACGGAGATTTTTTATGTTTCCAAAATGCAATTTTTTTGTGTTAAAAATTAGGAAAAAATTAAGATGATTCTTGATTACGACTGGCGATATTAATGCGATCGCTGAGTTCAGATAAGGTCTGACTTAATTCCCAATCTTTTTGTTGGAGTTGATTGATTTTATCGCAACTATACATAACCGTTGTGTGGTCTTTTCCACCAAAGGCTTCCCCAATTCGAGGTAAGCTCAAATCTGTATGTTGACGCATTAAATACATTCCAATTTGCCTGGCGACACTGATTTCTCGACGACGGGAATTTCCCTTCAAATCTTCAACGGAAACATGATAGGATTCGGCGATCGTTTTTAGAATAATATCAGGAGAAGCGGCTATTTTTTCGACGGGGGGATTTAAAACTGGCACAATATTTTGCAGGGTCATTGTTACCCCTGAAATCGAAGTATAGGCGATCGCCCGAATTAACGCGCCCTCTAATTCTCGAATATTAGACGTGTAATGAACGGCAATATATTCAATCACTTCCTTGGGTAAACGCATATTTTCGTATTCTGCTTTTTTCTGCAAAATTGCCATGCGGGTTTCTAAATCAGGAATTTGAATATCCGCAATTAAGCCCATCGAAAAGCGAGAAATCAATCGATCTTGCAAGCTAGGAATCCGCTTAGGGGGACGATCTGAGGCTAAAACGACTTGTTTTCCTGCTTCATGCAAGGTATTAAAGGTATGAAATAATTCCTCCTGGGTGTATTCTTTGCCTTCAATAAATTGCACGTCATCAATTAATAAAAAATCTGCTTTTCGGTAATGATCCCGAAATTTTTCCATACTATCTTGACGAATAGCGGTAATTAAATCGTTGGTAAATTTTTCCGTTGAAATATAAAAAACCTTGGCATCGGGAAACATTTCTAAACGATAATGGGCGATCGCCTGCATTAAATGGGTTTTTCCTAAACCAACGCCGCCACAGAGAAAGAGAGGATTAAATTCTCGGCCAGGGGATTCTGCCACTGCTAAGGACGCGGCATGGGCCATGCGATTGGTAGGGCCAACGACAAATCGAGAAAAATTATACTTAGAATTTAATTGGGGATTTTTGGGTGATTTTTCCCGTAAATCTTCTTTTTTTAACGGATTAAGAAAAGAAACATTTTCCCCTTCCATTGTAGTTAATTGAATTTCTAAGGGAGAACCTAAAATCTCGGCAATAATATTACTAATAATGGGTAAATAATGTTTTTGTAAATGATTTAAAACAAAGGGATTTTCTACTTGAATAATCACATAACTATCTGTTAGCTCCTGTAGGACAGCCGTTTTAATCCAGGTTTCAAAAGCAGGACGAGTTAATTGCAACTGGAGTCTTTCTAATACTTGATTCCAGAGATCTTGAGAAGAGATAGCCACCAATTGATTCAACTCCTAAGTAACTAGTTCTAATTAAATTTTAGGATAAATTTTACACTGGACTTCCCCTACTTGCCTTGATAAGAGAAATCTGATAAATTTCAAGGCAAATCTACTCAACAAAAAACTGTCACTAGCCTTTTTAAAAAGTTAAAATCTTCAGTAGATGAAAAAAAGCCTCTAATTTTTGGGGATACTAATCAATACCGTATTATTTTTAAAATATAATTAAAAATAGTATAGTTGTTTACAAGTCGCAATACTAAATGGATTCTACTAGTATGACTCAAATTTTAGAAATTGCCCAACGGCATCAGCCAATTTTGTCACAGATAGCCCGCCCTGTTGGGGATATAAAGGAAGATTCGGTTCAAACTTTAATTGATTCTTTGATTTTCACCGCCGAGCAAGCTAATGGGGTCGGAATCGCGGCTCCTCAGGTGTATCAGTCCCAGCGTTTGTTTATTGTGGCTTCTCGTCCCAATTTGCGTTATCCCCAAGCTCCCTTAATGGAACCGATCGCGATGATTAATCCCCGCATTCTCGCTCACTCAACGGAAATGGTGAAGGATTGGGAAGGTTGTTTAAGTGTGGCAGATGTGCGCGGCTTAGTGCCTCGTTATCAGGCGATCGCGGTGGAGTATTATGATCGATGGGGACAATTACAAAAACAAGAATTTACTGATTTTGTCGCCAGAATTTTTCAACATGAATTAGATCATTTGAATGGTCTCCTTTTTGTTGATCGTGTAGAATCTCCCGACGATCTTTACACAGAAGCGGCTTATCAAGCAATACATTCCCTAGCTGATTAAGAATAGTAGATGATGCCATTAGACGCGATCGCAAAGATAGCTATTTGCTTAAGTAGTCCCCTAACTTTATTAAATCTTTATTGTTGATTAATCATGAACCTTTCCGAACAAGAATTTGAACTCTTTTCATCAGTTTTCGCGTCAGTTTTGCTGTATGTCAATCAAAAATTTGAACTGTTTCCACAGATAAATTCTACAAAACTTTTTCTGGGTTTAAATCCAGAGCAAAGATTTTCAGTGCATAGCAAACTTTATGATAATATTAAAATTATTGATACATTTTTAGTCGATAATCCAGACCAGTTAACTCCAGAACAACTTACTATTGCTTCTCAATTTAAACGATTTGTCAGGGGCGATTTCTTTGTTGAACGTTTTCTGACTAAATATACAATTTTTATTGATGAAAAAAATAAGGTTTATGGTGTTCTAGGTCTTACTGAGCCTCTCAATGAAATGATTGATAAAAGCTATTTACCTCTGAATATCTACACGACTTTATTGCCCTTCAAAGATAAAATTATTTATGATGGAATTTTTAAAAGTCGCAATATTCTTTTTGGAAGCGGAATTAAAGGGGAGCTTAAGGAAATTTACATGGCCGCCAAGCAATGTAATCGAATTATTGAAACTTTAGCAAGACCCTCTTCTTCCACTAGAAGAAAAAAACAAACTTCAAATAAGGAATTAGCTCCTGTTATTAATGAATTAAAAAAATCTATCTCAAAAATTAGTCTCTCTAGTGATGATCCAGCTATTTTAAAACCGACTCTTTCAATGCTCAAATCAAGTTTAATGTTACTAGAAATTGCGGCAGATTCACCCAATAATTGGGTAGAAATAGATAAAATATCCAGAAAAGTTTTAAATTCTGTTAAGCAAGTTGAGACGGTTATTGAACGCGGAAAACGTTATGAGTAATTTAGTCTTTAATCTGAGTTACATCTTTTTTTAAGGTAGTAAACGAAAAGAATTAAAAAAGTTAGTAACATCCTGAGAAACGCTTTCTACATTATTTTGTCCCGCCCCTAAAACATAAACTTTTTGATTAATTACCATCACCTGAAAGGTAATCAATTCATTATTCCCGTTCAACGTAAACTGAATTCCCTGATTTCCCTGTACTGCGATCGCATTTTCTTGGATTAACTGAAACTGAGTTTTATTAATAATGCCATCCCGAATTGTTTTTAAAAGGGACTGATTATCCGTCGTCGGAAAAGATTGCTCTGAATAGGCAGCAATAAAACGAGAATTAGCGGGATGGGTCGCAAAAACGTCAAACATGATCGCTCCTAAGGGGGTCGTCAGTGTAACAATTTCTTGGCTTTGTATTCCCTCTGGCATCCAAACCGAGAAACCCGCCGAACGAAAAATAGACTTTTGCCAGCGTAAAACCCCCGTATCAATTGTCAATAATTGGGATGGATGTTCAACATCTTGAGTTTGTTGAATTTGTTGTTGTTGCTGTTGTAAACGGTTAATTTCCTGCTGCATTAACACTTGCCCATCTTGAAAAAAACTGGGTTGGTTTAATCGACCCTGGGCAAGTCCTGCGGGCGTAAATGGAAATAAAAATAATAGAACCGTTAACCCAGAAAATTTCATTAATTTTATCTCCAATTAACAGAATTCTTCACTCTTTAAAAGTCTATCTTTTCTAAAACTCTTTAAATCTGACATTCAAAAAGTCGTGTAAAGAAAAAAGTAACCATTTTTAGTCCATAGGGAGACTTCCACCAAATCGCTGGGAAAGTACCACGAGGAGCATTTAAGGAAAAATCCCATTCATCATAGACCTCAAAACGAAGTTCTCCTTCCACTAACCAGCCGACTTGGGTGGCAAAAGTTCCCATCACTTTACGATCCTGGGTTCGGAGAGTATCCAAATCGCCCCCTCCCTTTTCATAAATTTCTAACTGGACACTGAACCCAAAACGATCCTGACTGTGGATACGCCAGAGGCGATCAATCACAAACAACACATTACAAGGAAATTTTGTCATGACTTCAGGCGCAAGATCATCCCGTTTCATGGCAACCGTTTCTAAAATAATATTGGTTGTTTCCAGATCTGCTTCCTTGAACTGCCCCGCCATCAAAAATTTCTGGAGTTTGTTATAACGTTCAATATCGGGAATCAGCAGAAGTTTGGCTTCTAAATCATCAACGCGCTTCGTTAAACTCGCCAATTGTTCAGCGATCGCGGCGAATTGCTGACTAGTTTCTTCAGAAATAGAATTGGGGATTTGTTGGTCAGTCATAAATGATGCCTTATCGCAAAAGTAATAGGAAAGGGTTTGAGGATTTTTTTTAGAAACGTTTCAGCAAATACTATTTCTCGTATTTTACCGTGAGCCGTCCGATCAAGGAATACATTTTAAGAAAAAATTATCTTATCTAATAAATAAGAATATCATAGAATTATCTTCTAAAATCTTATTAGGGTATAAATAAAGAATGTCAACAAAATATTGACAAATGAATTGATTCCTTGTTCACCGTAAAAACATAATATATTTAGTTTCCAAATCCAGATTCCATTGAATTTCTTTTCATTTATACTTTAATAAGTGACAGTAAACCTTAATTTTTAGCCTAATGATTGCTGATGATAACTTACCCCAAGAAGGGGAGACCCTCGCAAAATATGTACGACGTATCCGTAAAAAATTAAAATTGAGCCAGGGAGAACTTGCTCAACGGGCGCAATTGCATAGTCAAAGTATCGGTAAAATTGAGTTGGGAAAAACAGAACGTCTCAATAGTAAAACTCTGACAAGTTTAGCTAAAACCCTAGCGATTCCAGAGGATTATCTGATTGCGGTTTGTCGTGGCGTTGCAGTTACGGAAACTGAATCTTTAAAGCTTTGTTTTGAATGTTGGCAACCTGGGACAGAAGCCGAAGCCTATTGGTTAGACCGTCGATCGCGTTTTTGTTTTCTCTGTGGTAAGGGGTTAAGCGATCGCTGTTTAAATTGTGATGCACCGATCCAGTCCTTAAAATTTCGTTTTTGTCCGTTTTGTGGTCAATCCTATAAAAAATTAGCGAAACCAGAATAATTTTTTGATGACAAGTTATTTAGCCTTCATTAAAAAACTATAGAGCTAATTTTTCTAAGCCCAGAAATAAAGCAGAAATCGTTCCTGCCACTTGAATGGTTCCTGAAAGAATATGAGCTTTAATCTCCGTCAATGGAATTAAAATAACTTCTATTTCTTCAGTCGTATCCAAATTTTGTTTGCCTGTTAAGGTCACGTCGATCGCCATAAAAATATGAATTAACGTCTTGTCTTTAACGGGATTATCGTAAATCTTGGCTAAAGGAACTAATTCAGGAGCCTGATAGCCTGTTTCTTCTTCTAACTCACGACGGGCTGCCTCTACACTGTTTTCCTCTTGAGGATCAAAGGTTCCCGCAGGTAACTCAATGAGAATTTCTTCGACTCCATGACGATATTGACGGACTAAAACCACTTCTTGATTTTGAGTGATGGGTAAAATTAAAACAATTTCGGGACGAATATTCACAAAATAATCATCCACAATTAAACCATTGGGAAGTTGTACTTTATCTTGTTTTACCCGACACCATTGATTATCAATTACGAACCTAGATTCGAGAATTTTCCATTTTTTAATCTCAGGCTTAGTCATTGGAGTTTATAAATATCGAAAATACCTGGCTCATAGGACAATGCGATCGCAAATATCCAAAGTGTCGTAGGGAAATAATCTATTATGTCTTTTGATCATTTCCTGAAAACTATGATTTACCCGTTTCCGCGTTAGCCTCTGTATTCTGTTTTTCTTGAGCAAACTGTTTTTCTTGAGAATATTGTTTTTCCTGAGCAAACTGTTTCTCTTGAGAATATTGCTTTTCTTGAGCAAATTGTTTCTCTTGGGAATATTGTTTACCTGGCGTAAACTGTTTCTCTTGGGAATATTGTTTTTCTTGAGAGTATTGTTTTTGCGCCTGGGCAGGGTAAGCGTAGGACAGCGTAAAACTAATAACTGTAAAACACACAAGGATAAAAGAAACAAAAAATTGACGAATCATAACAATAATTTCTTGGGGGTTGATTTGTGATTTTTACAAAGTTTTTCTATCTTAGCTCTTTATAGCTTCTAAATTATCCCTGATGATGAAATATTTTTTATATCTAAGGACTAATTGATCGCTATTAACTAAGAAATATGGGAGAGGGCGATCGCATCTTCGTCTAATTTTTTAAAACCGCGATCGCCGAAATTGAAACTTAGAGAAATTGATCGACTTGTTTAGCCGTTTCAAAGAAACAACGCACATTTTCTTCAGGAGTCCCCACCAAAACACCGTGGCCCAAATTTAAAATATGACCGCCTTTACCCGCTTTACGAACCGTATCGATAATGCGTTCCTTGATAAAAGCATGGGAACCAAATAAAACTCCTGGATCAATATTGCCCTGGACTTTCATTTCCCTTCCTAACCGTTGTCGCGCTTCAGCCATGTCCACTGTCCAATCCACGCTGACAATATCAACCCCTGATTTGCCCATGCGTTCTAGCACCCCCGCACTGCCGCTAATGTAAAGAATCAAAGGCGTGTCAGGATGGGTTTCTTTCACTTGACGCACAATTTGTTGTTGGTAGGGCAACGCAAATACTTCGTAATCTTGAGGGCTTAATTGTCCCGCCCAGGAATCAAACAGTTGAACCACCTGGGCACCACAATCGATTTGATACCGCACATAAACCGCGATCGCGTCGGCAATCTTACTCAAAAAACTATGGAGCATCGCAGGCTGAGAAAAAGCCATCTCTTTGATCACCTTATAATCCTTAGAGCTTTTTCCTTCAATGGCATAGGCCGCCAACGTCCAGGGAGAACCCACAAAACCCAACACCGTCGATTGATTACCCACTTCCAAACGTAGGGTATTGAGAATTTTTTTAATAAACGGTAAAGACTCTTCAGGATTGAGGGGATAGAGTTTATCGATTTGTTCTTGAGTACGGATCGGTGGATCAATAATCGGGCCACGGCTCTCGATAATATCAAAGGGAATGCCAATCCCAGGTAAGGGCGTAAGAATATCAGAAAACATAATCACCCCATCAGGTTGAAATGCTCTCCAGGGTTGCAAAGAAATCTCGATCGCCAAATCTGGATTTTCTGACCGTTCACGGAAACTCGGATATTTATCCCGCAAATCCCGATAAATTTTCATATAACGTCCCGCTTGCCGCATCATCCACACGGGAGGACGTTCTACCACTTCTCCACGAGCCACTCGTAAAAGATAGGGAGTTTCCGATACGTCTGTCATAAATAGCTCCTATAGTAATTTTTATGCCTTTGTTAGCTTAACATTCAGGGTTAGACCTCCGATGAACTCCCCATTAATCCGTCACATCGGTTCACAATCATTGAATTTTATCTAGCTTAAAAATATCCGATTTACCCCAAAAGTAGGTTTTCAGGAAAGATTGATTTCCCCCATTCCCTCACAATTGTTAAGAAAATTCATGAACTTTTTTAACGCTGAGGGACAAAATCACAGTGAAACCGACCTGGACTGCGTAAAATGTATCTTAAGTTTTGTCATAATTTCACTCTACTAAACAAGAGGAGAACTCAATTACGATGGCTGAATATACCCAAGTCGTCCAACCCTATAACAACGATCCGTTCACGGGCCATCTTTCTACCCCCATTTCGGATTCTGGATTTACGAGAGCCTTGATCGGTAATCTCCCCGCCTATCGCAAAGGTCTTTCTCCCCTAATTCGGGGACTAGAGATTGGGATGGCTCACGGTTACTTTCTCGTTGGCCCCTGGACACTCCTTGGCCCCCTACGCGACTCAGATCATGCCTATCTCGGTGCTTTAATTTCGGCCTTGGCCCTAATTTTAGTAGCAACAGTAGCCCTGAGTAGCTACGGTTCGGTAACCTTCCAAAGCGGAGACAGCAGCACAGATTCCCTGCAAACCGCAGACGGCTGGAGCCAATTTGCTTCTGGTTTCTTTGTGGGAGCTAGTGGCGGCGCGTGTGTTGCTTATTTCCTTTTGGAAAATTTAAACGTGGTTGATGGAATTTTTCGGGGTGTTTTTAACTAAGGTGTAAACCAAAGTTATTCAGATCCTTCTTTTTTTATCAATCTAAAAAGCCATTTTTTGTCATTACCCATCCTTTAGGAGATTTTAAACATGACTGGAGCTTATGCCGCGTCCTATTTACCTTGGATTCTAATTCCCGTTGTTGGTTGGTTATTTCCTGCTGTCACAATGGCTTTATTATTTATCCACATCGAAAGTGATGCGTAATTAGGGCATTTTAGTCAGGATTACTTTTCATTAAATCTTAATACTCTGTCTTCGGGCAGGGTATTTTGTTTAGGAGGAAACTTAGAAGAATTACAAAAAAAAGAGTTTCTAGAAATGTTTTTAAAATGTATCACCATTCCAACCCCACATGGAACCCGTTGCATTATTAAATTCTATATAAGTGCGATTTTTCGGAACTCCTAAAACAGCTTCAATGACACTACAAAAATCCTGGCTCATGGCTTTGGTCTGGGCAGGGGTCATTGTGCCAATATTTTTGATTTCAATATAACAAGTCGGCTTAACCGTTCCGCCAAAAGTCATTTTGACATTAGGCTCAAAAATGGTCATCACATAGGATTCGGGTTTACCGAAATGTTGGGCTAATTTGACTGAAAGGGTTTGCAGAAGCCCCTGGACTTGAGTTGCGGGGTCATTAATAGCGGCGGAAGTTTGAACTTTGATGAGTGGCATACTTTATTGTTTAAAGGATCATTCAGTAGTGTAGTTTATTTTAGAGCCTGAAGAAAAATGCTACGATTTCCGAAAACCAAAAAGCTCCTTCGGGGATGAATTACCAATTAGGAGCTTATTAGGGTATTTAGACGTAAATTTTGTAGTAATTAGCGTTCTAGTCTTTTTTGTTGTTTTTCCTTTGGGCAGGTTTACTTTTCCACCAAATACCTAAACCAAAAAGAACTGTACTGCCAACTACAGGGAGAGCATCCGTTTCCCAAGGCACGGCAACAGGCGCTCTAAAGGAAGCGGTAAAAGCTGCATCGCCTCTTATTATTCCTTCTTTACCGTTCCAGTTTGTGGTTGTCAATTCTTCAAAATTACTATGACTAAATACAAAATTACCGCCCGAATAGGTTCCACTATCGGAGATAAAAGCTTGTTGTGTGTTACCTGACGTAGGAGAGGCATACAGGAAAAGAACGTATTTTTGGGCTGGGATGAGGGCGAGGGAGCCTGTATTAAAATTGTAGGTTTGAAATCCGCCGCCAGAATAGGTCTGATCTGCACTCTGATAAAGAATCGGGCCTGTTGCCTTCGAGCCGTCCCACTGGGCCACATAGCCTTGAAAGGTGACGGGGTTTCCGTAGTCATAGAGAAAAGGACCTAAAATAAAGGAAAAAGAATTCAAAACATTGTCAACAGTAGGGGCTGTAACGGTTTGACCACTGGTCACGCCAATACCACCACCAAAAGGCTCAATAATATTCGTACCATCCCAACTGGAGGTCGTATCAATCAGAGTAATAGCTTCGACAGGGGTTACGGTCACCAAAGATAAAGCTGTAAATCCAGTCAGAGCAAAGCTTTTAGCGATAATTAGGGGGGGATGTTGTTTTAATTGTTTCATAGGAGGAGTGAATGGCTTGAGCCATGAAAAATGATTACCAGATATTGTAAATGTAAAAACAATAAAAATCTAGACCCCCCGAACTCGAAAAACAACCTTGGACTTCGATTAGTGAATTAGAGAGGAACATCAAAATGCCCTATGTTACATCAGTAGAACGAATTGGGATTGAAAAAGGTCGTCAAGAGGGTCGTCAGGAGGAAGGCGTATTTTTCCTGCGACGGATGCTAATTAAAAAGTTTGGGAATTTACCAGAATCTTTTGAAACTCGTTTAACTGAGGCTTCGATCGCAGATTTAGAATTATGGGGCGATCGCATTTTAGACGCTAGAACTTTAACGGATATATTCAATTAATCAATTAATCATAAATTTGCTAAGGCGATCACATTTAACGCAATTTTTCCAAGATTGAAACGATTGAAACTATCGTCCGACAGCGCGGGTTATTCTAGAGTAGTAAAGAAAAATGCTACAATTTCTCATTAAGCTAGGGGTGTCTAGAGGTCTAGGCTGAGATAAACCCTTAGAACCTGAGACTGGGTAATACCAGCGTAGGGAAGCTACTTATTGAGGAAAAATCTATGCGTACAGAATGGGTTGCCAAACGGCAGGGCCAGAAAAATGTTTCCCAGATGCACTATGCCCGTCAGGGTGTGATCACTGAGGAAATGGATTATGTGGCCAAGCGGGAAAATCTACCTGCAAGTTTGATTCAGGAAGAAATTGCACGGGGTCGCTTGATTATCCCCGCCAATATCAACCACACGAATCTGGAACCAATGGCGATCGGGATTGCTTCCAAATGTAAGGTCAATGCCAACATCGGAGCATCCCCTAATTCTTCGGATATCAATGAAGAAATAGAAAAACTTAATCTAGCGGTCAAATACGGTGCTGATACCGTGATGGATCTTTCGACTGGGGGCGGTGATTTAGATGTCATTCGCACAGCCATCATTAATGCGTCCCCTGTTCCCATTGGGACGGTTCCCATTTATCAGGTTTTAGAAAGTGTGCATGGTAGCATCGAAAACTTAACTGCTGATGATTTTCTGCACGTTATCGAAAAACACGCTCAACAGGGTGTGGATTACATGACCATCCATGCAGGTCTTTTGATTGAATACTTGCCTCTGGTGAAATCTCGGATTACGGGGATTGTTTCTCGTGGCGGCGGAATTATTGCCCGTTGGATGCTCCATCACCACAAACAAAATCCCCTTTATACCCATTTTGATGACATTACGGAAATTTTCAAAAAGTATGATGTTTCCTATAGTTTAGGGGACTCTCTGCGTCCTGGTTGCACCCATGATGCGTCTGATGATGCTCAATTGGCTGAACTCAAAACCCTGGGTCAGTTAACTCGTCGGGCTTGGAAAGATGATGTGCAGGTGATGGTGGAAGGGCCTGGCCATGTCCCCATTGATCAAATCGAGTTTAATGTACGTAAACAGATGGAAGAGTGTAGTGAGGCTCCTTTCTATGTGCTTGGCCCTCTGGTGACGGATATTGCGCCAGGTTATGACCACATTACCTCTGCCATCGGAGCGGCGATCGCGGGTTGGCATGGTACGGCGATGTTATGTTACGTGACACCGAAAGAACATTTGGGCTTACCGAATGCGGAAGATGTGCGTAACGGATTAATTGCCTATAAAATTGCGGCCCACGCGGCGGATATTGCTCGTCATCGTCCAGGCGCACGCGATCGGGATGATGAATTATCGAAGGCTCGTTATAACTTTGATTGGAATCGTCAATTTGAGTTATCTTTAGACCCTGAACGGGCTAAGGAATACCACGACGAAACTTTACCTGCTGACATTTATAAAACGGCGGAATTCTGCTCCATGTGTGGGCCAAAATTCTGTCCGATGCAAACCAAAGTTGATGCAGAAATGTTAGAGGAATTAGAAGTTTTTCTAGCTAAAGATAAGGAGTTAGTTACCCAATAATAATGGGATAAAACTAGGGTGGGTGAAATTCCCACCTTATTAAAAAAAACTCGTTAAGATTTCAAAAAAACTTTATTAACAGTTTAAGATATGACACTTGCAACCATTACGCAACAAGAAACTCTAACTGTTCCAGCCCTCAAGTGCCATCAACAAGAGTATGAATTTTTTGCTTTTATTTTGACAGCCGAACAGTTAGCTCAGATTAGTTACGTCTCCTCCAGGGAAGGAAAGGACGGTTATCAACGCCTTTTAAATCCCAAACGAGCGGAGGCTATAAAGAGATATATTGAATTAGGTAATACTTTGCCAAACAACATCATCTTAAATTTCAATAATCCTGATGGTGTCAAGTATGATGAGCAAACACGAATTTTGACTATCCCCTATATTCCTAAGTCGGCCTGGGTAATAGATGGTCAACATCGATTGTATGGTGCTGACTTATTAAAAAATCTCTTATTTACTAATCATTTAGCAAGAACTTATGAGTTTTTAGTGTCAGCTTTTGTTGGTTTAAATGTTACAGATCAAGCCAAAATATTTGTTGATATAAATTCTTATCAAGAAGGCGTAAATAAGTCATTACTATATGACCTAATGAATCTTTTTGAAACAGAAGATGATAATCAAGAAGCCTTTTATATAAGTAGAGCAAGTGATATTGTAAATCGTTTGAATAATGATCCTGAATCTCCTTTTTTTCAAAAAGTTAGTCTGACAAAAGATAGAATTTCTAAGATGATTTCTCAAGCTTCTTTCGTAGATGCTATTATTATACATTTAAATAAAGGGGGAATTATTAGCCATACAAATGAATACCAATTCTCTCTAGAAGAACAATACAAAATACTTAAAAACTATTTTAATTCTGTTAGAGATACTCTACCAGACTTGTGGTTTAATGAAAAATCAATATTAACAAAAACAACAGGTTTTAATGCATTAATTGCTGTGTTACCGACTGTTTTTGAGCAAACCGTTCAAAAATACAATAGCTTTGAACTTGAATTTGTTAAAAAAGTTGTGTCTCCTCTGCGAGGATTACCTTGGCTTAGTAAAGATTTTAGTGGACAACAGGGACGAGTAGCTTCTAAACAATTATCTGAAACTATTCGTAAATCAATTATTAGCAATATTGATTCCTTGGACTCATCCAATGGAAAGAAAAGATTAGCAATTTAAAATAAGAATTATGGATGTGAGAACTCTTGCAGAAAAAGCGAGTATAGATGGTCTATCACCGCCTTCTTATATCAAGTCTTTTTTGGCTGAACGTGCTTTCATTTTACCCAGAAATATTGGAGATAGGCAGCAAATTGTCTCGCCAACAATAGGACAAGCAATGCTTCATGAAGCATTACGATATCTACTACGTTCTATGAGTCAGATCGCAAGCTACGAAGTCATTTGTAGTAGGCATCAGTTTTCATGGGCGTTGGTTACATCATATTACTCAAATTACTTTAGTGTTCTTAGTATGAATAGATTAGCTGGAAGCGCAATTTCTACAGCAAACGGACATAATTATAAAATATCTAGAACTGAAGTTCAAAGCAATTTTTGGGTCGAGAGAACTAAAGTCAATAATCATAAAGAGATTTGGCAGGATAATTATAATTTATATGCTGATTTTAATTGGCGTGATAATTTGTATGACGAAATCATTATTAAGGTTATTCGCCCAGCTAATAAAGATCATTATGAACGTAAAAGTAGAGAATATATCAATTATCACCCTGATAGCTATGAAGAATTATTTAATTCAAGATCGACCATCAATGAAATTAACTCTTTTTGGGGAAAGAATTATACAAATTCACCGACTACAGTTGACTTACTACCTTTTTCTAAAAATAAAATTGAGGAGATGTTTGCTAAACTCGAATGTAGAGCAGTTGCAAGACAGATAATTATTTTAACAATTTTCACTGAAATCTTAAAGCGGTTAGAGCCGACTTCAAAAAATATACTTATGGAATATTTTAATAAGTTTTCAAAAAATGTTATGACACGCCCCCCATTTAGCTCTAAACTTAAACCATTATTTCAAGATTTTTTTCAAGACTTAACCTTCAAGGTCTAGTTTAGAGGTTTGGTATGACTACTTTGATACTTGAAACCGAACCTCTCGCTACCGAAATTGAAGTCACCGATGAAAAGTTAATTGTAAATCTGGTAGATGGGCGTAGTTTAATTATTCCTTTATTTTGGTATCCTCGCCTACTTCATGCAACAAAAAAAGAAAGAGAAAACTGGGAAATTTTAGGAGATGGTTACGCGATCGCCTGGGATGATCTTGATGAACATATTGGCATTGAGGGTTTATTAGCAGGTAAATCTAGCGGAGAAAGCGATCGCTCTTTTGAGCATTGGTTAACAGCAAGAGTTATTTCTTCATAGATAAGACAGTATAAATGATTCTTGAAATCTTCATTAAATCTTCATTCTAGAGATTTTTACATCAAGAGCAACAAAAAGTGATTAAGTTTCAATTCACAAAATAAGTGATTAACTGAGTATTATGTTTCCACCAGTCGGGGGCATAATAACTAACTCTTCATTAGGCGATCGCTCTAAACGTAAATCTCGATTTGCATTTGCCAAAAGCTCAAATTGTTCTTGGCTAACGATAAAATAAGAAGGAATTTCTAGAGTAGTAGCATTCATATTAAGAAGCGGCTTGTAATTGATAAATAACAGGGCGATACGTCGGTAAAGGAATGGGCTTGCCTTGCTGATGAGCCGTTTCTAACCAAGCTTGTTTGGCAATTTCTAGTTCCTGTAATGCTTCGGCAGGAGTTTGTCCAAAAGCAGAACAGTAGCTTAAATCAGGAATATCAGCGATGTAACCTTCATCTTCTTCGCTGTAAAAAATATTAATATGGTAGTCTTTCATTAGTCAGTTCTCTAAGCTAAGATTGTATTTTTCTTGAGGAAATTTTAAATTTCGGGGAATAATTAATCTAAATTTCATCATGTATTTTTCTGTTGATATGTTTTATAAAAATCTAGATATTCTTTCTGAAATTTAGATATTTTAACAACGGCTAAATTATAATTTAAAAGATTGGCTATTTCTTGTTCTATATTTTGGTTGATGCTGTTACTAGGCTGTAATCGCTGAATAATATCTGAACCTAAACTTTTCCACCAATTTTGTTGTTGAGAAGATAGGTTCAATCCGTACATAACATAATTAGCAAAATGCTCACAATTATTCAATGCTATATTATATTTGACTGCTTCTGTAAATTGTTTAATTCGCTGATGCTGTTCAGTCGTAATTGAAATAATCCCTCGTAATTCTATTCCTTTTGGCCCCCAACCTATCGAATTATGAACACCTTCTGTTTCACTGAGATAATAATGATCAGCTAAACTGACCAATTCTTTAATCTGCATTTTAAAAATTTTCAAACTATTTTTTTCGACAATCGTAAAACTGGCACTGGTTCAGTCTAATTATTAGAATGAAATCCTTACAAGACAAGGACTTAAC
>QBMS01000087.1:0-245 GCA_003249095.1 Snowella sp.
ATTAATTATTTTGTGATATTTTGAGATTTGATATGTTCAAAAATAGCTTTACAGAGTTCCTCCAATTTGTCGGTAAGTTTCCAAGAAAAATTAGGATCTTCCATAACTTTAATGGCTTTTTCACAGAAATTAATCTTCGATTTTATCGTTCCTGAATCTGCCTTATAGACAACGATAAGTTCGTTAAATTCATTTTCTGATTTTTCCATATTTGATTGTGATTTCTTAGATTTTTTTGGTGGTTT
>QBMS01000087.1:255-17984 GCA_003249095.1 Snowella sp.
CGCCAAGACCAACTTTAATTCCTTGTTCAGCATAGTCTTCATATTTTATTAAATTAATATCACCACCGTATTTCTTGAAGTTCGCTTCTACTAATTTTTTAAGGACTTCGAGAGGAATTAAATTTTCTATTTCTTTTACATTTAATGGAAAAAACTTGTCATCTCCAAGCATTTCCTTATATATCTCTACTCGATCACCTTTTGTCGCAACATCACCATCAGCAATCAAAAAAGAATTAGCACAGACATAACTACTTTTTATTTTTTTAATATCTTCGTCATCAGGATCAAAACTCCAGTGAGTTAGATTTGAGCCTTGATATTCAACAAAAGAGTAATGATAATCTTCTCGAAACTTATTGAATACAGCTTTTTCAGGGTCATTATCTTCTAATTCTTGAATATATTTTTTCATATAGGCTCTGAGATAGAGACGATCAGTAATTCCTTCAACCCAAATAGTAGCATTACTCAGAAATACAGATGAGTTTTGTACGCCTAAATTCATTAGAATTCTACGATCTTGTGCGGATGCGACTTCAACTTTAAAACTCGGCTTTTCAGCTTCAATTTTATTTTCATCTTCAATTTTAGAAAAATGAAAGACTGATATATTAGCAAAGTCCAGAGTCATATCAAGGAAATGATTTGAGTGGGAAGTAATAAAATATTGGTGTTGATCAAAGTTGGATAGAATTTCTAAAAATGAACGTTGTAAGGAAGGGTGCATTAGCATATCTGGTTCTTCAATGAAGAAAAGACACCTATCTTTCTCTGTAAAAATATTAAAAGTACAAATAATTAAATTTTGTAGTCCATCACCTAATTGATAAATAGGAAATTGCTGTTCATTGCCGATTTTTATATTAACAACTCTAGGATCATCACCTTTTTCTTTGGGAATTAATGTAACGGATTTGGAATTAAAGAATTTTTCAGAAAGAAAGTTTTCAAACTTTTTAACTAATTCTCTATCTTCAGGTTCACCAAGTAGTTTTTCTTTCAGAGTTTGATAAAGTTCAAGCCCTGTAAAAATTATCATCTTTTCTTTATTAGGTAAGGGAGGATTAGGAGCTTGAAAATAATCTTTTAGAGTTCGATCCTTATAAAGATTAATATGTTGATCATTCTCATCTAAAGGACGCATACCTCTTAGTATTGGTAGATAGTATCGTTTTTCCTGACCCAAATAAGAATCAATAGCTAATGCCTCAAACTGAGGTGTATATTTTTGACTAATTCTTGTTAGTTCGTTAACATTATTAATACCATAACTAATTGTCCCTTGTTTTGTCTTACAATCTTTAAGATCATTGAGTTTTTGTTTGATTAGATCATATTTTATATTTTTAATAGAAAAAAATGTATGTTTATCAATAAGAATATCATCAAAATAATTCTTAGTGATTTTTTCTATAAATGCTTCAAAGTCACCGATTGCGCTTGTAACTTCTTTATTAAGTGACTCTATAAGATCAAAATATTCTTTGGCAGAATAGTTATTGGGATTATATAAAAAGTCATCGTCTTTTAAAGAAAAAATTGACCTAAGCAAACGACTTTTTCCAGAATTATTCGTACCAATAAAAATATTTACTAATGATAGTGAAGAGATCACATTAGCATTTTCAGAAGTATCAAAAGAATAGCTTGAAAATGGTTCGTCCGATGGCAAGCAAATTTCAGTGTACCTTGTCCTTTCTGGTTCTGTCATAATTTTTAATCTTGATCGAGAAATAAAGAGAATCAGCGATCAATAACTAAGTTTAACTTGGAGATCGCCAATTTATCGTTAAATTATCACCCAATTCCCAAACGACCCGCTAACCCTGGACTGAGGGGAATCAACGTCGCCAACATCAAAAATAAAGCCAACAAACCCCAAGCCGCACGAGCATCATCAGGTTCCGTTAATTCATTCAAACTCGGACGTTCCAAGTCCCGTTGTAAAAAGAGAATAACGACCGCCCAATAGAGGGGAATCGGATTGGCAGGATTAATAAAAGAAACAATGCCTAAAACCACCAAAGTCGCGATTGTCGTGCGTCGGGCAATTTTGCGGCCATAGATCGCCTGAACAATTCTTCCCCCATCTAATTGACCTGCGGGTAACAGATTGAGGGCGTTAATCACTAAACCCAACCATCCCAAGGCGACCATTGGACTAATATCCACAATCGATTTTTGCAATTCTTCCCCTAAAACAACTCGTGCTAAGGAACCGATGAGAATAGAACCTTGGAAAAATTGGGTTGGGAGTTGAAAAAGACTGCCTGGATGGGAAATCACCAATCCAATAAATAAGATAACTAGGGAAACTAAACCGCCTAACGCAGGGCCAGCAAAGGAAATATCAAAGAGAGTTGAGCGATCGCGTAAAAGAGACTCAAAACGGGTAATCGCACCGAATGATCCGATCTGCCAATTGGGGAGGGAAAAAGGGATACTCAGACGAACTTGACGACGTTTTGCCATCAGATAATGACCGATTTCGTGGGCCGCTAAAATTACCCAGAGTCCAGCCGCTAGGGGTAAAGCTTCGGGATACCGTTGCCACTCGGCAGATAAATCAAACCCAAATAAAAGCCCGATCGCCTCTAGACTCGTTGCGAGGGTTGCCAAGAGGAGAACTAGGGCCAGATTTTTTTGAACAAGGGTTGCAGGTTGAGGATCATTGGTACTGGGAAGGATGATCACAATCGGCCGCTCTTCCGTTCCTTCTACCAAAAAGAGTCGATATTTTTCGCCAAAAATCGCAGTTAATTTTTCAGAAAGTTTGGGATAGACCGTATCAGGATCACCCCGCAGATTCCCCTTAAAAATTGCCCCTTCTTGATAGGAAATCGTTTCAGTGGCAAAAAAAGTGTCGATACTAAAAATGCCTTTGAGCAGGGCTAGATCTTCTTCGGGAATGGGTAGAACTTCGGGAATAATGGCGGTATTTTCAGGGGGTGAACCTGACGCAATCTCAGCAGAATTAGGAGATTCTAATTGGCTTAAGGCTTTGAGGCGTTGGGCGGCTTTTTCTTTTAACATCACATCCTGACCCAGGTTGCGGAGTTGTTTGCCCAGATAGATATAAACCCCCACTGAAACGACTAGCAGTAAAAGAATACCAATAATATTGAGATAAATTCCTGCGGCCACAAGACTAAAGAAAATGAGCCAGGGAGACATTAAAACGAGGGACTGTAACCAGGCTAAAATTCCCAATTTACCGAAGGGTTTCGCGCGATTAAATCCCCAAACTAAAATTCCTGCGGCCAGAATGAGAATTAAAATAATGACCAAAGGAGTTCCTGCCGCGATGGCATTTGTCGCATTTTCAGCCGTTTCAGAAGCATTAACCATAGTTTAACGTGACGTTTGATGATGTTCTACCGCCGCTCGGAGATTGCCTTGGGAGTTATCCAACAGAGATTGACCCGCCTCGGCATCTAGCCCCGTCCAGTGCATGAGTAAGGCCAGTTTAACCCGTCTTCCACTCCGTTCTAACAAAAATCCACAGTCTTCACGGCTGAGATCGGTCAAATCTTCTAACATTTTCAGGGCGCGGTCATGCAATTTACGGTTTGTTACTGCTACATCGATCATGCGATTGCCATAGACTTTACCTAATCCCACCATCACGCTGGTAGAAAGAATATTCAAGGCCATTTTGGTCACGGTTCCTGCTTTGAGACGAGTGGAACCTGCGACAATTTCGGGGCCAGTCAACAGGCGAATATCTACATCTGCTTCTATTTTCACCTGGTCTTTCGGGACACAGGTAATGGCGATCGTCGTTGCTCCCCGTTGTTTAGCGGCTTTTAAGGCTCCATGCACGAAAGGAGTGGTTCCTCCTGCGGCAATTCCCACGACCACATCTTTTTGGCCAATGTGACGTTGGGCGATCGCGTCTGATCCATCTTCGGCTCGGTCTTCTAAATCTTCAGAACTACGAACTAAGGCCCCTGCTCCCCCCGCAATAATGCCCTGTACCATCTCAGGGGGCGTACAAAAGGTGGGAGGACATTCTGCCGCATCTAATACCCCTAAACGGCCACTGGTTCCCGCTCCCACATAAAATAATCTGCCGCCCTGACGCAAGGATGCTGTCGTGAGATCAATCGCCTGGGCTAATTCCTGTTTTGCTTCGGCGATCGCGGCTAGAGTCAGCGCATCTTCTTGATTAAACAGTTCGACTAATTGGAGAGAGGAAAGTTGATCAAGATTTTGACTGTTGGGATTAACTTGTTCGGTTAACAGATGACCCCGTTGTTCGAGTGAATTCATTAGTTTTTCAATGGCTTTTTTCTACTGTAAAAGTGAACTACCTACAGTGACGCTTCGCGTACACAGTATGCTTCTTGCCCAACAGACAACGTTGTAGTAGATTTCTTGCGTCCTCTATTACTTCGATTTACGTCTGGGCGACAAGCTTTATCCCCTGTCCCAGAGGTCAAAATTCGTAGTCCTTCATTGCGGATATTAATTGCGGCGTTAATATCTCTATCATGTTTTGTATGGCATTTTTCACAAGTCCAATGTCTCATCTCAAGTGGTAAACTACCTACCTGATTTAAACAAACATTGCAAAGCTTGGAACTAGGGAAAAACCTATCAACTTCTTGATAAATCTTTCCATCATCCTCCACCTTATACTTAAGCATTGTAGAAAACATTCCCCAACCAACCTGCCCAATGGCTTTAGCTAGACAATGGTTTTTCATCATGCCTTTTACATTAAGATTTTCAACTACAATGACTTGGTTTTCATCCACTATCCTACGCGATAGCTTGTGTAAAAAATCTTCACGACAATTAGCAATTTTGCGGTGAACTCTAGCAACTTTCATTCTGGCTTTGTTCCGATTCGTGGAACCTTTTTGTTTTCTTGATAGTTGCTGTTGTTTCCGCTTTAAATTCTTTTCATATTTGGTTAAAAATCTAGGATTGTCAAACTTGGAACCGTTACTGGTAATCGCAAAATGGGTTAATCCAACGTCAATCCCAATAGCAGTCCCTTCCATTGATTGTTCTGGCTTCTTTATACCGTCATCAAAAAGAATAGCGGCAAAATATTGATTAGAACAGTTTTTGGAAATATTAACAGTTTTAATTTTTCCTTCAATTGGTCTATGAATGATAGCTTTAATATCTCCAATTTTAGGAACACTTAAAGTCTTTTCATTTACCTTGATATTTTGAGGATATTGTATTGACTGTTTCCCATGCTTTGACTTAAAACTAGGATATTGCGCTCTTTTTTCAAAGAAGTTATTAAACGCAACGCCGAGACTTAAACAAACCTGTTGCAAGCATTGAGAATAAGTTTTTGATAGCCACTCGTATTCCTTCTTTAACTGGGGGATTATCTTTTTAATATCGTATCCAGACAAACCTTTTCCGGTCTCAAGATATGTTTTATTCATCAAATCCAGACAATAATTCCAAAGCCAACGACAACTACCAAAAGCTTGTGCTAGTGATTGTTGTTGTTGAACATCTGGATACAACCTGATTTTGACTACTTTTAACATCTTAGAGTGAAAATGATTTGCTACAAAACAACATAACACAAGATTTGCTCGTTTTCTCAATGTTCCCTTTCCTCGCCTTCGGCATTGGTCAGGGAAATATCGTCAACTCAGGCGTATTCATCTCATCGCCTCTCTTCGAGTAGGCGAGATGCTTCTGCTGTTAAAGCTAAAGCAGTCCTTCTAAACGACGACGGATACTATCTAGTTCATTCTGGGGAATGTCAGACTCATTTTCCTCGGCTTCCATTGGTTTAGGATTGGCAGTATCCCAATCGGGTTCAGGGACATTGTTTTCAGGGGGAATCGCTAACATTCCATCCCCAACAATTTCGTACTCATAATCCTCTGCACGACAAAAAGCTTCAATGTCACCCGAATCCATCGCCTCTACTGTCGGAACGGGAAAATCCTGCGCCTCTAATAGCAGAGCAAAACGGGTTGCGTCATCCTCTGACTCAAACATCAAAATTTTATTGCGCCCGCCCATTTGAATGGTGTGAATTCCTTCATTTTCGGTACGGGCATTGAATAGCAGTATATAAACACGCATAGATCCAGTGATCACTAGGGAATTTACCAGCAAGACATTACTACGAGGATATCGGAATTTGCTTCGAAATTAAAGGGGAGCCAATGGAAGACGGCAATCGTTAAAACGGTTAAATTAGTTTAAAATCAACCATTTTTGACCGTTAAGCCGTTGTAGAACGTAACGCACCATCAAGTCTAAGCTCACCTTCCGTTCGTCAATCATGAAAGATTCAATGGTACTGGGGCGACTTCCCCCTGTTGCGTAGGAAAATCCTTTGTTCCCGCCAATTGTTTCGTCCCAAAAATAGAGATTAAATTGACGCTGACCTTTTTGCCAAGTACCAACAACTTGCCAACATTGTTCGCTGGGATCGGCTCCTACAATGGGTAAAGATTGTTTTTGGAAGGTTACATCTATCTCTGGGAGTCCTGCTGTACTAAGGGCCGTTTTCAGGGAAGGTGTAAAGTGTTGCTCCATAAACTCGGCGAAGGGTTTATCTTCGATCGCGGGTTCTTTGACTTTTTTAGCCGCAGGGGGCTTTTCGGGGGTGGGTTTAGTTTCTTCTGGCATAGTTCTTAATCGGCGATCGCTCAATCAGGGTGATATTCCGTAAAGATTCTTTATGAATATAGCGCGAAACATCCCGTTTGCTCATTTTTTTTATTCAGTTGGAAAACAAGGAGGGCAGGAAAATCGGTTTTAACTTGTGGCGATCGCAGATTTATTATTATTCAGCCATCATGACTTGCTTGATTTTTTCCTAGAGGGCGATCGCTGATTTTCCTAAAACACTTTTAAATAAAATTGACGTTTTAACCTTGCTAATTTTCCTAAAGTATTTTAAAAGTTGGCATCGTTTCTTTGAATTGTCTTTGCTTTAATTTTATTTTGCATTTTAATAAAATCCAGTTTGTTTAGTGATCTATGACAACAAGATTACTTGGGCTTTCTATTTTTCATGAATTTTTATAACAATTGCTTGCCTTCTTGCAAATATCGAGGTATGTTAAGTCCGTACTCAGGCACGATGCCAAGCAGAGGAAAGTCAGAATGAACCATAATTACACGGTTTTTGTCAGCTACAGTTGGCGGCGATTAGACTATAGAAATTTATTACTGCCAGCATTACGCGACATTAAGGATATAGAAATTTTTTGTGACCATATCATTGCTCAACCAAGTGCTGATGTATGGTCAAGAATATCTGATGGGATAGATCGTTGCGATATAATCTTAACTATTCTCAGCAAAGACGCACTAGAATCTCCAGAGGTAAAAGACGAACTAACAAGGGCAAATGATCGCGGTAAACCGATTATTCCTGTTTTAGAAACGAATGAAACAGATAGAGATATTATAAAGAGCCTTCCACACTTTTTACGAACAACTCTTCAGATACAGTTTGTCAAAGGAAATTTAAGTGATGCTCTGCCACAAATAAAGGAAACCATTGAAGCGAAGCGAGATTTGTTTAACGCTTCAGGAAATAGAGAGCGTTTATTAAAAAGCTTGTCGGAATTGAGAAGACTAGTAACTCACAGCAACGATCTACTGGATGTTTCACACCTACTGATGAAAAACATAATAAATAATTCGATCTCTGAGATTCGCCAGGTTATTTCTTTGCAGTATGATGTGGACTTAGGGAGAGAACATGACTTTCTTTTGAGAGCTGGCCCTTTATTTGGTTCGGCAAAGGAAATATATGCTGTTACATTAGCATGGATATCTGATTTTTGGACAGATAGTAATAATCGTTTAAATGCGATTAACTATCTTAGAAGTCAAAATCAATCTACGATTCGATTATTTGTATTTAGAAATCCCTCTGAATTTAAAAAATACAAAGAGGTTTTGGACGCAAACTATTTGCGTTATGGAGAAAAGGGAGGGGTTTTGGTTACATCAAGAAAATCCTATGAGAGTATATTACCTCGATTCTGTGTTAATGATACAGAGAAATTACTTAATGCAGATTTTGGTTTTTTACGGTATGAAAATGATGTGGATTTATTTGCATGGTTAGATTCATCAAGGCTTGGATTTAAAGATGCTAGCCTACCAAGTCCATTTGCGATAAATTACCAAAGCTTTATTACGACCCTAAAAAGACTCAATAGATCTGATACTGGTTCATTTTGCCCATCAGACTTAGTGTACAAATGGAAATCCGATTTATCAGAACAAGAAATAATGCAAGTATCTTCTGCTTTATTTGGCACAACTTCTGGAGAAGCGATACATATTGTTATTTTCAATAATGAAACACTATTAAGCAAACTTGCGGAGGTAAAAAATAAAGTAGAACAATTTGCTTCAACAAACTACCAAAATTCTAGGCTGCGATGTATAGAATCGTGGTTTGGGAAAGTATGTGATTTAAAAGCTATAGATTCAACTTATGAGGGGCGACTATCTCATGTTGATAACTATAACTATATGCTTTATATGCGGTTTGAAGATACAGAGGCTTTAAAAGCATGGTATGCTCACCCAGAACATAGTGGCATAAGGCGTGAAATATATTGTCTTTTAAGTACAGAAGCTTGCGAAAAATACCAGTTGATTGATGAATATAAATCAAGTAAACAACGTGCTAAAATGCAAGCTTTATTTGAAGAGATAGAAGATATTATTTATCCAAAATACTTAAAAAGGATGGATTTTGTCGAAGAATTGACACCTGAAATTATTACTCATATTAAATCTTATGAATTTCTTCAAGCATTCAAAAATGCAGTAGAATCTGATTAATTTCTTGTTTACTTAAGCTCTTACAAAAGTTATAGCGATGAAATGGAAACAATGGTTGGAAAATTGGGATATGACATCCCTAAAGATAAAAACTCCCTTTCTTGAGATGGAATGGAGTCCGAGTGATGCAGATCGCTCCGCTGCTTGGGAGTTATACATAGAATTGCTCACACGAATTACAACCCAATTTTTAGATGAAACTCATGGAACTGAAAAAGCTGCGCTTGACAGCATATATTCTATTTTTCCTATTACCAGAAATGTTATTAACAAAAATGGTAGAGAATGTATTGCTTTTACAAAAATTGCTATTGTTGTTTTAAATCAAATAATTAGACCTTTCACGGCCAAATGGCATCGAATTGCGAGTGATGACGGGTTTAATCAATCAGAAAAATGTCAAGAATTTCGCTCCGAATTAAAACACTTACAGATGAAGCTGAGAAAATATACGCAAATGTTAGCAGACATGGCTGGAGTAGAAGACCTCACAGAACTTGAAGATAATGGTTTTTTATAATATTTTACCGACTTGTCAGACTAAATTATCTGAGTAATATCAGCATTCAACAATATCAACGTTTTGCCTCTTATTCATTTATTTCTAAATTCACCAAATTTTGATAGTAATTGGCTATCTCCAAATCCATTAACTCCTTATTCGCATAATAATAAGTAAGAGCCGCGTAAACCTGCTCAGTTTTGAGGTTTGGTCGTTGCAAAATAATTTCTTCTGGACTCATTCCCGCATTAAAATCTACCGCAATAGTCTGTACCGCCGTTCGAGTGCCAGCGATACACGGACGACCCCCACAAATACCTTGGGTTTGCGTGACTAAAGTGCTAATATCAACGATTGGTTGCATATTTTTTAATTTAATAAACCAAAAAAGTATTAAGAATAAAATGGAGTAATTAAAGGGATTAAATTATTGCGATCGCGGCGATAAATTGAAAAATCACTGACCCTAGCCTTCCATGTACTTGGGATTTGTCGAAAGATCGGCTGGGCCATCCTCCATCATTCCCGCCCATTTATTCAGGACATCACGAGCAGAGATATTTTCTTTTTCTGTATTGTCGGAAATCGCATCGGAAAATTCTGAATCTGATTTCAGGGCTAGAAACTCAATAAAATCTAAAACCTCTTGCTGTTTTTGCTGAGGTAAATCTTGCATTTTTTGCATCGCA
Source organism: Snowella sp. (assembly GCA_003249095.1). Lineage (GTDB taxonomy): Bacteria > Cyanobacteriota > Cyanobacteriia > Cyanobacteriales > Microcystaceae > Snowella. Next base: position 10,255 of record QBMS01000087.1, read on the forward strand.
ATTTCTAGGACAGTCATAGTTTTTTTAAAGAATGGTTTGATTTTATTTTACATGATAGAAAAATTTTAGGAAAGCGCGATCGCACCTCTTTTTCCATCCGCTTAACCCTTCGCAACAAAAAAATCAGATAGATCTCCCGTAACAACCGCTTAACGAAAGTTTGCAATTAAAGGTATTAACAAACAATAAGAAATTGGTTCAGAGTGGTGATTTTAGTTAATGATCAAAATAGGGATTTTAATCCACAACGCTAAGGAGAAAAACTTGCTAAGTCAAGACAGAAAGCCACTTTCAGCAAATATAAATAGAACTTTAACACATTAGACAAAAGCAACCATTGAGTTGTTTAACTCAGAACAAAAAAGAATTGAATTTGATCATTATTGATTTCGGTCAATCAGAGCGAGATCATCAGCCAGTTACAGACCTAAGAGGAGACAATGAGAACCAAAACCTATGCAACCATTGATGGCAATGAAGCGGTCGCCCGTGTTGCTTACAAACTGAGTGAAGTGATTGCCCTATATCCCATTACACCTTCTTCGCCGATGGGAGAATGGGCCGATGCTTGGGAATCGGAAGGGAAACCCAACTTGTGGGGAACGATTCCCTCGATTGTGGAAATGCAGAGTGAGGGCGGAGCCGCAGGGACAATTCATGGCGCACTACAGACGGGATCGCTGACGACGACTTTTACCGCTTCCCAGGGTTTACTGTTGATGATCCCCAATCTCTACAAAATTGCAGGAGAATTGACGGCGGCGGTGATCCATGTGGCGGCTCGATCGCTAGCGGCTCAGGGCTTGTCTATTTTTGGAGATCACTCGGATGTGATGGCGGCAAGGGGAACGGGTTTCGCGCTCTTAGGTTCGGCTTCGGTGCAGGAAGCTCAGGATTTTGCCCTCATTTCGACGGCGGCTAGTTTGGAATCGCGTATTCCCTGTATGCACTTTTTTGATGGGTTTCGCACTTCCCACGAAGTCCAAAAGGTGGAATTGCTCAGTGATGAAGATTTACGGGTCTTAATTAAAGATGAATATGTTATTGCCCACCGCGATCGCGCTTTAACCCCAGATCATCCTGTTTTGCGGGGAACTGCCCAAAATCCCGATGTTTATTTTCAGGCAAGAGAAACCGTTAATCCTTTTTATGAAGCCTATCCCCGTATTCTGCAACGGATTATGGATGAATTTGCGGCTTTAACGGGTCGGGCTTATCATCTCTTTGATTATTATGGCGATCCCCAAGCAGAACGGGTAATTATTATCATGGGATCGGGAGCGGAAACTGTTCAGGAAACCGTTGATGCCCTCAATGCACAGGGCGAAAAAGTGGGTTTACTAAAAGTGCGTTTGTATCGTCCCTTTGATGCGATCGCGTTAATAGCGGCTTTACCCGATTCTGTGCAGAAAATTGCCGTTTTAGACCGTTGTAAAGAGCCAGGTTCAGCAGGGGAACCGCTTTATACCGATGTTGTCACCGCAGTACAGGAAACGATGTTTGGTAGTGATGTAAATTTAAAAGCCAAAATTCAAAACCTGAAAGTCTTAGTGGGCGGACGTTATGGTTTATCTTCCAAAGAATTTACGCCTGGCATGGTTAAGGGCGTTTTTGATAATTTAACCTTAGAAAGTCCCCAAAATCACTTTACTATCGGTATTTTTGATGATTTGAGCCATACCAGTTTGCCCTACGATGACGATTTTTCGACGGAACCCAGTAATGTGGTACGGGCTATTTTCTTTGGTTTAGGTTCCGATGGCACGGTGGGCGCGAACAAAAATTCCATCAAAATTATTGGCGAAGATACGGATAATTACGCCCAGGGTTACTTTGTTTACGACTCGAAAAAATCAGGTTCAGTAACGGTTTCCCATTTGCGCTTTGGCCCCGATCCCATTCACTCTAGTTATCTGATTACGAAAGCTAATTTTGTCGCCTGTCATCAATGGGAATTTATCGAAAAATTTGACCTGATGACTCCAGCGATCCCAGGCGCAACGTTACTTTTAAATAGTCCCTATAATGCTGATGAATTGTGGTCTCATTTACCGCGACCGTTACAGGAACAAATTATTGCGAAGGGTTTAAAAGTTTATACGATCAATGCCTTCCAAGTGGCACGGGAAGCGGGCATGGGCGGTCGGATTAATACGGTAATGCAGGTTTGTTTCTTTGCGTTGTCAGGCGTTTTACCCCGTGAAGATGCGATCGCGCAAATCAAAAAATCCATTCGCAAGAGTTACGGCAAGAAGGGTGAAGAAATTGTCCAGATGAATATGAAGGCAGTAGATGCCAGCTTGGATCATCTTTATCAAGTGACAATTCCTGCCCACATTGACGAAAATGCCGAAGACTTAAAACCCGTTATTCCTGACACCGCTCCTGCTTTTATTCGCGATGTTTTAGGAAAAATGATGGGCCGCACTGGAGATCAAATTCCAGTCAGTGCCTTGCCCTGTGATGGAACCTATCCGACGGGAACGGCTAAATGGGAAAAACGCAATGTCGGTCAGGAAATCCCTGTTTGGGATGCGGATGTCTGCGTACAGTGCGGAAAATGTGTGATGGTTTGTCCCCACGCCGTTATTCGTGCCAAGGTTTACGATGAAGCAGAATTAGCCAACGCGCCTGAAACCTTCAAGAGTACTGCCGCGCGGGATCACGATTGGCAAGGATCGAAATTTACGATCCAGGTTGCCGCCGAAGATTGTACGGGGTGCGCTCTCTGTGTGGATGTGTGTCCCGCGAAAAATAAATCCCAACCGCGTTTACGGGCGATCAATATGCAGCCCCAGTTACCGCTACGGGAGCAGGAACGGGAAAATTGGGACTTTTTCCTCAAATTACCGAACCCCGATCGCAATGAATTAAATCTGAATAAAATCAGTCACCAACAGATGCAGGAACCCCTATTTGAGTTTTCGGGAGCCTGTGCAGGTTGCGGGGAAACACCCTATTTGAAACTGGTGAGTCAATTATTCGGCGATCGCATGATTGTGGCAAATGCAACGGGTTGTTCCTCGATTTATGGGGGCAATTTACCGACTACGCCCTGGTCAACGAATGCAGAAGGACGCGGCCCTGCCTGGTCTAACTCCTTATTTGAAGATAATGCAGAATTTGGCTTAGGTTTTCGGGTTTCCATTGATAAACAAACGGAATTTGCCGTAGAATTGCTCAAATCCTTTGCTTCTGAGATTGGTGAAAGCCTTGTTACAGAAATCATCAATAATCACCAAACTACTGAAGCCGATATTTTTGAACAACGCGATCGCGTCAAATCTCTCAAACAACGCTTAGGGGAATTAGCTCACAGTCAGGACGAAACCCAACGGGCAAAAATTGCCATGTTCCAATCCGTTGCTGATTATTTAGTCAAAAAGAGCGTCTGGATCATCGGCGGTGATGGCTGGGCCTACGACATCGGTTACGGCGGCTTGGATCACGTTCTTTCCAGTGGTCGCAATGTCAATATTCTGGTGATGGATACCGAAGTCTATTCCAATACAGGTGGTCAGGCTTCCAAAGCAACTCCCCGTGCGGCGGTGGCCAAATTCGCAGCAGGTGGTAAACCCTCACCCAAGAAAGATTTGGGTTTAATGGCCATGACCTACGGTAATGTTTATGTGGCCAGTATTGCAATGGGAGCCAAAAATGAGCAATCTACTCGCGCTTTCCTCGAAGCTGAATCCTACAGTGGTGTGTCTTTGATTATTGCCTATTCTCACTGTATTGCTCATGGGATTAATATGAGTACCGCAATGAACTATCAAAAAGAAATTGTCGATAGCGGTCGTTGGTTGCTCTATCGTTACGATCCCCGTCTAACGGAACAAACTAAAAATCCTCTGCAACTCGATATGCGATCGCCGAAACTGACCGCAGAGCAAACCATGTACAAAGAAAATCGCTTTAAAATGCTCTCCCGTAGCAATCCTGAAGAAGCGAAAAAACTCTTGAAACTGGCTCAAGGCGATATTAATACCCGTTGGGCAATGTACCAATACCTGGCGAGTCGTCATCTAGAAACAGGCAACGGTCATAGTTCCGAAACACCTACAACCCAGCAACCTGAAACAGTTTAATAAGTTTAGGGTAAGGTAGAGTTAATTCTTTTTGTTTAATATTGCCTTACCCTTATCTAAGAGGTCATTATGGTCACACAAATCAATACAAAAACGCTTTATGAACAGGATTTTAATCTGTGGTTAGAAGAGACGGTAAATTTACTAAAAACTCGTCAACTTGACCAAATAGATTATGACAATCTTATTGAAGAAGTTGAAGATTTAAGTAAAAATCAAAAAGACAACTTAGAAATTCACTTAGAAAATATTTTAAGAAATTTACTAAGATGGAAATATCTAATTCCAGAAAGAGTCAACGATTGGAAAGTTGAAATTCTTAGAAATCGTATTGATATAAAACGCATTATTAGAGATAGTCCCAGTCTAGAACAATATATTGATAGTGTTTTAGATGAATGTTACAAAACAGCTAGATTATTAGCGGCTACTCAGATGGGTGTTGATATTGAAATTTTCCCTGTAGAGTTGCCTTTTACAAAAGAACAGATTGTTAATCCAGATTATTTACCAGAAGATTAATTTAATATTGTAAAAAATCATGAAAACGCCCTTAGAAACACCCCCTAAAATTCCCCCAGGCTACCTCAATATCATGGGCTATGTTGACGAATCAGAAGTCAATGGGCCAGGTTCTCGTGCCGTTGTTTGGGTACAAGGTTGTTTGCGAGAATGTCCTGGTTGCTTTAATCCCGCTTCATGGTCATTTGCAGAAAATCAATTAATTTCTATCGAAGAATTAGCCAATAAAATTCTCAGCAAGCCCAAAAATCAAGGCGTAACATTTTCAGGTGGTGAACCTTTTTGGCAAGCTGAATCTTTAGCAAAATTAGCTAAAATCTTAAAAGTAAAAGGATTAAGTGTAATGTCTTTCACGGGCTTTACTTTAGAAGAATTAAAATCTGCTAAAGCTCCTCCTCACGCTCAAGATTTATTAGCAGAGCTAGATCTCTTAATTGATGGCCCCTATTTAGAACAATTAGCAATTAATGATCCCAACTCTTTAGTTTCTTCTAAAAATCAACGGGTTCATATCTTTAATCCTGCTTTCAATGATCAACTCAATTGGGCCAGCGATCAAATGGAAATTCATATCCTCAAAGATGGAAGTCGGATTATTACTGGCTTTCGAGGACAAATGGGATTAGATTATTAACTTTATCGTTTGTAATTTAGTTTGTAATTTTTAAACGTATCAATTCATCCTTAATCTTGGAGAACGCATCATGGATCTTAGCACTACCTATTTAGGTTTAAATCTCAAATCTCCCCTCGTTGTCGGTTCCTGCGCTCCTCTAACCGAAGATATTGATAATCTTAAACGCATGGAAGATTCGGGGGCAGGGGCGATCGTTCTCCACTCATTTTTTGAAGAGCAATTACGACAAGAAAGATTAGAACTTCATCATCATTTAACCTACGGAACAGAAAGTTTTGCGGAGGCGTTAACCTACTTTCCTGAACCTCAAATTTTTCATGTCGGATCAGATGAATATTTAAGCCATATCCACAGAGCTAAGGAAAGTTTAAATATTCCCATTATCGGAAGTTTAAATGGTTCAACTCTAGGCGGTTGGCTAGATTACGCTCAACAAATTGAACAAGCGGGAGCCGATGCCCTAGAACTCAATATTTACTATATTCCAACAGATTTGGATATTCCTGGTGCAGAAGTCGAACAAAATTATCTAGATATCCTAAAAGCTGTCAAGTCAGAAATTAAAATTCCCCTAGCAGTGAAGATTGGCCCCCATTTTAGTAATATGGCAAATATGGCAAAACGTTTTGCTGAACATGGAGCAAATAGTCTGGTTTTGTTTAATCGTTTCTATCAGCCCGATATTAATTTAGAGGATTTAGAAGTTTATCCTAACGTACTATTAAGTACCCCCCAAGCAATCCGTTTACCAATGCGTTGGATTGCCATTTTGTATGGTCGAGTCGATGTTGATTTTGCAGCAACCAGTGGCATTCTCCATGCAACGGATGTCTTGAAAATGCTGATGGCAGGGGCAAAAGTTACCCAATTAGTGAGTAGTTTATTACGTCACGGGATTGGACATATTTCTACTTTAGAAGGCAATATTTTGCGTTGGATGGAGGAACACGAATACGAGTCAGTTCAACAAATGCAAGGAAGTATGAGTCAGTTACATTGTCCTGATCCTTCTGCCTTTGAACGGGTGAATTATATGAAAGCGTTACAAACCTATGCTCCCATTTGGAAGGGAGTAGATCATTATGAATCCGTTAGTTAATTGATTAAAGCCGCGATCGCAATCATCCCATTCCCCATCAATAAAAAAATCAGGAAGTGTATTTATGAGCAACAAACGAATTGGCATTTTAACTAGCGGAGGAGATTGTCCTGGACTGAATGCAGTCATTCGAGCAGTGGTCAAATCTTCCACGCTAAAAAATTGGGATGTCTATGGTATTCCCTACGGAACGGACGGTTTTATAGGGATTGCTAATGGTAAATATCAAGCGGATGATTTAATCCTCACAAAACATGGTTACGCCTTACCTGGAATGCTCAAGGGATTAGATGTTTTGCAATTTCTGAGTGGTAGTGTATTAGGCTCTTTGAGCAAAGGGCATCCAGGAGATCCAAAGATAACTGAAGCAATCCTAAAAGGCTATGAAATGCTCGATTTAGAAGCCTTAATTATTGTTGGTGGCGATGGTAGCTTAGATATTATTTATGATTTGGCACAAAAAGGCAATTGGAATATTGTCGCTGTACCGAAAACCATTGATAATGATGTGCCTTTTACGGAATGGGCAGTGGGTTTTACAACGGCGGTGGATATTGTTACCCAGGCTCTCTATGATTTGACCTTTACGGCGGCGAGTCATGAACGCATTATGATTGTGCAGGTAATGGGAAGGGATGCGGGACATTTGGCATTAAATTCGGGAATTGCTGGTGGAGCCGATATTATTTTAATTCCAGAAATTACGCCTTTTTTAACATCCGAGGTGGTCAATGGTTGCTGTCATCAATTAATGAAGTTGCGCACTTCAGGTCGTCATTTTGCATTGATTGTAATTTCAGAGGGCGTAAAGGGTGAAAATCACGAATCAGAAAAATATATTGCGGATTATTTAGAAGAGCGCATTTTAAAACAGGTTAGTTATTTATGCGATATTAATGATCCTGTTCTTTGTGGTCTAACATCTTTGGATATTCGGGCAACGACTTTAGGACATTTACAACGGAGTGGAACGCCCCTTTCTTTAGATAGATTATTAGCAACAGTCTATGGGATTAAGGCGGTGGAATTAATTGAGGAAGAAAAATATGATCAGGTTGTGGTTTGGCGTGAGGGTCAAGTAACGAGTTTACCGTTGAAACCGATTATCAAAATTATTAAACAATGTCATGCTGAAAAACGTTGTGCCTTTCCTGTTGATCCCCAGGGTTTCATGGTAAAAACGGCTCGTTCGTTGGGAATTTATTTGGGAGATTATTCTGATTGAATTAACTCTTTTACGAGTAAATGAACGGTTGTTGATGGATTATCTTCTCCTGGATTTGAAGGATTATAAGATGCAAACAGTTTTTCAGCATTCCTAATTGCAGTGGCACTGGTTCAGTCTAATTATTAGAATGAAATCCTTACAAGACAAGGACTTAAC
>QBMS01000088.1 GCA_003249095.1 Snowella sp.
GTATTATACGTTTCTGAATATAGTGACTCACATTTTTGACAGATAAATATTTTTCTCTCTCCATTATTTTTCGTTTTGTAATGAGAATGAATTTTCACTTCCTCGCTGTGACAATGAGGACAGTCTCGTTTAAATAATTCTTTTTCTTTCCCATTGCAAAATATAGAATCATTAAACTCTTGGATTGGCTTTATCTTTTGGATTGACATACTCTCTCTCCTTTTTTTACCGATTTATTTATAGTATTATTACCCTTAACACCCCTGTAAAGTTATAACCATTACTTCCAAGCTTATATTTGCTTCTTTGTTTCTCTAATCCTTTGCCCAGTAATCCTTTCTGCCTTTAATCAGGCTGAACCATTGCCCTTAACTCCATCCCCAAAGTTAATAATGCTGGCTTCCACACTCAACATCGCCTGGGTATCGCGCAAAACATCTTGCTTAAAGGTTTTAATGCCTTCATTCAAAGCCGCGATCGGTTCGCCCTGCATCGATCCCGACGTATCTAAAACAAAAATGACAGGACAACGATTTTCTTGATTTTCAATAAATTCAGGTAAACCAATCGGCATAATCACCACCAATGCTCAATAATGAGAATATTTTAGACTCATTATACTATAAACTTTCTTGGCAACAGGTGAACGAATCAGCGCGATCGCCTCCAATCATTCAATCCGCGATCGCGCTTCTAGGGTTATAATTCCGTCTTAATTTTTTGATTTGTAATGGGTTGAATAATTCTAATTTAACGTAGGTGCTTGGTCTCCAAGTCCTACAATCTTTGCTTTAGAAAACCATCAAATTGTAGCAATATAGCCGATGGATTTGGAAACCAAACCCCTACCAAATTTTGATTTTTAGAGGGATTTAGAGGCGATCAACCTTTTTTTGTGCGAGCCTTACGTCCCTACCGACATTTTAACCCCTTTGTTCTCCCCAAAGACAATTTGATTAACAGGCGATCGCTTAAAGAGATAACAGTATTATATTTCTACAGAATTTTCAAGCATTTTATAAGAATTGAATACTATTAAATTTTTGTTGTTATCTTCAGGACTAATTTACAGAAATGAACGTTTGACTATCTGATTTTCCGTTTTGGTCATCCAGTTGCACCATCTTAAACGGCGATCGCGTTCAATCAACACTCGTTTTGACCTAGACTTTTCATGGTATATTCCGATGTAACGAAAATCACGAAAAAAGCAAGATAACGGTGAATTAGTGATGGGATGTTAAAATAATCGCGACCTTTAAGACAAGTTGGGCATGAAAAACTTTGGTTTTAGTCACTGGATTAGCAAAAATCGGTTTCTATATCAGTTTATCCTCACTATTATCAGCATTATTTTTGTTATCTCCCTGAGTTACCTTACCGTAGGGTTATTTTCTTCTCCCCCATCAAACCAAAACTCCGATACCTTCATCCCGTTAACAGAGGTTCCATCCACAGCAGAAACCGTAGAAACAGGAATATTTGCGCTGAATCTCTATAGTTTAGAAACCGCTAGTAATACCTTCTATTTAGATTTTTATATTTGGTTTCGGTGGAAAGGAAAACTAGACCCGATCGCGAATTTAGAATTTAGTAACGCAGTAGAAGATTGGGGAGCTACTACGGTTTTTGACAAGACAGAACCCGAAAGATTACCCGATGGAAAATTGTACCAATTAATGAGGGTAGAAAGACGATTTGTACAGCCCTTTAACCTTGCTCGTTATCCCCTCGATAATCAATCTTTAAAAGTGACTATTGAGAATTCTATTTATACTCTCGATAAATTGGTATATGTCCCAGATTCTAAGCAATCAGGATTTTCTAGTAACCTCTCAATTCCAGGTTGGAAAATCGATAACTACGACTTAATCAGTCTCATTCGGGAATATACTACTAATTTTGGGGATAGCCGTCTAAGAGATAAAAGTATTAAATTTTCAGCGATACAATACAGCTTGCAGGTTTCTCGACCCCTCAACTTTTTTATCTGGAAATTACTGCTTCCCTTGGTGATTGTCCTTTGTTCCGCCTGGAGTGCTTTATTGCTGAATCCCCAATACACTGACTCTCGCATTATTCTACCCATGACGGCTCTTTTAACGACGGTTTTTTTGCAACAATCCTATTCAGCAGGATTACCCGATATTGGTTATTTAATCCTATTAGATAAAATTTATGCCCTGGTCTATACCTTGATTATGGCAACTATTTTAGAGGTAATTATTACGGCGGACTGGGTGGTTCAAAATAAGGTGACGGATCTAACCAAGGTCGTTCGACAGGATCGCCTGATTTTAGGGATTCAAGTGAGCGTCTTAGTTTTAGGGATTTTATTGCTTGTTTTGTTATCTTGATTAAACACTCTGTAAATTTAAGCGAAAATAGCGGGCGATCGCCTTCCTGCTCAATCTTTTCCTAATCTTGCTCTAGTGCAACTCTCATTTTTTGATTCTCTAACAAAAACCAAAGGGTAACGCTCGTCCCTGGATATTGGGCATCAAGACTCAAATGATTGGGACTAGTAATTTCAATTTTTCCCCGCATTTTTTCCACTAATTCCTTGACGATCGCCAGACCTAATCCCGTCCCTGGAATATCCCCCTCGGATTGAATTCCTCGATAATGTCGTTCAAAAACGTGATCCTGGTCTTTTTTTGGGATACCGTAGCCCGTATCAGCAATTTCTACTCCCTGCCATTGCTCGGTTTCAAAAGAAGCCATGAGTCCCATTGTCACTCGAACCTTGCCTCCTGATGGAGTATATTTCAAGGCATTATCGATTAAATTACTAAAAATTTCCCTAAGAGCCGCCGCATTTCCTAAAATCGGAGATAAATGATCAGGAATAATCCCATCTAATTCAATCTGTTTTTCCTGGGCGATCGCTTCTTCACAAGACAAAATCGGCCTAAGCACCGTCGTTAAATCAACGGGACTCAAAGGAAAGCTAGAACTGGGTAATAAAAAAGTCGAAACAGGAGCCAACACATTCTCTGGTAGCGTTTCCGTGTCCCAAATCGGAACCGTAATTTCTTGATCACTCCGAGCCAAATCTCCCTCGAAGGCCTGAAGTAATTCCTGAAGATGATAACTTTCCCGCCCAATCCCTTCAATCACCGCTTGGGTTTTATCATCTCCCCAAAACCGTTTGAGCAATAATTTACTAAAAGTCCGCAACGCTGTCAGGGGGTTTCGTAATTGATGAAATAGATCATCCAAGTGATCCCGTTCCCACTCCCGTCGCCTTTGCTGTTGTCTTAATTGGGTTAAATACCAGCTTTTTTGTTGGTCTAAAAAACAGGCGATCGCTAGGGTATGGGCAATATTTTCTAACTGAGCAACCTCTTCTGCTTGCCAGGGCGCAGATTCCCGTCCCGTTACCAATACTCCCAACATCACTTCTTGGTAAACCAACGGAAAAACCAATTGGGGATGATCCCCCGATGAATAGGGCAGAATCTCCTCCGAATCCCAAGTTTCAACGGAATCCTGCACTGAGAGTAATAATCCAGGCAACGTTAGGGGATTATTTTCTTTTTGTCTCGTTAGGGTGATTAACGGTGAACTGGCATAGGAAGTTGCCTCTGATGAGGGATAAACCACAATAGGAATCAACTCAGAATCTTCTACCTCAGAGTGAGAGCGGGTTAAATAAACGCCACACCAATCCACCTGAAAACCCTGCTGCACAAGTCGAGACTGCGCTTGACACAGAGTGACGAATTCGGGACTGGGCAAGTTTGGCAAACATTCAGAGGAAGACATGAAAACCCTAAAATCGCGTTTTGTTAAGAAATATTAATTTTCCTGCAAGGCATAAATAGTCCCTTTGTTCAACAAAGAAGTCAATAAGCCAAGGAACGATGGTTGTTTTTTCTTTTTTTTCTTCCTAAAAACTGCTCTGATCCCCTTGATTTTCTAAGTTAAAACGGATACAATCAGAACAAATTTTGTAACTATAATTACAGCATGTAGCTGGAACAGGAGGTAATTGGGTTGGCAAGGAAACGTAAACGCAAAAGTCGTCGCCGCCAGGAAGGACGCAAAATTCTAGAGTTAGTACCCCAATATAGCATTGAGAGTGGCGAAGACAAACCTGTTACTGCCGCTCGCAAATATATTCAGTCCGTGGGAATTCAACCTCCTGCTTTGCTAATTGTAAAACGAAATGAGCATACTACCGACCGATATTTTTGGGCCGAGAAGGGATTATTCGGTGCCCAGTACGTCGAAGAGAATCATTTTCTTTTCCCCAGCTTAAAAGAATATCAGCCTCCTGCTCCTCCAGCAAAGACTCCTGTTGCGGCGGCGAGCGTTGCCCGATAGGACGAAGATCTCAGAACTTGTATAGTAAAACCCAAGTAGTTCCATCTGAAAAGTTCAGGTGGGATTTTTTCTTCTCCTGCCGCTCAAAAAGGCTTGTTTTCGTTTATTACACTAAAATTTGTCAAAAAAGAATATTAAACCTAATGCGGTTTGTATCAAGTGATCGTTTCCTGAAGAAGGTGCGGTTAGCATATTAAAATAGAGAATCATCAAAATTATCATCAATTCAACCCCAATATCCCCAAGGAGAACATTCTGTCGTGGCATCCCAATATAACCCTGCGGACATTGAGCAAAAATGGCAAAAAAACTGGGCTGAAATGGGATTAGACCAAACCCCAGAAGATTCTAGTCTCCCCAAATTTTACGCGCTGTCGATGTTTCCCTATCCTTCGGGCAGTCTCCACATGGGCCATGTGCGCAATTACACGATTACGGATGTGATCGCTCGCGTCAAACGGATGCAGGGATATCGGGTGTTACATCCAATGGGCTGGGATGCCTTTGGTTTGCCCGCAGAAAATGCCGCCATTGATCGGGGAATACCGCCTGCTGAATGGACGAATCAAAATATGCTCCAGATGAAACAGCAACTCCAGCAATTGGGGTTATCCATTGATTGGGATCGGGAAGTGGCGACCTGTTCCCCTGATTATTACCGATGGACGCAGTGGTTATTTTTGCAATTTTATGAAGCAGGTTTGGCTTACCAAAAAGAAGCGGCGGTGAATTGGGACCCGATTGATCAAACGGTGTTGGCTAATGAACAGGTGGATAGTGAGGGGAAATCCTGGCGATCGGGAGCAAAGGTTGAACGGAAATTATTGCGTCAGTGGTTTCTGAAAATTACGGACTATGCCGAACAATTATTAAATGATTTAGATAAATTATCGGGTTGGCCAGAGCGGGTGAAAACCATGCAGGCGAACTGGATTGGGAAGTCGGTGGGAGCCTATTTAGAATTTCCCATTAAGGATAGTACGGAGAAAATTGCTGTTTTTACGACCCGTCCCGATACGGTTTATGGCGTTACCTACCTAGTTCTCGCGCCTGAACATCCGTTAACTTTGCAACTAACAACCCGCGATCGCGTTTCTGCCGTTGAAGCTTTTATCAAAGAAGTCGCCAGTGAGAGCGAAATTGAACGTACCGCAGAAGATAAACCCAAAAAAGGCATTCTAACAGGGGGAGTTGCGATTAATCCCTTTAATGAGGAAGAAATTCCTATTTTGATTGCAAATTACGTTCTTTATGAATACGGAACAGGTGCGGTGATGGGGGTTCCTGCCCATGATGGGCGAGATTTTAAATTTGCGAAGGAAAATAATTTACCCATTAAAGTCGTTATTTTGCCTGATGATGCGGATAATGAGGATATTTGTCTATTATCTGCCTATACGGACACAGGAACCCTCGTCAACAGCGATCGCTTTATCGGCATGGATTCCCCCAAAGCCAAGTCAGCCATTATTAAATATGCCGAAAATCAGGGCTACGGAAAAGCGCGGATTCAATATCGCTTAAGGGATTGGTTGATTTCCCGTCAACGTTATTGGGGTTGTCCAATTCCCGTGATCCATTGTCCTAGCTGTGGCACTGTTCCCGTTCCTGATGCAGATTTACCCGTTAAATTACCTGAAAATGTCGAGTTTAGCAGTCGGGGGGGTTCGCCCTTAGCCAAGTTAGAAAGTTGGGTGAATGTAGCCTGTCCGAGTTGTGGTGAACCTGCCAAACGGGAAACGGACACGATGGATACTTTTATTGATTCTTCTTGGTATTTCTTGCGTTATACTGATGCCAAAAATCCCCAGGAAGCGTTTAATTTAGCGAAAGTTAACGGTTGGATGGGGGTCGATCAGTATGTGGGCGGTATTGAACACGCGATTTTACATTTACTCTATTCTCGTTTTTTTACTAAGGTTTTACGCGATCGCGGTTCGGTGAATGTGGATGAACCCTTTGAGAAGTTATTAACCCAGGGCATGGTTCAGGCATTAACCTATAAAAATCCCAAAACGGGTAAATATGTTCCTTCTGATAAGGTAAGAGTTGATAAAGGGGACAAACTCTATTTTGATCCTGAAACGGGTGAAAAGTTGGAATTTTTCTATGAAAAAATGTCTAAATCTAAATACAACGGTGTCGATCCCCAGACCGTTTTAGGAAAATATGGGGCCGACACTGCACGGATGTTTATTCTCTTTAAAGCTCCCCCCGAAAAAGATTTAGAATGGGACGATGCGGACGTAGAAGGACAATTTCGCTTTCTCAATCGGGTTTGGCGATTGGTGACAGAATATATTGAAAAACACGGTCAAAAATCCTCAAAGATTAATCCTGCTAAACTTCAAAATCTTAATTCTAAAGCCGAAAAAGACCTACACAGAGCGGTTCATCAGGCAATCAAAGAAATTGCCGAAGATTTAGACGGAGATTATCAATTTAATACCGCCATTTCCGAATTAATGAAGCTCAATAATGCCCTTAATTCCGCTACCTGTTTACAGTCTCCCGCTTATCAAGAGGCGATCGAAGCTTTGTTAATTTTATTAGCTCCCTTTGCGCCCCATATTAGTGAGGAACTTTGGCATCAATTGGGACATAATGATTCTGTTCATCAACAAACTTGGTTAACTTTTGATCCGCAAGCTTTAATCGTTGATGAAATCACCTTGGTAATTCAAGTAATGGGAAAAACCAAAGGAACCATTCAAGTTCCATCGGCGGCAACCAAGGAAGATCTAGAAAACTATGCCCGTAATTCTGAGATTTTTCAAAAATTTTTACAGGGTAAGGAGATTAAAAAAGTAATCATTGTACCAGGTAAGTTAGTGAATTTTGTTGCTAGTTAAGTGATAATTATTATTATTTAATAAACACTATGGATAAGAGAATTTTCCCGAATTGGGAACAAATTAGTAATTTTAAAACGCCACTAACAGATGGTGAATTAGCACTCGCTAAATTTTTGGATGCGAATTTGCCTATTGAATGGGAGATTTATCTACAACCTTACCTTAATGGTGATAGACCAGATTTAGTTATCTTAAATCAATCCGTTGGGATCGTTATTTTTGAGATCAAAGACTGGTTTCTAAAAAATTATCACACTAAAGAAGAGTCTTTTTTGGATAAAAATTACCAGCAACAAAAAAAGACAAAGTATTTTGTTTCTGATCGTAATGGTGAGTATCTAATTCAAAGTCCCGTAAGTCAAGTAGAGAGATACCGTAAAAATTTGATCAATTTATATTTGCCTCAAATTGGAGATGCCGTTGATTCAAATACAAAAAATCTGTCCGCTTTTAAAGTAGCATTATATTTTCATAACGCGACAACTTCTGAGGCTCGAAAATTTATCTCTTGCCCCAGTACAAAATGTGTTGTGTTTGGGAAAGATTTGCTTAATAAAAAATCCTTACATCAAATAGTTCTAGACGTTAATCTAAAAAATAGTTATTCTATGCGTCAAAATTGGGCCGAAGAAATTAAATTTTGGCTCAAACCAACATTTCATTCACTTGAACAGGGTCAATCAATACAATTAACTCCAGAACAAATGCGTCATGCTAAACCATCTCCAGGTCAACATCAAAGATTAAGAGGTGTTGCTGGTTCTGGCAAAACCTTAATAATTGCACAAAGAGCCGCCAATTTAGCTTCTCAAGGAAAAAAAGTACTAATCATTACATTTAACATTACTTTATGGCACTATATTCGAGATTACGTTTCAAGAACGAGATTTGGGTTTGATTGGGAAAGACTTGAATTTCGCCATTTTCATGGGTTTTGCGCGGATTTTTTGAAGGAAAATGGAATACCATGGCCGTCGGATACTCAAGAAGAAGAATTATTCAATCGAATACTTCCTGAATTAGTTCTCGAAAAAGTCAAAATCAACATCAATGAAAAGAACCGAAATTATGATGCGATTCTTATAGATGAAGGACAAGATTTTCAGAAATTGTATTATGAAGTTTTATGTGGATTTCTTTCTCCAAATGATGAGTTACTTTTTGTTGTTGATGAAAAGCAAAATATTTATGGAAGAGAATTAAGTTGGATTAATGCGATGGAAGGAACTCGATTTCGAGGGAAATGGCGAGAGCTTAAGGAAAGTTATCGGCTACCGATTACCGTATTAGAACAGATTAACAAATTTGCAGAAATGTTTTTGCCTAACGTTGGTTTAGTTCCTCTGCCTAAACTTGAGCAACGTAGTTTGTTTGAGCCACACTTGAGATGGAAAGATATTAATTCTTTTGAGGATGCTAAACAATTTATTTGGAAGACTATAAAGTTTTTAACTAAAAAACAAGGCATTCACCCTCAAGATATTGTTGTGCTTGTTCCAAGTCATTCTGAAGGTTTGAAATTGGTAAATCATATTGAAATTCAAGGTTTTAAGGTGAACCATGTCTTTGAGGATGACAAACGAAACCATAACAATAAAAAAGCATTTTGGATGGGAGATAGTCGTCTAAAAATGAGTACCATTCATAGTTTTAAAGGATGGGAAATATTAAATGTTATTATTCTTACAGCACCTAACGGATTTAAAAAAACGGGAGAAAACTTAGATTCATTGCTTTATGTTGCCCTAACAAGACCGAGACAGAACTTGATTGTATTTAATCGCAACTCTGAATATCAAGAATATGGAAAAGGATGGTTAAATAATTGGTATCCAAACGACACTGATGTACAAACCAAAAACGATTTTGATGAAATTCCTTTCTAAGCTATTGTTTTATCATCTTTTTTTAATTTACAGAAAATACTCAACTACCTAAGACTTGATAGTAATTAGAACTACCTATCCAATAAAAAAACAAATTATGAAACTGTTTACCGCCGTTATTGAACAAGATCGAGATACTAATCTCTATGTTGGTTATGTTCCTGGATTTCCAGGGGCGCATTCCCAGGGAGAAACCTTAGACGAGTTACGAAAAAACTTGCGTGAAGTAATTGAAATGTTATTAGAAGATCAAGAAATTCCCCTAGAACGGGAGTTTATTGGCACTCAACAAATTGCGATCGCCTAAGATGAGTAAAATTCCTGTTCTCAAAGCGCAAGAAGTCATTCGCCTACTGGAAAAACTGGGATTTGTAGAAGTTCGCCAGCGAGGTTCGCATAAACAGTTTCGTCATGAAGATGGCCGGGGAACGACAGTTCCTTGTCATAAAGGACGCGATATTTCACCAACTTTATTACGAACAATCGCTAGTGATATTAACTTAACCGTTGAGCAATTTTTACAAGGGAGATAAAGCGATCGCTCTTTTCCTAATTAATCTCTCAACAGCGATCGCCACTTTTCAACCTGACAAAATAAACAAAGCCCTTCTTTATTATTTCTAAAAAATATGGCTAATCTTTCTATTCAAAAATCAATAGGCCCTATTCCTGAAGCAGCATTCCCGTTGATCCAAATCCTCCCGATCCTCTGGAACTATCACTGAGTTGATCCACTTCTTCAATTTCTACTCGAATCACGGGAGCAATGACCATCTGAGCAATTTTCATGCCCTTGGTTACTTTAAAAGTTTGTTTACCATGATTAATCAAAATCACGCCAATTTCTCCGCGATAACCTTCATCAATAGTTCCAGGCGTATTCAACACAGTAATTTGATGTTTGAGGGCTAATCCACTCCGAGGACGGATCTGAGCTTCGGTTCCTGGGGGAAGTTCTATCGCGATTCCTGTGGGGACTAAATAACTATCGTCTGGTAAAATCTCCACTTCTTCGATGGAAATTAGATCTAGTCCTGAGTCATATAAATGTTCATAAAAAGGAAGAATAGCTTGTTCTTTTAATCGTTTAATTTTTATTTTCATTGCTTGAATTAAAACCATTTAAATCGAATAATTTAAGGTTTAAAAATTTGATCTTGTATATAGGAATCTTCCTTAGAAAGTAATAGGGCAATTTCAGCTTTTTGTAATTCGGTTCCTAAATACATGGCGTGTTCAACCTCTAAACTAGGAGACGTTGCCGCAATTTGTAGATAGAGTTTGCGAGCTGATTTTCCCGAATAACAGTTGACGACTTCTCCTGAACCTGGGGTTAAATGTTCCACTAAAATTGTACCATCTTTAATAGAAATTAAAAAGCTCCCCGTTGGATCATAATAATCCTGTTGATTGCACAGTTTTTTATATTCGGATTGGATGACTCGTTCGGCGTGTTCCCAACAATCGGAATAAATATGGGCTGATTGACTGACGGTAATTAACGGCCCTAATTTTAATGGATAATCTGTTTTTTCTAAAATTTCATCTAAAATATGTTGCTGTAAAGACCTTAGACCCATTGCATTAGCAGGCCAAGCAGAAAACATATCATTACTCCGAAAAGTCGCCGTTAAAGATAATTCATTTTCAACAATTCTTAACCAAAGATGATTAAGGCAAGGAGGACTATCGGTATTTTCGTAATCATTAACATCCCATAAAGACATAACAACCCTAGAGGAATCTTTTTCTAAAATTAATTTATCGATCGCCTGTTGAATTTGATCTTTTTTAAACCACGATCGCAACCGTTGACCGTAGGTATATTTAACGCCTTCTTGGTTAGGGGCATCATCTAACATTTGGGCAATATAATCATCCATAAATTCCCGTTGAATCGGCAAATAATTCGGTTCAGGAAAATAAAAATTCGTGGGTTCCTGGGTAACGATCGCGACTAAATCAATTAACTCTTGCCATTGTCCGTATTGAGTGGGTCGGATGGTTCCAGTCGTTTTAATGCGGTGGAGAATTTTTACCCAGGTTTGGGCGATCGTTTCCCCTTCAATGCGATGACCATAGCGGGGGCCAGGTAATACAGTCGGGACTAATTCTACTTGGTGAAATAATCGAGGTTCTGCCCAGGGTTCTAAGGGTTCATTGTTTGCCCAATCCTTGACTAAACTAACGGCTTCGTGAATATTTTTAACCGATTTGTAATGTAGCGATCGCCGTAAATCTTCTAATACATCGGCAGGAATTTCCTGATCAATATAACCTGTAACAGTCGAATTAATCACCCAACAATCCCGACCCGTATCACTTTTTCCTAAAGTAAATCCTTGCTCAAAAAAGTCCAGAAGACATTGACAACTTCCTGAATTTTTATCTTCCCTGGTGGCGTTTAAAATAACTAAATAACGAACCTGGGGATTGGCCAACAAATTGCGAATTAAAGGACTAATTCCCCTCGTTGCGCTATAAAGATTCCCAATTACAGCATAGTCATCGGTTAAGAGTTTTTTGGCGAGGGATTGCCTTACCGTCCAGCCCGTAATCAGAGCCGTTTGACCGTGACCGCAGAGGAGTTGATTCGGTTTGTAATGAGGAGTGTAACTAAACATAAAATTTTCACCCATCAGGAGCATGAAGGGTTTATAATGATCTTCGTCAGAAAGACACTTAAATAATTTGCACTAAAAAGCTTTTTAATTTATATCATTAAGACAGGCTAACTGACTAAATACTTTATTTGAGGTGCTTTATGCTTTCTCTGGACAGTAATAAAAAATTGCTAGAACAAGCTAATGTACATTTAAAGCAATTATCTGACGATAAATTAAAGTTTGCGATAGATTTTCTGGAATATTTACAGCAAAAAGAAGAATACGAAGCAACTGAAGAATTATTGAATATTCCTGGTTTTGAACAAGAATTACTAGAGGCTGAGCAAGAAATTGAACGTGGAGAAATAGTTTCTCTAGAAAGCATCTACCGTTCGTAAGCTTCTCCTCTGGCCGCAATGATTGATATGATTACAAGCTGGTTTTCTTCATTAATGGAATAAATTACGCGCCAATCACCAAGACGGTAGCGAAATTTTCCTGCAAGTTTTCCCTGTAAACGCTTAATATTGGGGTGACTATGCGGGTTATTCTGAAGTTGTTCAAAACAGCGATTTAGTTTATTCAACAAAGAAGAATTTGCATTCTCGTATATTTTGGCTGGTTTCTTCGTCAAGTTGATTTTGTACATAAAATTTCAAATTTTCTTCTCTGAAATATGACAGGGTTATCATCAACCTCATCAGAAAGAGGCTAAATCATTTAAACTAAAAGCTTTTTAATTTATATCATTAACACAGACTAACTGACTAAATACTTTATTTGAGGTGCTTTATGCTTTCTCTGGACAGTAATAAAAAATTGCTAGAACAAGCTAATGTACATTTAAAGCAATTATCTGACGATAAATTAAAGTTTGCGATAGATTTTTTGGAATATTTACAGCAAAAGGAAGAATACGAAGCTACTGAAGAATTATTGAATATTCCTGGTTTTGAACAAGAATTACTAGAAGCTGAACAAGAAATTGAACGTGGAGAAATAGTTTCCCTAGAAAGTATCTACCGTTCGTAAGTTTTTGACTTTTAAGATTTTCGAGAAACGGCCCGAAGTTCTTGCCAAAGATCAAGAAATTGCTGTTGAACTTTAGGAGATAGGGGCAAAAGAAATTCACATCGGTCTAATAATTGGGGCGGAATCATCAATAAAGGATTGTCTCTCACCTGGGGAAGAATCATATTTTTATCCAACGTTTCTAATCGAGGAGAAACCCCATCCCGAAAGAAAGCAATTTGATTCGCAATATCAGGTTGCCAACAAAAATCTAGCCATTCTGTTAGTAATGGGTTAGAAGAAGACGATTTTGGTTGAACCCAAAGATCCGCCCAAAGGGAAGTTCCCGATTCAGGAACCACTGCGGCCAAATTAGGATTATTCTTGAGTAACGGTAAAATCTCATTTGACCAACCGATCGCGCACCACACATCACCGACAAGTAGAGGTTGGAGATAACGAGTGGAACTATAGAATTTGATTTGCTGGTGGAGGTGGACTAATTCCTGTCTGAGTTGGGGAAGATTATTTAATGCGGTAGGGTTGTAGGAATCACCCAATTTTTTTAGCGTTAAACCAATCACTTCTCGCGGTTGATCCACAATCGAAATGCGTTGTTCTAGTTCTTTTCGCCAAAGATCTTCCCAATTTTTGGGTGTCCATCCTAACTGTTTAAATTTATCCTTGCGATAGACAATCAGGGTCGTTCCCCAGCGATAGGGTGCGCCCCAGGTTTTACCCTGGTCATCGGGAAATCCCTCGTCGTTGCGTTGAACTAATTTATGCCAACGGGGAGCCAGTTGGGGCCAATTAGATAAACCAGACACATTTAAAGGTTCTATTAATTGTTTGGCGATCGCATCAGCTAACCAAGCATCTCCTGTGGTCACTAAATTGGCGATCGCGGGAGGAGCAGGGTTAATAACAGGAAGTTGGGGTAAAATTTTTGATTTTTCGGTAGGGGATTGTTGCCAGGCTTGTAATAGTTTAAAAATCGTTTTTAATTGAGATTCTGCCTTAAAAGTAAGCTTATTTTCTGAGATAGTTTTTTTTGTAAAACGACTAATTAATTGGGCAGAAATAGAATTTTTTAAAAATAAAACCTGTAGTGCAGAGGAAGAACTGTCACATCCTAATAACCCTTGCCCTAAGACAATCGCCCCTGCGCCGAGTAAAAAAGAGCGGCGATTAAATTGAGATAAAGGTAAAGAATCTGACATAATTTAAACAAGTGTTTGCTTATTTTTTAAGATTTTTGTTAAGACTAATGAAGGGATTATTAAATTAATTGTAAAAGTTCCTTGAGTAGGAGGAATTAGCTTTTAGCATAGAAGAAGTCGATCTTAGATTTTAATGAAAAAATGAAAAAGCGATGAATAGCTCCCTAGAAGAACAAATTCAAACACTGAATTTTAAAGTTGATCAACTCCATCGAATGGTGCTAGATCTTAGCCAACAAATTAGAACTTTAACGGATAAACAAGCGATTTTTTTCTCTGATCATGATTTTCCAGGCTCCGCCACCGTCGATCGCCCTTATATCCCCCTAGAATCTTCCTCTGAAGCCATTGACCAAGTTGCCGCCCGTATCATCCATAAAGATATCTTGATTGATGAAGATGACAATCTTTCCTTTTGGGGTCTCCAGAATGAGCAACCCCTCACGGCAGAGATTCAGATTCATCGGCTCACAGCCCAGGTTACGGCGGCCTATCATCGCATTGCGGCCCTAGAAGAACAATTAATGTCTCAACGGGCGAAATGATAGTGTCTAGTTTCTCTCCTTGTTTTCCTGTTAACGTTTGGGAAGTCTATCAGGGCTATTATTGGGGAAACCAGGATTAAGAGGGTCGTTAGGCATACCAGAAGAGTTGGGTAAGCTCCGATTGGTAGAATTGGGCATTCCTGGGATGGTGGAGTTAGGCGCGCCTGGAATCGTAGAATTGGGAGGAGTGGAAGAAAAAGGATTATTGGGATCAGTCGGTAGGGTCGTTCCATAATTTCCTGGTACGCTGTTGGGGATTCCAGGACTATTGGGAGTGCCAAAGTTGGGTGAGTTGGGATCAAAGGAATTTTGCCCAATTGCTGGTTGAGTCGATCCAGGTAAGGTCGCTAGAGCAACGCGATCGCCCCCCACCTGACGTAATAAATCTAATACCTGCACCACATCGTTATAACTAACATTACGGGAAGCATTGAGAACCATTAAGCCATTGGGATTATATTGATGGTAATTTTTGAGAGAATCGAGCAATTGATTGCGGGTAACAGGTTGTTTTTCCACATACAATTGGGACAAATCATCTAGGGTTACCACCAACATTTCGCGCATTTGAGGAACCCCCGTACTGGCTTTCGGTAAATCCAAGCCGATCGCCTGCTGACGGGATAGGCCCACCGCGCCCAAAATAAAAAACGTCAGAATACAAAAAATCACATCAATCAAAGGCACAAGCTCAATACGAACATCCTCTGATTGAGGAGCTTGATCGTGCCATAGTTTAAGCGGACGAGTGGGATGGTAAACTTGCAATTTACGCTGACTGCGGGAAAATTTGGGAGTCGGGGTCATAGGTTAAATTAGGAAAGAAAGAAACAAGAATTAAACGAGATGCCCATTAAAAAAATATTAACGCTCATTTCCCCGCGATGGCATGGGGTCATAAGTAGAGTGATTTTCTTCCTCATCCAGCCAGCGTTGACGATAAATCACCTCCAGGTCGCCTCCTGCTTTACGAAAAATTCGCATTTGATTAAACCAAAGTCCCTGAAAAATTCGATAAAAAGCAAGACTAACGATCGCCACAATCATTCCTGTTGCAGTAGAAATTAACGATTCCCCAATACCCAGGGTAACGCCCGCCGTAGAAGAGGTTCCCAGATCACTAATTTGAATCGAACTGAGGGAGCGAATTAATCCCAAAACCGTTCCCAATAGTCCTAATAGGGGGGAAAGAGCCACAATCGCCTCTAGAACCTTATCACCGCGACGCATTAGGGCTAACTGATCATCCGCAGCCGATTCTAAAGATAGATGAAACACTTCGGGATCGGGATTCTGGAGACGGAGGGGAGCCAATAAAAACTTCCCAATAGGATAGTCTTGGTGATCTTTGGCCACCTTAACGGCCAAGTCCCAATCCCTAGCCGCCGTGTCCACGACTCGATTGACAATTTGAGAGCTTCTGAGGACAACTCTAGACCAGAACCAAATTCTTTCCATAATGGTGCTGACGGATAAAATAGAAAGAAATAGGAGCGGCCACATAGCAATGCCGCCTTTTTGCATAAGTTCAACTGGATTCACGGTCTTTTTATACCTCCTAAATTGATCCAACTTAGTATATCGTTACAATTGTCACATACTCCTGCCATTACGGTTAAAAGCCCAGTATGCCATTTTAAAATTAGTTTGAATCCTGTTAAATTATTGTTAGACTTCTTAACATCAATTTTTATTTTTGCAAAAATAATAGACATTACAAGTTTTTGGGTGTCGATCGCCCTTTAGCACATGGTAAGTCGAAAACATATTTAGAACGGGTGAAAAAAAATCAAATTTCCCATTTCAACACTTATGCTCTACCCCTATTGGTCGGTACTGTCCTTTCGGGGTTAACTATTTTTGCCTGGCGATCGCTACTCAGGGAAAATGATCGTCAGCTTGAACAGCACGTTCAGACGGAATTAACATTGCTGGAAAATCTGATCACGAATGAACTGCAAGACAACTTTTCCGCCCTAGAAAGAATGGCTAAACGGTGGGAAATTAGGGAAGAAACGAAAAAGAAAGAATGGGAAGGGGAAGCAAAAGCTCTATTAGACAATTTTTCCGCCTATCAGTCCCTAGAATGGATCAATGCCACCTATTCTACCGCCTGGATTGTTCCCCTCCAGGGCAATGAAGCTTTTTTAAATCAAGTCCTATCCCCCGCAGACCAAAAGCGACTCAAGATCATCGCCTCTCAACAATATCGTCGAACTAGCTTTAATCCCCTTTTAGAGCGATCGCCGAATGGTCGGATTTTTTCAGCCGATGTCCCCCTATTTCCCAATAAACGATTTGATGGTTTTATTCGAGGAAAGTTTGATGCGACCCATTTCCTAGCTCAATTATGGCGAGACAATGGAAATAAATTATTCGGTATTCAAGTAACCGATGACACGGGACTGATTTATCAAAACCTGAACCCAGCTTGGCAGACTCAACAATGGCAAGAATCGACTGTGATCATCAATCCCCCTGGCATTCGGTGGCGATTGACGGTCTTGCCCACGCCTGACTTGATTAATCAAACCCACTCATCCTTACTTTTTTTCCTTTTAGGGGGCGGTTTAGCGATCGCCTGGATGTTGGCCCTGGCGATTTATCTGGCTCAAATCACTCGACAACAGAATATCCAACTAGAAGAATCGATCAGACAGCAAAAAAGGATAGAAGAAACTCTTGAGAAAAATAGGCTATTACAACAAGCGATTCTAGAGGGTAGTCGCTACAGCATTATTTCCACTCGGACTGATGGGATTATTCAAACCTTTAACCGTGCGGCCGAGGAAATGTTGGGTTACCAAGTTGAAGAAGTCATTTATCAACAAAGTCTAGCAATTTTTCATGATCCAGCCGAAATAGAAGCGAGGGGTAAAGAACTTTCGGCGGAATTTGGATTTCCCGTCACAGGTTTTGATGTTTTTACCACACGCGCCAAACAAAATTTACCCGATGAAGCAATTTGGACATATATCCGCCAAGACGGTTCTCGTTTTCCCGTATTACTTTCTATGTCGGCTCTACGGGATCTGGACGGAAAAATTACGGGCTTTTTAGGGATTGCCAGTGACATTAGTGAACGACTCGCATCCGAAACCCAACTCAAAAACACTCTGCAAAAATTGGCGGCCCAAAAATCTGCTTTGGATAAATCCGCGATCGTTGGCACTGGTTCAGTCTAATTATTAGAATGAAATCCTTACAAGACAAGGACTTAAC
>QBMS01000089.1 GCA_003249095.1 Snowella sp.
AATGTTTTTTTAAATCTACTCTAAACCCTCCCTAAGTAAGGCGTTCAATGATCTACAGTATGAAGTGAGAAGAAAAATGTCTTCATTACGCTAGACGAAAAGCATGGATTCTCAAATTGACGGATGGAAAGCGATTTCTTTAAGCTGTTGGTTTTATTATGCTTTAAGATGGCTTGAGGACGATGGAGGGCGATTATAGGCTGCGCTCTTAGTTTATTGGGGGTCTCAATGGTCGGTGAAACGGGTAACTTCCTCTATATGAAGGTTTAAGGAGCGATCGCAATTTCAATAGATAATGGAGAACAATAGTTCCAAATTTAAATGGTATAAATAGAGACAGGACAATATCCCTACTTAGAGGTGTATGAATAAGGAGAAAAGCGTGCGCTTGTTTTGTAGGAGGCAGACTGGAAGTCAATGACCTAAGTTTTGATGGAATAGTTCTTGCTGTAAATTTTTCGTTGATTACGTTTCATGCGATCGCGGAAGTCTTATCGTACTGTTTCACAGCATCATCTATCAACGAATTATTTACAGGTAGAAAGAATATGTTGATGTTCAGGGGGTTCAGTTAGAAATGTGGTGAATCTCATCCAAATAAACAGAGTAAATAGGTTGAAAACATTGAAAAATCCACGGCATCGCCATTCCCCGAAGAAGACAACGTTGATTTTTTATGTTTTTTCCTAGACAGTATTTAATCCGTCGGACAAGATTGCGGTTTATCGGTATTCATAAAAAAAAGAGAGAGAACTATCGACAAGATAATTTCCCTCTCACACTTAAATTAATTCTTTAGTTGCAAATTATTCTAAAGAACCACTACCCATAAAAGAATCGACATCCTTGGTAAACCCAGCGTAGGCTTCCATACCGTGTTCACCGATATCTAGACCCATTTGCTCTTCGTGTTTTGAAACTCGAATGCCAAGGGTCTGTTTCAATACTAGCCACAACACAACGCTAAAAGCGACGGTAAAAGCACCAATTGCAACAATACCGATAAGCTGATTAATGATTTGGGTAAATCCTCCACCATAGAAAAGTCCTTTTTCCATATTAAAAAGACCCACTGCTAAGGTTCCCCAAACTCCATTGACTAAGTGGACGGAAAGCGCACCAACAGGATCATCAATTTTCAAATTGTCAAAGAACGCAACGGCATAGACGACTAAAATACCGCCGATACTGCCAATAATAAAGGCTCCCCAGTAAGAAATGCCATCTCAACCTGCGGTAACAGCAACTAAACCCGCCAGAACACCATTTATCACCATACTGAGGTCAGGCTTACTATCTTTAAACCACGAGGTAAACGTTGCCGTGATTCCTCCTGCGGCTCCTCCTAGACAGGTGGTTACTGCAATATAAGCACAAGCTTGATCGGCGGCTAATTGGGAACCAGGGTTAAATCCAAACCAACCGACCCACAAAATTAAACAACCCAAGGTTGCCATACTGAGATTATGACCAGGAATGGCACCAGGACGACCATCTACAAATTTACCCAGACGGGGGCCAAGAATATAGGCTCCCACCAGGGCGGCCCAACCGCCGACGGAATGGACTACCGTTGAACCTGCAAAATCTTTGAACCCTAAGCCTGTTAACCATCCTGAGCTAGACCAGACCCAATGACCCGTGATGGGGTAAGCGATCGCAACGAGGACGATACTAAAAATGAGAAAATCAATCAATTTAATTCTTTCCGCAACGGCTCCAGAAACGATAGTTGCGGCTGTGCCAGCAAAAGCAACTTGAAAGAGAAAAAAGACGGGAACAGGTAAACCTTCAGGAAAGGGATTCAATCCGTAGGTTTCCGATTCTCCAGAGAGAAACCAACCGCCGAAACCAATAAATGGATTTCCCGAATTCCCAAACATCAGGGAAAAACCAATCGCCCAAAAAGCCACTGTTGCTAGAGCAAAGACAATAAGGTTTTTGGTGAGAATGTTAACCGCATTTTTTTGGCGACAGAGTCCCGCTTCTAGCATGGCAAAGCCCGCGTTCATGAAAATAACGAGAATTGAAGCAATGAGAATCCAGATAGTATTTAGGGTTCCTTGGAGGGTCGCCACACTGGTATTAACGGTGTCAATCGTGATTTCAACGACTTCTTTTTCTTGGGCAACAACAGCACTATTCCAAACAACGACGATTAGGGCCGTGAGAGGAATACAAGCCCACCAGTAGGGAGAAACAAAACGGCTGATCGTACCCCAAACACTGACCCTTTCATCCACAGTGGAAAAAATTGCAATGGAGTTGGAGGAATGATTATTTAAAGAACTAGCTGTCGTTGGATTAAGAGTTTGTTTTGACATTTTCGGTATTCTGTTTAGGTTCATCCTGATTGTCTTTGCGCAGTATTGATTAAAATAAACTAATAGTTATACACAGTTGTAAAATGATCAATACGCATAAGTTTAATGATGATTTAATCTGTTAGGGTTCATTCTAATTTTTTCCGAGTCTCTTTCTGTAATTCTTGATACTTTTTTGAGTAAATAGGAGAATGAATCGGTTTTTATAGTTGCTTTTTTGTGAGACTGTGGAGCTGATTGGTAAGTTTAAACAACTTGATGTATCATAGAATACTAATCATTGATCTTAAAATCAAGATTTATTTTTGATGTGTCCCAAAAGCTGATCTCGTAAATGCTGGATGCGATCGCGACATTTTGCAGCTTCTTCAAACTGTAAATTTTTGGCCGCTTCTTTCATGCTGTCTTCTAATTGTTTAATCAAATTAGGAATTTGTTCTAGGGGTAAATCCTCAGCTTGCTGGTAAACTTCTTCCAATTGTTGAGCATTGAGACGACGGGAAATATCTAAAAAAGATAAAATCGCATTACTAGAACGAGATTGAATCGATTTCGGCGTAATATTATTTTTTTCATTATATTCTTGTTGAATTTTGCGTCTTCTTTCTGTCTCTTCAATGGCTCTAGCCATACTATTAGTTAAATTATCTGCATACAAAATTGCCTGACCATTAATGTGTCGTGCCGCCCTACCCATCGTTTGAATCAGCGATCGCTCTGACCGCAAAAAACCCTCCTTATCTGCATCTAAAATAGCCACTAGAGAAACTTCAGGTAGATCCAAACCTTCCCGTAATAAATTGACCCCAATCAAAACATCAAATTCTCCATTTTTTAAAGATTGGATAATCTCAATGCGTTGAATAGATTGAATTTCTGAATGTAAATACTGAACCCGAATCGCCCTTTCCTGAAAATAATTAGTTAAATCCTCCGCCATTTTTTTCGTTAAAGTCGTAATTAAAACTCGCTCTTGACGGGGAATGCGTTCTTGTATTTCACCATACAAATCATCCACTTGTCCCATCGTAGGACGCACAAAAATAACAGGATCAAGAATGCCCGTTGGTCGGATAATTTGTTCAAATACTCGGTCTTCTGATTGCTCCATTTCCCAAACGCCAGGCGTTGCCGAAACAAAGATACATTGATTCACTTTTTCCCAAAATTCCTCTGCCTTTAAGGGTCGATTATCTGCCGCACTAGGTAAACGAAAACCATGATCAATTAAAACTTTTTTCCGAGCCTGATCACCGTTATACATACCGCGCAATTGGGGAATCGTCACATGGGATTCATCAATCACTAATAACCAATCTTCAGGAAAATAATCAATTAAACATTCGGGCGGTTCCCCTGCATTTCTTCCTGCTAAAAAACGAGAATAATTTTCTACGCCATTACAATAACCGACTTCTTGCAACATTTCGAGATCGTAACGAGTGCGTTGGCTTAACCGTTGGGCCTCTAAGACTTGATTGTTTTTTTCTAACAGTGCAACCTGTCCTTCTAATTCCGCTTTAATCGATAAACAAGCTGATTCTAAGGTTTCTTCAGGAGTAACAAAGTGGCGAGCGGGATAAATATTTAACGCATCTAATTGATTTAAAATTTCTCCCGTAACGGGATCAAGATAACGAATGGCTTCAATTTCATCTCCAAAAAATTCAACTCGAATAATGCGGTCTTCGTAGGCAGGAACAATTTCTAAAACATCCCCTTTTAAACGAAATCTTCCCCGTTGTAATTCCACATCATTCCGTTCGTATTGAACATTGACTAAACTCCGAATTAATTGTCTGGGATCAACTTCTTTTCCCACCGCTAAAGAAACAGCCGCTTTGAGATATTCGGCGGGCATTCCCAATCCATAAATGCAGCTAATCGAAGCAACCACAATCACATCTTTTCTTTCAAACAAAGAACGGGTTGCAGAGTGCCGAAGCATATCAATTTCATCGTTAATGGCCGCCGTTTTTTCAATGTAGGTATCGGTAACGGGAATGTAGGCTTCGGGTTGATAATAGTCGTAATAACTGACAAAATATTCCACCGCATTATCGGGAAAAAATTGGCGAAATTCATTGCACAATTGGGCCGCGAGGGTTTTATTGTGAGCCAATACCAAGGTCGGACGATTAACTTTTTCGATCACCGAGGCAATGGTGAAGGTTTTACCCGTTCCCGTTGCCCCCAGTAAGGTTTGTAGAGAATTTCCCTGGTTTAAAGATTTAAGTAATCCCGCGATCGCGTTTGGCTGATCCCCAGTGGGTTTGAAGGGAGCGTGGAGATGAAAAAGGCTATCCGTCATTACAAAAATTGGCTATAGTCTGGGATAATTAAGGATATTATAAATCCCTATCTTTGAAGACCCAAGGATAGGTGTATCTTTAATCATAGAAGCAATTCTTAAAAATTAGCTTAAAATCGGCCATTCCATGCGCCCCTAAAAGACTTCATTTACGGTATTAAAACAAGGAGAATGACACAATGACAGTGGAAAACACCGCCCCCGCAACGACCGAAAGCGAATCCGCCAAGGAATCCACGAAAACCCCTACAAGAGGCAGAAAGCCCAAGGAAGACTCAGAAGTAACTGCGTTATCCGTTTCCTCGGCTCAGTCGGGGGGGTTACATTTAATGAAGTCTCCCACTGGATTACCAGGCAACCGTCCCATCGAAGCGAGCCATTTACACATCATTGGAACCTATAGCGCGGTTGGTGGCTCTCGTCCTATCACCACTAATGGCATCGAAGTGAGCAGTACGATGACAATTTCTGGGAATCGTCCTATTGCGGTCAGTCATTTGGCGATCAGTGAAATGTATTCGGTCATGGGGAATCGTCCCGTTGCCTCTAATGAAATTGACGACCCTACGGCTTTGATGGGATTTTTGGATTAGAATTGCTCAATTTAAAACACAATTTACTAGTGAAATAAAACCTTGCTCTGAGACTTTTGGGGCAGGTTTTTGAGTTTTTAACCTAAGCTAAAATAGGGGAGTTTTTCTAGGATTGTTTTAGCTTTATTGTCGTATCGAGCAGGCTTTGGGCAAATTGATCAAATCTTTCTCCTAGTTTTTCATCCAATAAATTTCCTTCTTTGTCAAAAACCTGCCAAGCTTGACCGATCGCAATTTGGGACGGAATAACCCAAGCATGAACCCATCTCATAATAACCCGTAAATCATTGAGGGCATTGCTATTGGACTGACCGCCGAGAACACTCATCAAACCTGTGACCTTGCCTGATAATTCTTCAAAAGTCAACAGATCGAGGGCATTTTTCATCACTCCACTCAGGCTACCGTGATATTCGGGAGTGGCTAAAACTAAGCCGTCCGCCGCTTTGACGATTTGTTTGAATTTGGCGACATCAGGATAGTCGGCATACTCTTTTCCCCCATCACAGAAGGGTAAATTCAGCGATCGCAGATCTACAATTTCTACCTCTGCACCCAAGGCGGCTAATCGTTGCATCACTAAGTTTAATGACTGAAAGCTATAGGAACCTTCCCGCAAACTGCCACTAATTCCCACAATTTTGACCATTTTGCTGACTTTCCTTTATTGGATTTAGATGAGATTAACTCATAGTCATTATGACTCCATTTAAGTTAGCGAATATTACCTCGCTTTGTCAAGAAATTTTCAAGTCGCGATCGTGATGTTCCCGTCAATCAGAATAATTCAATCCTTAATAATCAATAATATAAATTAATGTAAATGGAAGACATTGATTTAAGTCTATTTTTATGATGTGAGCGATAGAATAGTTAGTAGGAGTGATAATCAATTCCTTCGCGGAGGTACTGCGATATGAAACCGATGATTTGGCGACCCGAAGCAAACGATGAAAAAGTGAACCAATATCTTGATCACTTTAACCATGAACCTTGGATAGAGTTTTTAGTCGGTCTAATGTTGTTTGTGATGCTATTTAGTATTTTGATTTTTCTGGGCATTTTTTAACAACTCAACCTGCTATTAAAGGGAGTTAATCAGATTTTTGTCTTTTTACTCCTTTTTTTGTGTTGTTTTATAATGTCTTAATGGATTTTTCCCTAAACGGTAATGCTAGAAAAGACATCACTCGAAAAAATTAAAATTGTCGTCGCGCAAAAATTAAATTCGCAAGCGTTAATAAAAAGACAACGTAGAGTATGCCATACAGCAACGTGCTAAAAAGTTCTGAACTTGCTGGTAATAAACCATAAACGGCATCATTTTTGAGATTAAATCTTTCTAGATTGGGTAATACTAAATAAAGCGATTTTGTGAGGGTTTCAATATTCTCATTTTTCGTGATGGCTCCCAATTTTAAGAGGTCTTTGCTGATATGACCCATAAAATAAATCCCAAAGCTAAATAGAGTTGCTAAAATAGAACTAGTGAAAACTCCGAAAAAAATAGCGACCGCCGTTAATACCGCTAATTCGAGGAATAGGAAAGCTTGGGATAAAAGAATACTGGATAAAGAAAAAGGAATTTTTGCCCAGTACAACATTCCCAGATAAATAATAGTCATAATGGTAATCATTACCGCTAAAACTGCTGACAATCCTAAATGTTTACCCACAATAAATTCAGTGCGACTAATGGGTTTAGGAATGAGGACTAGGACAGTTTTCTTTTCGATTTCTTTATTAATTAATCCTGTTCCCACAAAAATTGCCACGATCGCGCCTAATAAAGAAGTAGCGGCAAGCCCTAAATCCAGAAAAATTTTGCCATCGGCTCCGACAGAAATTTCAGGTAATAAGCGCAATGCTAGGGCTAAAAAAATGGCGAAGAAACCAATGACATAAAGAATACGATCGCGAATAACTTCCCGAAATCCATTGGCCGCGATCGCCCAAATTCTAAAGAGATTCATAGAAACCTAACTATTATCAATCAGAATACTTAATCATTGTAAAGGTTACTGGATAACAGTTTAGCGCAAAAAAAACTCAAAAACAAAATCTGACTTAACCAAAAATTAACCGTTTATTAACCCAAAATTTGAAGTCTCTCTGGAATGATTAGGTTAGCCGCTATATTTAAAAACAAATAAGCTTATGGTTATCCAAAATATTTCTAGTTTTATTCGCAACCCTCTGTTTTTGACGGGAACATTGGCCTCGGTTGCCGCAACTGTCACTCTGACGGTCTCTTCAGTCCAGTCCCAGGGTGTCCCAACCGTTAAAATTGATGGCTCTAGCACCGTTTATCCCATTACCGAAGCGGTCGCCGAAGATTTTCAAAAAGCTAAAAAAGGCGCGGCTCGCGTTACCGTTGGAGTCTCAGGAACAGGAGGAGGATTTAAGAAATTTTGCGCTGGCGATACCGATATTTCCAATGCTTCTCGTCCCATTAAAGCTTCTGAGCGAGAACAGTGTAAAAAAGCGGGCATTAACTTCATTGAGCTTCCCGTTGCCTATGATGCGATCGCCGTCGTTGTTAACAAAAACAATACCTGGGCAAAGAATCTAACCACCGCCGAACTCAAAAAGATATGGGAACCTGGTGCTAAAGGAAAAATTACCAATTGGAGCCAAGTCCGTCCTGGTTTTCCCAATGCACCGTTAAAACTCTATGGGCCTGGTGCAGACTCAGGAACTTTTGATTACTTCACAGAAGCGATTAATGGTAAATCGAAAGCCAGCCGCACAGACTTCACTCCCAGCGAAGACGATAATGTTTTAGTGCAAGGAGTATCCCGTGATAAAAATGCCCTCGCTTATTTTGGCTTTGCCTATTACGATGCCAATAAATCAAAATTAAAGATTGTCCCCATTAACGGCGTGACTCCCTCTCGTCAAACCGTAGAAAATGGCAAATATCAGCCCCTAGCCCGTCCGATGTTTATCTACATCAACGCTAAAGCAGCCAAACGCCCTGAAGTGAAACAGTTTGTCGAATACTATCTCTCTAATGCGGCAAAAGCGGCTCAATCAGTGAAATATGTTCCTTTGCCTGCTAAAGCCTACAGCACTGCCTTGAGTCATTTCAGAAAGCCTAAACTGGGTACTGTTTTCGTCGGCAAGAGTGAAGTGGGTCTCACCATTGACGAGTTACTACGACTGGAGGCGCAATAGTCCATCGGCTATCAGGCATTGATAGGTTTACTGATGACTGTTGAGAATCGTTTATGTTTTCTAAAAACTCACCGAACCCCAGAACTGATGCTTTTTCTCCTAAATTAAGTCGGGTAGTCCGAGAAGGGGCGATCGCGATAGTCTTATTTTTGGCCGCTTTTTCTTCCGTCGCGACTACCTTCGCAATTTTAGAGATATTAGTGCAGGAGTCGGTGGGTTTTTTCCAGAAAGTGCCTTTGGTGGAATTTTTGACGGCAACAGAATGGACTCCGCTTTTTGCCGAACCCCGCTATGGCATTTTACCGCTACTATCGGGAACCCTGGTCACTTCGGTGATCGCCCTGGTTGTGGCTATTCCCTTGGGAACGATCGCAGCGATTTATCTGAGTGAATTTGCGACTCCTCGTTTGAAAGAAACCGTTAAACCCTGTTTAGAGCTATTAGCGGCAATTCCTACCGTTATTTATGGTTATTTTGCCCTGCTGTTTATTACACCTCTCTTGCAGACGGTTTATCCTGATTTGCCAGGTTTTAATATGCTGAGTGCAGGCTTGGTCATGGGATTAATGATTATACCCTTGATTAGCTCCATCAGTGAAGATGCCATGCGCTCTGTTCCCACCGAATTGCGGGAAGGATCGGCCGCTACAGGAGCCACTCGTTTACAAACGGCTTTGCGGGTAGTTTTTCCAGCCGCTTTATCAGGGGTGACGGCTTCCTATATTTTGGGGACTTCTCGTGCCGTCGGGGAAACCATGATTGTCGCGATCGCGGCGGGATTACAACCCAATTTAACTTGGAACCCGACCCAAGAAGCGGCAACCATTACGGCCTATATTGTGCAGGTTAGTCTGGGAGATTTGCCCTATGGAAGCTTGGAATATAAAACTATTTTTGTGGCAGGATTAACCCTCGTTTTATTAACCCTAGTTTTAAATATTATTGGTCATTTTTTAGCCAAGCGGTATCGAGAAATTTATTAATTATTAAAATGTCACAGGCCCAAAACCGTCAAGCATTAACAGACCTTAACCTAAAAGATTTGCGGACTAATATTGAACGTCGTCAATTAATTAGTGGTGCGTTTGGGATTTTAGGTCTAATTATTATTCTAGTTGCAACTTTTATTCTGCTGGGTCTCATTTTCCAAATGATGACTCAAGGCATCCCCCGTTTAACGCCCCAGTTTTTTCTTTCCTTTCCCAGTCGTAACCCTGAAGAAGCAGGTATTTTATCGGCTTGGGTCGGCAGTGCTTTGGTGATGTTAGTGACGGCGATCGCGGCTATTCCCTTGGGAGTCGCTTCTGGCATTTACCTAGAAGAATATGCGCGCAAGGGTTGGTTGGCGGATTTAATTGAAATCAATGTGACGAACTTAGCGGGTGTGCCTTCCATTGTCTATGGCTTATTAGCCTTGGGCTTATTTGTCGGCAAATTAAATTTAGGACAAAGTGTTCTTTCGGCAGGATTAACCCTCGCGTTATTAATTTTACCCGTCGTGATTGTGACGACCCGTGAAGCCCTCAGAGCCATTCCCAACATTCTCCGAGAAGCGGCCTATGCCTTGGGAGCCAGTAAATGGCAGATGATCTCCGATCACATTCTGCCCTACTCCTTCGGCAGTATTTTGACAGGCATTATTATTGGTCTTTCCAGGGCGATCGGAGAAACTGCTCCTGTGATTACCATCGGGGCCTTAACCTTCATTGCTTTTTTACCCGATTCTCCCCTAAAAGGCGACTTTCCCTTTATCTCCTTTGAATGGCTTAAAGCTCCCTTCACCGTTATGCCTATTCAAATGTTTAACTGGGTTTCTCGCCCCGAACCCGAATTTGAAATCAACGCAGCAGCAGCAGGTACGGTTTTAATCTTCATGACCTTGAGCATGAACGCGATCGCGATTTATTTACGTTACTATTTCCGCAAAGGTATCAAATGGTAGAACCACGCTCTCAATTATCCAAAACTCAATCCTATTCTGAATCGACTTTTTCCGATCCCGCGATCGCAACAGAGATTCCCAACCCCAAAGCCGAAACATCCAATCTCAACTTTTACTATAACGGCACTGCCCATGCCATCAAAAATGTTAACTTTAAAATCCCTGAAAACCAAGTAACGGCTCTCATTGGGCCATCGGGTTGCGGTAAAACTACCTTACTGAGATGTTTTAACCGAATGCACGATCTCTATCCAGGTAATCGCTATGAAGGTGAAATTTGGTTAGATTCAGTCAATATTCTAAGTCATCGGGTTGATCCCATCGAAGTGCGGATGCGGGTGAGTATGGTTTTCCAAAAGCCCAATCCTTTTCCCAAAACGATTTATGAAAATGTCGCCTATGGTCTGCGAGTACGGGGCGAAAAAAAAAGTAGTATCATTGATGAAAAAGTCGAAAAAGCACTACAGGGAGCCGCTCTCTGGGAAGAAGTTAAGGATCGTCTTAACGATTTAGCTTACAATCTGTCGGGCGGTCAACAGCAACGCCTCTGTATTGCCCGTGCCTTGTCCGCCGATCCCGAAATTGTCCTCTTTGATGAACCGACTTCTGCCCTCGATCCTATTGCGACCGCCAGTATCGAAGAATTAATGAGTGAACTCAGAAAAAAAGTGACAATTCTAATCGTGACCCATAGTATGCAACAAGCCGCCCGAATCTCTGATTACACAGCGTTTATGTATTTGGGAGAATTGATGGAGTTTAATGAAACCGAAGTGATGTTCAACCGACCTTCTAATAAACGGACTCAAGATTATCTTGGTGGTCGCATCGGTTAAGCTTTTTAATTAGAAAAATCCACTAGAAAGAAGAGAGATTGATTAAAACTCTTCTTTCACAGTTCTTCAATTTCTAAAATTTAGCTTTTTTCCGTAATAATTCGGCTAAAGTTACATTAAATTGAGATTTTCCCTCAAAAACTGTCCCTACTTCGCCATTATAGAAAGTGACTTTTGCTAGGTTGTAGTGTTCTGCCGTGAGGGGAATAAAACCAACTTCGGCAACAACTTTTCTTCCGTTTTCTAGATAAAAATCCACAAAATCCCTTAAGTAAGGATTCTTTTGAGCTTGTTCAGCGTTGACATAGATAAACAATGGACGGCCTAGAGGCTGATATTCAGCTTTGACAACGGTTTCGACGGATGGTATAACAGGCCCTTTCCCACTATCGATCGCCACCGCTTTAAGATTTTCAGGACTTTTTTCATAATAAGCTAATCCAAAAAAGCCCAGCGCATTGGGATCTTGACTGACTCCCTGAACGAGAGTGTTATCATCCTCGCTGGCAACGTAATCTGTCCGACTGACATCCGCTTTTCCCATAATCGCTTCAGTAAAATAGTCAAAGGTTCCCGAATCTTTACCTGCACCGAACAAATTGAGGGGTTTATCGGGAAAAGATGGATTAATTTGATTCCAACGCTTAATTTTTCCTTGGGCGGCGGGTTCCCAAATTTTTTGTAGCTCTTGGGTGGTGAGGCTGGTTACCCAGTTATTATTTCTATTCACTACGACCGTCAGGGCATCAAAGGCAACGGGCAGTTCGATATAACGAATATTGGAACGGTTGCAAGCCTCCATTTCACTGTCGCTAATGGGACGAGAAGCATTACTAATCTCTGTCTTTCCTTCGCAAAATTGTCTAAATCCTTCCGTTGTTCCCGAAAATTTCACACTGATATCAACGGGTTTGTCCCGACTCGCGGTAAATTTCTCCGCGATCGCGCTGGTAATGGGGTAAACCGTACTGGAACCATCAATTTTAATTGTTGAATTGACTTGGGAATTAGTAGGATTACAAGCGGTTAAAGTAGAAGACACTCCAAGAGCTATCAGCTTGTATAGTAGTCCTTGGGAATTAATTTTGAATAACATTTATTTTTCTCTTTACAATAAATTAGTATTGTTACTTTTATTATTATTTCAAGAAAAATTGATTTTGCGGTTAAGGCAAGATTAAGCGCAAAAAAAATTCCTTGCTAGAAATAACAAGGAATTGGAGCAAAAACATCTAAAAAACTCAGTAGGCTAGGGTTTCAAGAGTCTGTCGTAGGTAGTGGCGCACTTGAAAATCTAGGGATGGGGAAATATTGTTGATTTCTGGGTTTTGTTCTTCTTGCCAACATTTAAAACCAGAACTGTTGGCGATCGCTTGCTTGAGGCTTTCCCAAACCGACGAATCATCGTGGATGGGGGCGTTGGCAATTAGGGTAGCAGTGGTCATTTCTATTCCTCTCTCTCTCGAAAACTTTTAATGCACTTACTCCTACACCATAACCTAGATTCCTAGAATCGAAATGATATACAGGACACATTTATTAAAAAAATATTAAAAATTGTCAATTTAAGTAAATTTTTTAGAACCATTACAAAGCTTAATCAAACAAGCTTTATTCCGATTTGTTGAGCTAAGATAGGCTTAAATAGCAAAAAAGTTTGTTATTCATTCTTTAAGGATAAACTCCCCATCGCAACCATGAATCCTGTCTTACTTTGGATCATTGCTGGATCTGTCCTCTGCTTTACGGAAGCGGTTTTTCCCGTTGCTTTTGTTGCTTTGATGATGGGCATAAGCGCGATCGCAGTGGCCTTAATTGCCTTAGTCATTCCCAGCTTTGGCTTACAGGTTACCCTCTGGTTATTATTTTCAACGCTCCTGATCATTGTTTCCCGTCGATTTATGCCCGTTCGTTCAACGAAACTTAAACAAAATGACGCGATCGCTGGAGAAACCCTGACTGCCATTGAGCCAGGCCAAACGGGGAGAGTCTTATATGAAGGAAATTCCTGGAGAGCCGAATGTGAAGATCAAGAGATTACGATTGCCCCTTCCCAAAAAGTCTATGTAGTCGGAAGAAAGGGCAATACCTTAATTGTTTATCCGATACTTGATTAATCGATCCTTTAATGAGTTTAAGCTTTGCCCATTAGTTAACATTAGTGATTAGTATTTATCTAAAAATCTGGAGATTTTATGGAAGGTGTATTCTTTTTATTTGCCTTAGCCTTTGGTGGTTCGGCTCTGTTTAGTTCCGTTAAAATTGTCAATGAAAAAAATGAATATTTGGTCGAAAGATTAGGAAGTTATAACAAAAAATTAGAGCCAGGTTTAAATTTTGTTTTTCCCTTTTTAGATAAAGTCGTTTATCAGCAAACCACCCGCGAAAAAGTCCTAGATATTCCCCCTCAATCCTGTATTACCAAAGACAATGTTTCTATCACAGTGGATGCGGTTGTCTATTGGCGCATTGTAGATATGGAAAAAGCCTACTATAAAGTAGAAAATCTGCAAGCGGCAATGGTAAACCTTGTTTTAACGCAAATTCGTTCTGAAGTCGGTCAATTAGAACTGGATCAAACCTTTACCGCCCGTTCCGAAATCAATGAAATCCTGCTGCGCGATTTAGACGTGGCAACCGATCCCTGGGGCGTAAAAGTGACGCGGGTAGAACTACGGGATATTTTGCCCTCTAAAGCCGTCTTAGAATCAATGGAACTGCAAATGACCGCAGAACGCAAAAAACGGGCCGCCATTTTAACTTCAGAAGGGGAACGGGACTCTGCTATTAATTCTGCCCAGGGTCAGGCTCAAGCCAGTATTTTAGATGCAGAAGCGATGAAAAAATCGGCAATTCTGAAAGCAGAAGCAGAACGTCAGCAACAAATCCTCAAGGCAGAAGCGATCGCCTTAGCCATTAATATCATCACCGAAAAATTAAGCACGGATAACAAAGCCAAGGAAGCCCTACAATTTTTACTCGCTCAAAATTATCTCGATATGGGAACAACCATTGGGCGCAGTGAAAGCAGTAAAGTCCTGTTTATGGATCCCCGTAGTATTGCTTCAACCCTAGAAGGAATGCGATCGGTGATTGGCTCTGAGTCCCAAAACGATCCCTTGATTCAAGCCTTGGAAAAAGTGGATAGCTTCAAGCATAATTCGTAAAAATTCGGCAAATTGAATCAATCCACCAATCCGAATCTGCCCTCACATCCCAATGGATTATTTTCATAGCACTATTTTTGACGCTCTCCTAAGCTTAGGATCGGTTATAATCGCACTCATTCTCCTTAACCTTTCCCAGAAACCGTTAATCCTGGTCAAATGAAAGAAAATCGCTACAACCTCTCTCGTTGGGCCATTAATCATTCCTGGCTGACCATTGGCTTCTGGTTGGCGATCGCCGTTACGGGCCTCTTTGCCCTGAGTTCTCTCAAATACGCGCTCTTTCCTGAAGTCACCTTTCCCGTCGTCATTGTCACTGGAACAGTTGGACTAGAAACAGCAGAACTGACAGAAACTCAACTCACCGTACCGTTAGAAAAACGACTCCAACCATTACCACAAACCACCCTCTATTCCTCTACCTATGCAGGGCGATCAATCCTCAGTATTGCCTTTGATGCGGGTTTAAATCTCGAAAATTCAACAGAAATCGTCAAAAAAGCTCTCCAATCCGTCCCGTTACCTGCTGGAGCCAAAATTGAAATTTTTCCCTTCAATCTCAATGAATCCAGTGCCGTTACCTACGCGATCGCACCTTCAACCCAATCCCTAGAAGAACTCAGTCAGCTTGCCAAAACGAAAATTATTCCCGCTCTTAGTCAATTATCGGGCGTTTTGACCGTCAATTTGTTAGGAGATGCCGATTTTAGGGAAATATCCGATGCAAGCGTCCCCGATGCCAATCCGCCTACCTTCACCCGTTTGAATGGCAAAGATGTCCTAGCGGTTCAGGTAATCAAAAAAGGATCGGCTAATACCCTAGAAGTGGTGAAATCTGCCCAAAAAACCATTGAAACCCTACAAAATCAATTTCCAGCCATTCAGTTCACCCTAGCGGAAACCCAGGCGGACTATATTCGAGAAGCGACGAATGCCACCCTGGAATCTCTGTTTGGGGCGATTTTTTTAGCGGTTTTAGTGATTTATCCCTTTCTACGGAGTTGGTCGGCAACCCTGATTACCGCGATCGCCATTCCCCTGTCTCTCTTGGGAACGTTTATTGTGATGGCAATTTTGGGTTTAAACCTGGAAACGTTAACCCTATTAGCCCTCGCCCTCGTGATTGGCATTGTGGTAGATGATGCGATCGTGGATGTAGAAAATATTAGCCGTCACATCGAAGCAGGAGAAACGCCCCGCCAAGCCGCGATCCTGGCCACCGAAGAGATCGGATTAACGGTTTCGGCGACCAGTTTATCGATTGTTGCCGTATTTTTGCCGATCGCCTTGATGGGGGGCAGTTTGGGGCAATTTTTTAAACCCTTTGCCTTTACGGTTGCCAGTGCGGTGATTTTTTCTCTGTTAGTGGCACGAACACTTTCTCCCGTTTTATCGGTCTTTTGGTTACGAAAAAAAGATAAGCCTTCTTCTGAAAACAGTTTTAATTCAAAAATTACGCAATACTCATCAAAATGTCAAACGCTCTATCGTCAGATCTTAGATTGGTCATTGCGCCATCGTCCGACGGTCATAGGAATCGCGATCGCGAGCTTGATCACTGGACTGGCACTAATTCCCCTCATTCCCCAGGGCTTTATTCCTGTTTTAGACCGAGGAGAATTTAATGTTATCTACACTTCGGCATTGCCCAACCTGGCAGGAAAATTTAAACCCCCAACTGAAAAAACTGCAACGGAAACTTCTGGAGCCTTTGATTGGATTAGCAATATTGCCCAATCTCCCGAAGGCTTTTTATTAAGGAGAACTCATCGCACGGCCGAAAAACTAGAGCCGACGATTTTAGCCCTACCCGAAACCCAATCTATCTTTACGATCGCAGGGATACAGGGAAATCCTCTCAAGGGCAAAACCTATGTTCAACTCAAAGGCGATCGCAACCTCAAAACCAGTCAAATCCAAGAAAATTTACGCCAATCCTTACCCAAACTTCCCAAGGTGACAACCAGTGTGGAAGATATTCTATTTGTGCAAACAGGGGATGATAGCCCCTTAAAAATTGCCTTAATGGGCGAGGATCTAACCCTTTTAAAAACAACGGCGGAAAAATTAAAAACCAAAGTCGAAAAAATCCCTGGTTTAATTCAAATCAAACTCACAGGCATCGCGGAAAATGGCGACAGTATTGAACATTTCAAGGGAAAAAGGGCGGTTTATCTCAGTGCCAATCTCGCTCCGGACTATACCCTGGGAGAAATCACCACCGAAGTCGAGAGCCTAGCCCAATCCCTCCTACCTCCAGGAATAAATATTGAACTCCAGGGAGATTCCGCCCGAATTGGTGAAGTTTTTACAGAGTTTGCGATCGCCCTCCTGCTTTCTTTGGGGGGAATGTTATTGATCCTGGTCTTGCTTTTTAGGAGTCTTTTGGAACCCTTGATCGTCGCCCTTTCCCTGCCCCTTTCCATCGTCGGAGCCATGCTAGGTTTACTGATTACCCAAAGCGATTTTGGCATGATTTCCCTGATTGGACTCATCTTTCTCTTGGGACTATTGGATAAAAATGCAATTTTATTAATTGATTATGCCAACCAACTCCGCAAAAAGGGATTTAATCGTCATGATGCTCTCCTGGAAACGGGAGTCGTCCGATTACGCCCGATTTTGATGACCACTGCTTCAACAATTTTAGGAATGCTTCCCCTGGCATTGGGTTTGGGGGCAGGAGCCGAATTGCGTCAACCCATGGCCGTGGCGATTATGGGCGGTCTGATTACCTCTTCCCTGTTGAGTTTGATCGTGGTTCCCGTTCTCTATACCCTGGTGGAAGATTTTTGGAAACAAAATACTTTTAAATCCCGTTTTTAAGGGTTTCAATCGGCAAAGATCCTGTTAAGCTAAAAAACAAGTTCAATTATCTGAGGAATAAAACCATGATTTTACCTGGTACAACGGTTCGTGTAACTAATCCCAATGATACTTATTATTGTTTTGAAGGACTCGTTCAACGGGTGAGTGATGGTAAGGCGGCTGTGCTTTTTGAAAATGGGAATTGGGATAAATTGGTCACGTTTCAATTAAAGGAATTAGCGGCTCTCGATCCGACGGTTAAGGGCAAAAAATAGAGAGATTTTGATGATTTAGGATATACTTTTGCCCCCCTAGCCCCCCAACTTTGGCAGGGTGGTTTCATAAAAGCAGGGCAAAGATTGTATCAACCTGGTTAGCCCATAAACGACGAG